>CBFGSA010000024.1:0-27254 GCA_965651365.1 uncultured Rhodanobacteraceae bacterium | reverse complement strand
GGTATTGCTCGGCCACCAGCAATTGTTCCAGCAGCGCACCGAGCTGGACTTCGCCAAAGGTGCCACGGGTCTTGACGTTGACCAGCACGCGCTTGAGGTCACCCACCCCGGTGGCCAGCTCCTGCATTTCGCCCAGACCCCGCTGCACCGCTTCCAGGCGTTCGGAGACCAGCTTGAAGGAATGACCCAGGCGTTCTTCCAGGGTCTTCTGCAGCTTCTCGTCGACCGTGGCGCGCATCTTCTCAAGCTGCTTGCTGTTGTCCTGCTGCAGGCTCTTGAGCTGCGTGTCGAGCGTCGCGCGCAGCTCGGCCAGGCGCTTGTCGTTGCGCTCGCCCAGATCGCCCAGGCTGTGGCGCAACTGCAAGGCGAACTGTTCCATGCGCTCGCGCTGATGGCCGCTGACCGTGCCGAGCTGCTGCTCCACCTGCTGGCGAAAGTCGCCAAAAGCCGAAGCCAGTTCCTGGCGCCCGCTGCGCTGTTCCTCGCGCAGCGCGCGCTCCAGGCGTTCGTTGTCCTCGCGCAGCGCGGCCAGCTTTTCGGCAAGCTCTCCGCCGCGGGCGCGCACCAGCAGCACGATCACCAGAATCAGCAGCACCGCGGCAGCCGCGCACAGCGCAATCAGCAAAATCTCGTTCAAGGGCATCGGCATGCGTACAGTGTACGCGAGCCCGTCTCACCTGCCGCGACAAAGCATCCAGATTGGTGGATGCGCTGCGCTTGTCCACCCTGCGGTCCAGTGCAGTTCCTGTAGCCAGTAGCCTCCCGATTCCCGAACCCCGATTCCCGGCTCTCAATACAGATCCACCGGGTCGACATCGATCGACCAGTGCAGCGCGCGCGGGTGCTTGATGCCGTGCAGCGCCTCGCGCCAGACGCGCAGCACGGTATGCAGGCGCGCACGCTGATCGGCTTCGAGCAGAATCTGGCCGCGGTGCTGGCCGGCGCGGCGCGGCATGGGTGCGGGCAGCGGACCCAGGGCGCGAACCGCTTCATCGCCTGGCAGCGCAGTCATCGCCTGATCGAGAAATGTCTCCAGTGCCTCGGGCCTGGCGGCGCGAGCGCGCAGCAGCGCCTGGTGGCTGAAGGGTGGCAATTGGGTGGCGCGGCGTTCACGCAACATTTGCTCTGCAACGTGCCGATAGCCGTGCTGCAACAGACCTCGCAGCAGCGGGTGCTCGGGAAAGTGGGTCTGCAGCACGACCGCACCCGGCTTGTCGGCGCGGCCGGCGCGGCCGGCCACCTGCACGATCAATTGCGCCAGCTTCTCGTTGGCGCGGAAGTCGACGCTGAAAAGACCCTCGTCGACGCCGCTGATGGCGACCAGGGTCAGGCCCGGCAGGTCATGGCCCTTGGCCAGCATCTGGGTGCCGACCAGGATCACCGGGCCGCCGGCATCGAGCCGCTTGAGCAGCTTCTCGAAGGCCCGGCGCTGGCGCGTGGTCTCGCTGTCCACGCGCAGCACCGGAATGTCCGGGTAGCGCTGCTTGAGAAAATCCTCGATCCGCTCGGTGCCGTAGCCGCGGGCCTTCAGCGTGTCCTGGCCGCAGCCCGGGCACGGCTGCGGCACGCGCTGCCAGTGGCCGCAGTGGTGACACAGCAGCCGGCCCTGGGCGCGGTGCAGGGTGAGCGGCCGGTCGCAGGCCTCGCACTCGCCGTGCCAGCCGCAGGCCTGGCAGATCAGTACCGGCGAGAAGCCGCGCCGGTTGCGGAATACCAGCGCCTGTTCGCCGCGTTCAATGCAACGGTCAAGGTGTTCCAGCAGGCCGGGCCCGACGCCGTGCGGTGCGCGTGGACCGCGGCTGTCGAGCACGTGGATGCGCGGCGATGGCCGTTGTTGCGGGCGCTCGGTCAGGCGCAGCAGGCGGTGGCGGCCGGCGGCGACATTGGCCAGGCTCTCCAGCGATGGCGTGGCCGAACCCAGTATCACGGGTACGCCCAGTTCGCGCGCCCGTACCAGGGCCAGATCGCGGGCGTGATAGCGGAAGCCTTCCTGCTGTTTGTAGGAGCTGTCATGCTCCTCGTCGACCACGATCAGCCCGCCTTTGGGCAATGGTGTGAGCACCGCCGAGCGGGTGCCGACAATCACCCGGGCACGGCCTTCGCGGGCGCGCAGCCAGGCCCGGGCTCGATCGCCTTCGGCCAGATTGGAGTGCAGCACCTCGACCGGTACGCCCAAGCGTGCGCTGAGCCGCGCCAGTGTCTGCGGCGCCAGGCCGATCTCCGGTACCAGCATCAGAACCTGCCGATTCTCGGCCAGGGCCTTTTGCATCAGCGCAAGATAGACCTCGGTCTTGCCGCTGCCGGTGATGCCATCCAGCACAAAGGTACCGAACTGTCCCCATGCGTCCATTATGGCAGTGGTGGCGGCGTGCTGCTCGGCACTGAGCTCCGGGCCGGCCTCGGCCGGCTTGGTTTCTGGTTCGGTTTCGCGTTCGATGATCAGCCCGGCCTTGCGCAGGCGCCGGGCTGCGGCGCGCCAGCCGGGCAGGCGAATATCAAGTTCGGCTGAACCGAGCGGCCGGTCCGCCAGTGCTTCGAGCAACTCGCGGCTGCGCCCGCGCCGCGTGGCGGCCTCCAGCGCGGCGCAGCCGGCCTTGCCGAGTTGCCAGTGACTGATCCCCAGCTGCGGCGGTTCGCGGCTGCCACGCAACCAGGTCGGCAGCGCGCCGAGCCAGACATCGCCGGGATTGCCCAGCCAGTAGTCGCCGGCCCAGTGCAGGCTCGCAATCAGCTCCGGTGTGAACAGGGGCGCCGCGTCCAGTACTGCCTGCACCGGCTTCAGCCGCTCCGCGGGCTGGTCCGAATCCTCGCCGTGCGCCACCACGATACCGACCTTGCTGCCCGGGCCGAACGGCACGCGCACGCGCATCCCGACCGCAATGTCGGTACCGGGGACGGGCAGATAATCGAACAGTTGCGGCAGGGGTACGGGCAGCGCAACCCGCAGGATCAGTGGCATGCGGCACAGTGTAGCGGGGTGGTTCCGGGTGCGGGAGCCGCGTCCGTCTCGGGTGACGCGCGACTTGCGCGCCATTTCCAGAATTTTTCCAGAAAACCCGGCCAAGTGCTCGGCATGCTTGAGGTTTCCCGCTTATCCACAGAATCTGTGGATAAGTCTGTGGACGGACATGTGGGCAGGCCCGCGCGGGGCGCATGCTGACGTGCGCCACGTCACATTGGCCAAAATTTAACCAGATGATAGAAATCCTTTTGAAACAATTGCTTGTACATCATTCCCTGCGCCCACTGTGTGGCGTGGAGCGCCCCGGCCGAACCGCACCCGGGGCAAAAATGCGGCTGTGCACAACATTGCGTGCGCGGCTTTTGCTGAACGGCGCAAAAACCGCGCAAAGTCATGGGTTTGGACGCGCTGTCCGTGCGCCGGACGACAGCATTACATGCTGCCCAAAGCCACCAGAACGACGGCGACCAGGGCGAAGGTCAGCAGCATGGAATAGGCCAGACCGAGCACCGAATACTTGGCGATCGTCAGCACCCAGCCCTGCCGGTAGATGCGCTTTTGCATCAGCAACAGGTACATCGGTATCCACAGGCCCATCGTCCACATCAGCCACAGTAGCGGGGCCTGGGTCCACGTGGCAACCGATGCCAGGGCGCCGCGCGCCAGACCGAGCAATGTCAGCATCAACAGGGACAGGAAAATGAAGGCATGACTGTGCAGGGCCACGATCAGATGCTCGAAGTACAGCCGCCGCTTGAACAGGTACATGATTTTCAGCAGCAGGGCAAATACGGGCAGCATCGCCAGCAGCACGGCCGGCGAGACATTGAACATGGCCGCCAGCATGCGCTGGCGCGCGGCCGGTTCGGAGCGGATCTGCAGAAGGTTGAGCCTGACGCGCTGTGCGTAGGACCGGCCAAACCTGTGGAGCAGGCTCGAATGGGTGCCGGCCAGGGTTTCCGTGCTTTGCGGCTCATCCGGGCCGGCGAGTGCGGCTACGCGCTCCCCTGCCGCCCGGTACACCTGGCCCTTGAGCGCCCCCAGCGCATCGGCAACCTCGCCGGTAGGGGCCATGGCGACCTGTTTGTCGATGGCAGCGATGGCTTGCGGGGTCAGATCCTGGACTTCGGTCAACGATTGGGCGTCGGCAATGCGATCAAGCCAGAGCGATTCGATCGCGGTCGGAGTTTCGCTGCTGTCTGGCGACTTCGACCTGTTCAGGGCGCGGAGACGCATGTCGGCCTGATGCTTGAGTTCGGCCCGTGCGGTCTCGATGCCGGCCGCGGCGATTGGCCCGGTTTCCCGGCTTGCCTGGTCCAGGCCGGCCAGTTGCCTGTCCAGCATCTGGCGCACTTCGGCGGGGGTGTTTGCGCCGCTGAACGCCGTGGTGCCGGTGGTCTTGATGTCCAGCGTGCTGCCGTCGACAACAAGCTGGATCACCAGGAAGGCCAGCACCGACAGCAAGAAGGTGGCCCGAAACGGTGGCAGGTAGCGGATGCGACGCCCGGCAAAATACTCGCGGGTCAAAAATCCGGGGCGCAGGTACAGGGCTGGCAGGGTTCGAAACAGGCGGTTGTCAAAATCGAAGAAGCTGTCGGCGATGTCTTCGATCAAGGCGCCCAGGTGCTGCAGCGGGCTGTGTGCCTTCTGGCCGCATTCGTGGCAGATCGGCCCTCGCAAAAGCGCGCCACAGTTGGCGCAGTGGCTTGGCGCTGCTGGCGGCAGGGCGGTCGGTGGCGTGACGAGGGCGTTAGAATCGCCGGCTTCTTCGAGGTTTTTTCCCATGCGCAACCCATTCCCCAAGCTGGCCGAGGCAGGCATCACCCTGCGACTGGCGCTGCCACTGATTGTAGGGCAGTTGTCGGCGGTGGGCATGAGCCTGGTGGATGCAATGCTGGCCGGGCACTACGGTGCGCATACGCTGGCGGCGGTGGCGATCGGTGCCAGCCTGTGGAGCCTGTCGGTGAGTGTGGCGGTGGGCTTGATGCTGGCCTTGCCGGCCAGCGTGGCGCAACTGGACGGGGCCGGATTGCGTGGCCAGGTCGCGCCGCTGTTCCAGCAGGCGGTCTGGCTGGCGCTGGGCGCCGGCTTGCTGCTGTTGCTCGGTTTGCGTTTTGGCGGTCCGGTGCTGATCCGCATGATCGGTGTGGCCCCGGCCCTGTACCCGGATGTCGATGCCTTCCTGCACGCGATTGCCTGGGGCGCACCAGCGCTGGCGATCTACTTCGCCCTGCGCGGTCTGCCCGAGGGTCTGTCGATCACCTGGCCGACCATGGTCACCGGCCTGACCGGTCTGGCGGTGCTGGCTCCGACCGGCTACGTGCTGATGTACGGCAAGCTGGGGCTGCCGGCCCTGGGGGCGCGCGGCAGCGGCATCGCCACGGCCTGCGTGATGTGGCTGGAAGTGCTGTGCATGGCGAGCTACATCTTCTTCAACCGCGGTTTCCGCGATCTGGGCTGGCCCGCGCGCTGGCCGCACCCGGATCGCATGGTGATCGGCAAGCTGCTGCGCCTGGGAACGCCGATGGGCATCAGCGTGCTGATGGAATCGGGCCTGTTCGTGGCCGCGGCGCTGGCCATCGGCACCCTGGGCGAGGATGCGGTGGCCAGCCACCAGGTGGCGCTGAACGTGGCGGCGGTGGCCTTCATGGTGCCGCTGGGCCTGGCCATGGCCATCACGATCCGGCTGGGCCGGGCGGCGGGGCGCCGCGACCATGACGGGGTGCGTCGCGCCTTCGCGGCCGGAGTGCTGCTGATTGTCCTCACCCAGACCCTGTCCAGCGGTCTGATGCTGGGCCTGCCGCATGCCATTGCCGGCCTGTACAGCGATGACCAGGCAGTGGTGGCGATGGCAGCCCGGCTGCTGGTGCTGGCCGGCATCTTCCAGCTCGCTGATGGGCTGCAGGTCGCGGCCAATGGGGCCCTGCGCGGGCTCAAGGACACCCGCGTGCCGATGTTCCTGACCGCCTTTGCCTACTGGCTGGTCGGCATGCCGATTGGCTGGTGGCTGACTTTCCGTGCCGAGCTTGGCGCGCGCGGCATGTGGATGGGCCTGATCGCGGGCCTCAGCGCCGCCGCCGCGCTACTGCTGTGGCGTTTTGCCTGGATGCTGCGCCGGCCCTGGTTGTGGCGGGATTTGCCACCCTCGCTTGGCGACGGCGCGGCACCGCCGCAGGGTGGATAAGCGCGGGTGCGCGCGCATCCACCGCAAAAAGTGTCGATTGGCGCGATGCTCGGTCTCCCGGCTACGAGCCGGCGCGGCATCACCGTCGGGTGCTATCCGTTGGAGTGGCAGCGGGCTTGCGCTACTCTGACGCTCTCTTTGACATGAATTCCGGCTAATGAGCAATTCCAGCGGCTTCCTGGGCTTTCTGCGCGTGATCGGACGCGGCATCAACATCACCCGCATCGTGATCCTCAACCTGATTTTCTTCGGGCTGCTGGCGCTGTTGTTTGGCGGCATGGCACATCGCGAAGTGGCGACCGTGGCCGACCACAGCGTGCTGGTGCTCAAGCCGCGCGGCTTGCTGGTCGAGCAGTACAGCATCGATCCGGTGCAACGCGCACTGGCGGGGCTGGGCAACGAGGCGCCGCGCCAGGTGCAGTTGCGCGACCTGCTGCGCGGCATCGACCGCGCGGCCGCCGATTCGCGCATCACCAGCATGCTGTTGTTGCCGGATGAGTTGCAGGTGGGTGGTTACGCGGCGCTGCGCGAAGTGGGCAAGGCCCTGGACCGCTTCAAGGCGGCCGGCAAGAAAATCTACGTGTGGTCGGCCGGCATGCAGCAGGCGCAGTACTACCTGGCGGCGCACGCCGACCGCATCGTGCTCGACCCGCAAGGCGGCGTGCTGCTGACCGGCATCGGCGGCTACCGCGCCTATTACAAGGACCTGCTCGACAAGCTCGGTGTCACGGTGCACCTGTTCCGGGTCGGCACCTACAAGTCGGCGGCCGAGCCTTTTGTGCTGAACCACGCATCCGACGCGGCCAGGAAAGCCGATGCCTACTGGATGGGCGGCCTGTGGGACACGTTGCTGGATGAAGTCGCCGCCAACCGCAAGATCGCTCCGAACCAGTTGCGGGCCGACATCGCGGCGCTGCCGGACGAGGTCGAGGCGGCCAAGGGCTCGCTGGCCGATCTGGCCAAAAGCCAGCACCTGGTCGATGCCCTGATGAGCAAGCCCGAGATGCGCGCCTGGCTGCGTCAGCAGGGCAAACCCGAGGGCAGGGACGGTTTCCGCCAGATCGACCTGGACCGCTATCTCGCCGCCACCACCTCCAAGCCCGGCCTGCTGCCCGGCAAGCAGGTGGCCGTGGTCGTGGCCGAAGGCGAAATCAGCGGCGGCAACCAGCCGCCGGGCAGTATTGGCGGTGATTCGACTGCCGCGCAGATCCGCCAGGTGCGCAACGATGACCACAGCGCCGCGCTGGTGCTCAGGATCGACTCGCCCGGCGGCGCCGTGTATCCGGCCGAGCAGATTCGCCGCGAGGTCGAACTGACCCGCAAGGCCGGCAAGCCGGTGATCGTGTCGATGGGTGATGTCGCGGCCAGCGGCGGCTACTGGATCGGCATGAACGCGGACAAGATCCTGGCCGAGCCCAATACCATCACCGGTTCGATCGGCATCTTCGGTCTGTATCCGGAAATCCCCGGCACCCTGGCCAAGCTCGGCGTGCATACCGACGGCGTCGGCACCACGCCCTGGGCTGGGGCCTTCGACTTCCGCCGGCCGCTCGATCCGCGCGTGGGCAGGGTCATCCAGAGCATCATCAACAAGGGTTACCGCGACTTTGTCGGTCACGTCGCGGCCGCGCGCGGCCAGAGTTTCGAGGCCGTCGACGCGGTGGCCCAGGGCCGCGTGTGGAGCGGCAGGCAGGCTCTGGATCGCGGCCTGGTTGATCAGCTCGGCGGCCTGCAGGATGCCACCGGCCTGGCCGCAAAAATGGCCAAGCTGGGCAGCGACTATCACGTCAAGTACATCCAGCGGCCACTCAATCCGGTCGAGCGCCTGCTGATGCAGTTCGGACGCGGCGAAGGTGGAGCACTGGTTCAGGCCCTGGGCATCGGCATTCCGTCTGCCTGGCTGCACCTGGCCGACCTGCCGCAGCCGCTGAAAATGCTCAGTCGGCTCAAGCCCGGCCAGCCGCATGTCATGGCTTACTGCTTTTGCAAGGTGCGGTAGCCTTTTTGCGGGACTCGGGACTCGGGACTCGGGACTCGGGATTTTCCGAGGCGCGTCGAGTCGTCGGGTCCAGGGTGCGACGGGACTGACCGTGGCCTTGTCCCGGATTCCGCTGCGCTGCATCCGGGCTAAGGGTATGCCCGGGTAGTGCGGTAAGTCGGGCGCTCAGCCGCCCATCTGGTCCAGTTCCTTGCGCCGCTTGTCGTCGGCATCCTTGAGGGTCTTTTCCACGCCGCGGGCCTTGTCTTCGGCTTTCAGCATGTTGTCGAACGGCGTGGCCTTGCGCGTGCTGGCAGCCTGGGCGGGCGCGGCAGCATGATCGTTTTCGGCTTGTGGCTGGGGTGGCTTGGAGCAGGCGGCCAGCAGCAGGGCAGACGCGGCAATCAGCAGCAGTCTCATGGCGGTTCTCCTGATGAATGAGCCCAGTGTCCCGCGCAATGCAGTGCAATGCAATGTGCCCTGATCGAGTATGCTCGCGGCCATGAGCATTGATGATCCCCGCTGGCGGCTGGACGGGCAGGCCGTGCTGGTGACCGGTGCCAGCAGCGGCATTGGCCTGGCCTGCGCGCGCGAGCTGGCCGGGCGCGGCGCCAGCGTGCTGATGGTGGCACGCCACGAGGATGCGCTGGATGCGGCATTCGACGACCTGGCCGAGCAATTCCCTGATGCCGGCTTGTGGACCTTTGCGGCCGATCTGACCGACAGCGAGGACCGCCTGGCAGTGTTCGACTGGATCAGCGATCTCGACGAGCCGCTGTCGCTGCTGGTCAACAATGTCGGCGGCAACACCATCCGCGCCACGCTGGACTACACCGAAGGCGAAGCGCGCGTGCTGCTGGAACTGAACCTGATGAGCACCTTCGCGATGTGCCGCCTGGCGCATCCGCACCTGTGCCGCCACGCCAACGCGGCCATCGTGAATATCGGCTCGGCCGCCGCGCGCACCCACGTCGGCACCGGCACGCCCTATGCCATGGCCAAGGCCGGGCTGGAGCAGCTCACGCGCAACCTGGCCTGCGAGTGGGCCGAGGACGGCATCCGCGTCAACGCCGTGTCGCCTTGGTACATCCGCACCCGCCGTTCGGAGACCGCCCTGGCCGACAGCGACTATCTGGACGACGTGCTCGACCGTACGCCGCTCGACCGCATTGGCGAGCCGGAGGAAGTGGCCGCCGCGGTGGCGTTCCTGTGCCTGCCTGCGGCCAGCTACATCACCGGCGAGATCCTGGCGGTCGATGGCGGCTTCCTGAAGTACGGGTTCTGATCCGTCCACGGGCGGCTTGCCCGGCAGTCGCGCATTCCGGCGGTGCGGGGAACGAAACTGCCCGGATAGCCGACCGGATGAGGTGATTCGGTGCAGTCCGTCGTTTTTGGTGTTGAGGGCCTGGGAAGTGCTTGCTGTCTGCCGTTTGCAAGCGCTCCGGCTTGCCACCAACAAACGGGAGAAAGTCATGTCTCGCAGCCATCGACAGCATACGCCAGGTTGTCACGCCGACCGGCACGCCAGGTGCCGCCGAAAGCCCGGTCACCACCGGGCCGGACGGTTCATGCGGGTACTGGGTTTCATTGTACTGGTCATTTCGGCGGCACCGATCGCTGATGCCGGCAGCGCCGATGCGCCGGCATTGCCGCGTTTTGTCAATTTCACCAGCCAACCCCTCGATTGCAATGCCTCGCCATTCGGTGACCAGCTTTTCATCGGCCGCGAATCGGAGTTCGCCGAGCTGGCCGTGACCGCTGGCGTGAGCGAGTTGCACATGCTGCAATGGCCGCACGATCCGGCGCCCCCGCAGGGTGCACAACTCGAGCCCTGGATCAGCACCACCGACGGTGTATTCACCGGAGCCACCTACGGCATGCTGGGAATCGACCTCAATGGAGACGGCCAGGACGAGCTGGTCACCGCAAGCAAGAACCCCGGCGGCGGCATCCGCCTCGATGTACTCGAACATGACAAGCCGGCCGAAGATCACGTGAAGTGGCTGGACCATTGGATCTGGTCCGGCAGCAGCAACCCGCAGGAAGTGCGCCTGGTCAAGGGAAACCTGGATGGTTCCGGCGATGGCCGGCAGGAATTGGCCGTGGTGGCACTGTATCCCGACACACTGCGCGTGTTCGTGCTCACCGGCAATGTCGATGGCGGCATCGCGCAAGAGAACGGCGAGTTTGCCGGGAGCTGGAGTGCCGGCTGGAGTGATGACGCGCTGGATGTTTCCACCGGTGACTTGCTGCTCGATGGCCGCGACCAGATCCTGATCGGCAGCTTTTTCTATCCCGGCGGAGAGCCGTCGATCCGGTACCGCATGCTGGAGTTCGACTCCCCCAATCCGGTTTTTGCACCCGTGGCCGGCAATACGCGCGTGGGCTCGGCATTTTTCAATCAATCCCTGGCGCAGATCACCTACGACGATGGCGGGGCTGACGCACCCGATACCCTGGGTGCGCTCAACGTGCGGATCGGCGACGTGGTCGACAGCGCCCAGGCCGAGCTGGTGAGCCTGATCGAATACGTGCAAGGCGGGGAAGGCAACGCCAGGATCGCGATGCGTCTGCAGCACTTCATCACCACGCGCGACAACGAAGGTCGCGTGACCTGGATCGGCCTTGCAACCCGCCCCAACGGTCAGGCGTTCGATTCCACGATACTGGCCAACGACACGACCTCGTCCGCGGTGAGTTTTCAAGCCACCCTGGCCAACGTCGACATGGCGCTGGGGCGGGAAATTGTCGTGGTGCAAGCGACCGGCACCCAGGAGATACAACTTGCCGCGTACAAGGCGGATGTGGATCTGACCGCGGCATTCTCCTGGGATGCGCACAGCACCTTCGTGCGCTTCGAAGACACGTCGACCGGCCCGGTGGATTCCTATCAATGGGATTTCGGCGACGGCACGGCTCCGGTGAGCGTGGCCAACCCGTCACATGAATACGCGCAACCGGGAACCTATCCGGTGAGCCTGACGATTACCGATGAGCGTGACCGGATATCCAGCTACAACACCGAGGTCACGGTGCAGGCTGCGGCCGACTCCCACACCAGCGAGGTGAAGCTGGTGCCGTATTTCTACAAGCTGCGCGAGCACCCCGACTATCTCGGCAGCCATCCGACAGGCAACAACGCACGAATGCTGAACGTGGCCACGGGCGACCTGGACCAGGACGGCGCGATGGAGGTGCTGACACTGGCATCGACTGACGGCACCAACCTGCTGCGCTCGGTCTGGACATTGCACGATGACGATGGCCCGGGCGGAGAGCTGGAGCCGTACTTCAAGGGTACGCACCAGACCGATTCACGCGACGGTTACGGGCCATTGCAGACGCTGCAGCTTGTCGTGCCCGATTTTGATGGCGATTCGCTGCAGGTCAAGGTGGGCACGGATTGCCGCAGCGTGGAAGAGCCGCAGATTCGCCAGGTCATCTGGTTGCCGCCCTATTTCCGGCACCTGCAGGCGGAGGCCGACAAGGAGGCCGTTTTCGGGCGCAGCGTGACCGGTGGCAGCAGCATTGAAAAACAGGCCGGCTCGTATACCTCGCACGACATCTCCGGCTACATCGGGGCTACCGTCAGCACCCCGGGTGGTAGCGTCTCGGCAACAGTCAAGGCCACCGCGGGGCGCAGCTATCAGCAAAGTCACGGTGCAATCCACAGCACCAGCCAGGAACACGAGGTCAACGAGGGCTACAGCCAGAATGCGGGTGATGCCCTGGTGATCCTGGAGGAAAATGCATTCAACTGCTATTCCTATGACGTGTCCATGGCCTTCATCGGCCAGATACCGGACAGCGGGGTGCGCATGTGCCAGAAGATCGATGGCTCCCGGCATATGGTGGGTACCGATGCCCTGGCATGGGATACAAGCATTCCCGCGGCCGGCCCCGGTCGGCCACCGGCACAGTGGGTGCCGCTGCACCGGGATTGGGAAAGCATGGCGCTGTTTCGCCCTGTCACCAGCGACGCCGATTTTCAACCTGGCCAGGGCGCCGACAAGGTGACCGATGGCCAATTCGATACGGCGGCCATGTCGGTGGGTGACGTGGATCACCCCTACCTCACGGTGGATCTCGGGCAGGTGCGGGACATTTCCAATATCCGCATATTTCCTGCGGCCGGACATGCGGCAGATCTCGCCAATTACCGGATCGTGACCTCGGCCAGCCCGCTTCCCGACCGCTGGCGGGAAGCGGACGTCCATGTCTTCCAGCCCATGACCAGCGACCACAGCGTGTACGACCGCTGGGTCGCATGGACCCGTGATCCGACCGATCCATCACGCATGACCAGGGCGCGCTATATCCGCCTGGAGCATGATGGCTCCGCGCCCATCCGCGTTGCCGAACTGCAGGCGTTCGGCCCGGTCCATGCCGATCCGCCGCGCTATCCGGATGCAGTCTGTGATGCCGATTTGCACGACGGCAAGTTTCTGGCGCGGGTCTGGGACCCGGTGCACGCTGCGTTCCGCAACATCCAGGTGCATGGCGACCTGCTGTGGGATGCCACATGGAACAATACGCGCTCGCCCTGGCCGGATACCGGCACCTGCACCAACGACGGCAACTTGCGGTCCAGTTCGATATGGACGAACGTCACCGTCGGCGGCAGTGCCTCGGTCAACTGGAGCCTAAGCAACAGCCAGACCAACCTGACCGGCGAGACCACCAGCTTCGACAGCGCCATCCATGTGGGTGCGGAGTTTGATCTGCAGGCCGGCTTTGTTGCCTCGGTCAACGCCGGAGGCTCGGTGGAGTTTGCCACCGGGCTGACCAGCGAGACACAAACCAGCAGCTACTGGACCCGGGGCCTGGACCTGGGGGGCGCCATCAGCGGCTTCGCCAACCAGTACGCCGGTCTGGTCAATGACTGCGCGTACAACCCCCGCCCTTACGCCTACCATCTGACGGAGAAATCGATCACCGGCTACCAGCACGACATCTACGTGGTCGACTACATCGTGCATCAGAGTCCGGCCACCTGGCAGCGCGGGCAGGTGCCCATCCTGTGCACGCACGACGATCCGGTCTTCACGGATGGCTTCGAGGAATGAGCGGTTGCCGCAGCATCGGGGACAGTGCCCGGGGTGGCCATGGAGGGCCGTGGCACACGGGCTGCTGCTGAACACGAACCTGCGTGCGCCGTGTTGGTCATGGCACCGGGCATTGTGGCGGTGGCCGCTTTGCTGCAAGCTTGCAGGCCATGAGTTCCGGCCGCGACCATTCCACCCGCATTGCCAGTTGCCTGATCGCCGCAGCCGGTCTGCTGCTGGTGCTGCATCTGCACCTGCTGGCCGCGCTGCTGGCGGGGTTGCTGGTGTACGAGGTGATCGATACGCTGACACCGCAACTGCAACGCATGATTTCGGGCGAGCGGGCGCGCTGGCTCGCGGTGGCGCTGCTGGCGGTCGTCGTGATCGGGCTGCTGGTATTGCTGGTGATCGGCATCGTGGTGTTCTTCCGGAGTGACGCGGGCAGCCCCACCGAACTGTACAAGCGCATGATGACGATCATCGACGAGGCGCGGGCGCAACTGCCGCACTGGATCGACCGGCAACTCCCGGCATCGAGCGCGGAAGTGCAACGGATGCTTACCGACTGGCTGGGACGGCATACCGACACCCTGCAGCTTGCCGGCAAGGAAACCGTGCGTGTGATCGTGCAATTGCTGGTGGGCATGGTGCTGGGTGCGCTGGTGGCGCTGCATGCGGCGCGGAGTGAATCCAATGACGCGCCACTGGCGCGGGCGCTGTCGGCACGCTGCGAACACCTGTCGACGGCCTTTCACAACATCGTGTTCGCCCAGGTGCGCATTTCTCTGCTCAACACCGTGCTGACCGGACTGTTCGTGCTGGTGGGCCTGCCGCTGGCCGGCATCCACCTGCCCCTGGCCAAGACCCTGGTGCTGCTCACATTCGTGTTCGGTCTGCTGCCGGTGATCGGCAACCTGATCTCCAATTCCCTGATCGTGCTGGTGGCGCTGTCAATGTCGGTGTGGGTGGCGCTGGCGGCACTGATCTTCCTGATCGCGATCCACAAGTTCGAATACTTTCTCAACGCCCACATCGTCGGCACCCGCATCCGCGCCCACGCCTGGGAAATCCTGCTGGCGATGCTGGCGATGGAAGCCGCCTTCGGCCTGCCCGGCGTGGTTGCCGCCCCGATCTACTACGCCTACCTCAAGCGCGAGCTGAAGGCCACGCAACTCATTTGAACCATCAAGCCGCGTTCTGGGTCAAAAAACAGCAGTATGAGTGTCAAGCAGCAATTGCGCCGGATCGGCAAACCCGTCATCGCCACGTTGATTCGGCACTTGCCCAAGCAAGCGGCAGGCGCCATTCGGCGTGTGGCTGAACGCCTGGCTTTTCGCCTGACACCGGCGCACCAGGCGCACACACTGCCAGCCATATTTCACTACTGGGCCAGCCGATACGTGCAGCCGATGTTGCAGGCACACGGGTTTGACAGTCCGGAGGATATGTATCACAAGGAACTGCTTGCCGCGGCCAGTCGTGCTGCGGGCCGTCCATTGCGCATTGTCAGTTGTGGCAGCGGCAACGGCGAGTTGGAAATTGGCCTGGCGGCGGCTCTGGCGGCGCATGACATAAAATTTCATTTTGCCTGCCTGGATCTCAATGCCGCGCTGCTCGAGACTGCGCGCAAGCAGGCGGCGAGTCGTGGCCTGCAGGATCGCATGTCATTCGTCATTGCTGACTGCAATCGCCAGGGTATGGGCCAGGATCAGGACATCATTCTGGTCAACCAGTTCCTGCACCATGTCGAGCAGTTGCCAGGGTTTTGCGAACACTTGGCGCGGGCTTTGGCGACGGACGGGGTCTTGCTCACCAGCGACGTGGTCGGTCGCAATGGGCATCTGCTTTGGCCAGACGTGCGCCGGGAGGTGGAGCGCTTCTGGCAGCAATTGCGGTCAGCGCAGCGTATCGACCAGTCCACCGGACGGGTGTGCGATGTTTATCGGGAAGTCGACCACGCGGCCTATTCCAGCGAAGGGATCCGTGCACAGGATATCGTGACCGAGTTGACGGCGAAGTTCGATTTCGAGGTTTTCCTCACCCATGGAGCCTGCATCATCCCGTTCGTCGAAAGGCGATTTGGCTGGAACTTCGATCCTTCGCAATCGCGCGATCGCGAGTTCATTGATCGTGTGCACTTGCGCGACGCCGAGCTGATTCGCCAGGCCCGGATACCTGCAGCAAACATGCTTGCCGTCCTGACGCACAAGGGCAAGGCAAGGCGGCGGTGTTTTGACCCGATCAGTCCGGCGCAGCACATCCAGCTGACGTTGGCGCAAGAAGAAATCGCCAGGACTTGAGCCACTGGACTTGATCCAGGCGGTCGCCCTGTGTTGTCGCGGCTTGCTGGCCACCACGATTCAATCGGCTGGGAGGCCGCAGTGGTGTTGCACGGCGAGCTTGCCACTCGGCCAGCTCACTCGGCCAGCAGAGCGCGCATTCTGGCGAAGGCGGCTTCGGCGGTTTCGCGGGTGACCTCGGCATCGGCTTGCGGGTCGCGGCCCTGCCAGTGCAGGTCGGTCTCGGGCAGCTCGTCGAGAAAGCGGCTGGGCTTGTTGGCCTGGGTTTCACCGAAGCGGCGGCTGCGTGCCGGCCAGCTCAGGGTCAGCAGTTCCCTGGCGCGGGTGATGCCGACGTAGAGCAGGCGGCGCTCTTCGTCCAGGCGGCCTTCCTCGATCGCGCCCTCGTGCGGCAGCAGGCCGTCCATGCAGCCGGCGATGAACACAAAGCGGAACTCCAGGCCCTTGGCCGCGTGCAGCGTCATCAGGCGCAGCGTGTTGCCGGGATCGTCGCGGTCGGCATGGCTCAGCAGGGCCAGTTGCCGCGACAGCTCGCCGGCGCCGGCGCCGGGCTTTTGCATGGCGCGAAACCAGTCCAGCAGCTCGTCCAGATTGCCCATGCGGCGCTGGCGCAGCTCGGCCTCGGCGCTCTCCTGGGTGATGTGGGCGGCGTAGCCGGTGCGCTCGATGATGTCCCGGGCCAGATCGGCCGGCTGCACTTGGTGGCTGCGCTGGCGCAAGCTGGCAATCAGGTCGGCGAAGTCGGCCAGCGCCGCCGCCGGACGCGCCGGCAACTGCTTCAGCGTGGCCGGGTCGGCGGCGCAGCCCAGCATCGGCCGGTGGCGCTGGCCGGCCAGTTGGCCGAGCTGCTCCAGGGTGCCGGCACCGATGCCACGGCGCGGCGTGTTGACCACGCGCACAAAGGCCGCGTCATCGCGCGGATTGTCGATCAGGCGCAGGTAGGCCAGCAAATCCTTGACCTCGGCGCGATCGAGAAAACTCAGCGCACCGGACAGGTGGTAGGGGATGCCGGCCAGACGCATGGCCTTTTCCAGCGCCCGCGCCTGATGATTGCCACGATACAGCACGGCAAACTCGTACCAGCGCACGTCGTGCTTGTCCGCCAGATGCGCGGCGATGGCGGCGATGCGCTCGGCTTCGTGTTCGGCATCCTTGCACTCCAGCACCCGGATCGGCGGGCCTTCGGGCAGCTCGCTCCACAGCTTCTTCTGGTGCAGGTGCGGATTGTGGCCGATCAGGGCGTTGGCAGCGCGCAAAATGCGCGTGCCGCAGCGGTAGTTCTGTTCCAGCTTGATGACCTTCAGCGTCGGCCAGTCGCGCGCCAGCTCATCCAGGTTTTCCGGTCGCGCACCGCGCCAGGCGTAGATCGACTGGTCGTCGTCGCCGACGCAGGTGAAGGCGCCGCGCGGCCCGGCCAGCAGGCTGAGCAGGCGGTACTGGGCCTCGTTGGTGTCCTGGTATTCGTCCACCAGCAGGTAGCGCAGGCGTTCGCGCCACTCGGTGCATGCCTCATCGCTTGCCTGCAGCACTTTCAGCGGCAGCCGGATCAGGTCATCGAAGTCGACCGCGTTCCAGGCCGCCAGACGCTTCTGGTAGGCGGCGTAGATTTCCGCTGCCTGCTGCTCGCGCGGGCTGCGTGCGGTGGCCTGGGCCTGTTCGGAATCCAGTCCTGCCGCCTTGGCCTGGCTGACGAGATTGCGGATCTGCCACAAGGCATCGTTCTTGATCCCGGCCGGTGCCAGTTCCCGGATCACCTTGCCGCTGTCGTCGGCATCCAGCACGGTGAAATTGCGCCGAAGGCTGGCCCGCTCGTGCTCGATATGCAGAAACTTCAGGCCCAGCGCGTGAAAGGTGCACACATTGAGCGCGTCGGCGATATCGGCGCCAACGCGCCGCCCGACCCGCTCGCGCATCTCGCGCGCGGCCTTGTTGGTGAAGGTGATCGCCGCAATGCGGCCCGGTGCCAGATTCTGCCGCTGCAGCAGCCAGGCAATCTTCTCGGTAATCACCCGGGTCTTGCCCGATCCCGCCCCGGCCAGCACCAACAAGGGTCCATCCAGGTATTCGACAGCAGCGCGTTGCGGCGGGTTGAGCATGGGGTGAAGCCGGGAATGGGGAAGGGGGAATCGAGAATCGGATTGAAAGTTGCATGATACCGGGATGGGTGGGCGCGGCGCTGAGCCGGGGGCGGGTATACAACATGGCACCGCGCAGGGATGCCTGTAGGAGCGCGACTTGCGCGCGATACTGCAAAAAGCCTGGACGTTCAGAATGGCCGATTCTGACCCTCGCCCACACCGCTCAACCGGCCTGCGACTGCTCCCGGAATTGCTGAACCAGTTCGGCGGTGGCGGCTGGTTCGTCGACGCGGGCGATGTGGAACAGGGCGTCGCCTTCGTTGACTGGCGGCAAATGGCTCAGGCCAATGACGATGCCGTCTTCATCGGACACGACCGCGGTTTCCTCGGTCATGAAGGGGTCGCTGATCCAGCCCAGTTCCTGGCCGGGCCGGACCCGTTCACCGAGGCGCCCGCTGGTGCGCAGGATGCCGCTGACGGGCGCGCGAATCCAGCTGCTGCTGGTGGCGACCACGGGCTCGGTCCTGCTGCGGCTGGTCTTGCCGGGCGGCAGCATGCCAAGCTCGCGCATTACCGCGGTCACGCCGCGCACGCCGGCACGAATCGCCAGTTCATCGAAGCGCAGGGCTTCGCCGGACTCGTACAGGATCACCGGAATCTGGTGGGTGCTGGTGTATTCGCGCAGGCTGCCCTCGCGGGTGGCCGAATCCAGGATCAGCGGCGCCCCGAAGGCGCGCGCCATGCGCGGCGTGTCGGGCTGGCTGAGGTCGCAACGGATCTGCGGCAGGTTGGAGCGGTGCACGGCGCCGGTGTGAAGATCGATGCCGTAATCCGCCCGCTGAACGACTTCCTTCAGGAACACATGGGCCAGCCGCGCCGCCAGCGAGCCGCGCTCGCTGCCGGGAAAACTGCGGTTGAGGTCGCGCCGGTCGGGCAGGTAGCGCGACTGCATCAGGAAGCCCTGCACGTTGACGATCGGCACCGCCAGCAGGCAGCCGCGCAGGCGCTCCAGGGCACGCAGGCGCAGCAGGCGACGGATGATTTCGACGCCGTTGAGTTCGTCGCCGTGCAGGGCCGCGCTGACAAACAGCACCGGCCCCGGGCGGCGCCCGCGCACCACCTGCAGCGGCATGCTCAGCGGCGCGTGATACAGGCTCACCACGGGCACGTCGACGCATTGCCGCGTGCCCGGCGCGATGCCCTGGCCACCGACGACGAAGTCCTGGTCGGGCGCCAGCATCAGCCGCTGCCGCGGGTGCGGGTGTGGTTGGGCCGGGCGTTCTTTTCCATGAAATCGATGATCGAACCGGCCACGTCCTTGCCGGTGGCGCCCTCGATCCCTTCCAGCCCGGGCGAGGAGTTGACCTCCATCACCACCGGGCCGTGGTTGGAGCGCAGGATGTCGACACCGGCCAGGTTCAGGCCCATGATGCGCGCCGCGCGTACTGCCGTGGAACGCTCCTCGGGCGTGATGCGGATGGCGCTGGCGCTGCCGCCGCGATGGATGTTGGAGCGGAATTCGCCCTCGGGTGCCTGGCGGCGCATGCTGGCCACCACCTTGCCGCCGACCACGAAGCAGCGGATATCGGCGCCGCCGGCTTCCTTGATGTATTCCTGCACCAGGATATTGGCTTTCAGGCCCATGAAGGCCTCGATCACGCTTTCGGCGGCCTTGCGTGTCTCGGCCAGCACCACGCCGATGCCCTGGGTGCCTTCGAGCAGCTTGATCACCACGGGCGGCCCGCCGACCATCTTCAGCAGGTCGTCGATGTCGTCGGGCGAGTGGGCAAAGCCGGTGACGGGCAGGCCGATGCCCTTGCGTGAAAGAAGCTGCAGCGAACGCAGCTTGTCGCGCGAGCGGGAGATGGCCACCGACTCGTTGATGCAATACACGCCCATCATCTCGAACTGGCGCAACACGGCCGTGCCGTAGAACGTGACCGAAGCGCCGATGCGCGGAATCACCGCGTCGAAGTGCTCAAGCTGCTCGCCGCGGTAGTGGATGCGCGGCTGGTGACTGGCGATGTTCATGTAGCAGCGCAGCACGTCGACCACGTTCACCTCGTGGCCGCGCTCGCGTGCCACCTCGATCAGGCGGTGGGTGGAATACAGTTTCCTGTTGCGGGACAGGATGGCGATCTTCATGGTTCGCGCTCCGATGGGGCCGGGCTGGGTCGACGCCCCAGAACATAGGACCGTGCAGGATCAACCTGCAAGCGGCCAATCATGGCGGTGCGCCCCAGCAGCATGTGAAAACGCATGGTTTCGCGCTGCGTCAGGGTGATTTCGATCGGCCAGCACTGGCCGCCGACCCGCAGCACGGACTTGATGACCGGACGGAGTTCGCGATGGCCACCCGAATCGGACACCCAGCGTTCTTCCAGCAGCGGCGCACGGCAGTCTATCAGTTCGCTGTTGCCATGTACCGGGTGCACGCTGAAATGCGCCACGAGCATGTCGCCGCGGGTCTCAATGTCCAGGCTGTGGGTGTGCAGCGCCGAGGTGCGGGCACCGGTATCCAGCTTGGCCTTGATTGCTTCGATGCCAAGCTCCGGCAGTACCAGCCATTCGCGCCAGCCGGCCGTGCGCACACCGTTGCACTTGTGCTCAGTTGCCATGGCGACTTGTCCCGTTGCCTGAAGTGTCCATGGTAACCGGCCATGGGCCCATGGCGCTTGGACTGGCGCCGGACCGGAATCGTCGTCATTCCGGGGCCGCACGCAGTGTGGAACCCGGAATCCACCTGGCTGCATGGAGTCCCACGCTAGAAAGTGGATTGACTGGCCGCTCCCGGCGGCCTGCCCTTCCGGCCATCGGCTGCGCCGAGGTTTGCTCCGGCTCCTGCCTCCGCTATTCGGATCGCCGCATTGCGGCGTCCGGAATGACGGAATTGAGCGCGCACCGTGGACTATGGACGGGACAGGGCCGTTTGCGTACGCTTTGCCGTTTGCAAACAGCGAAGGCGCACCAGTGCAGGGCGAATCGAACGAGCGGGAAACGTGTGACGTGCTGGTGATCGGCGGCGGGCCGGCCGGCAGCACGGTGTCAACCTTGCTGGCACGCAGCGGCTGGTCCGTGTTGATGCTGGAAAAGGAGCATCACCCGCGCTTCCACATTGGCGAGTCGCTGCTGCCCATGAACCTGCCGATTTTTGAGCGCCTTGGGGCAATGGACAAGGTCCGGGCGCTGGGCGTGTTCAAGCCCGGCGCGGACTTCGAGAGCGATGCCCGGGAAGGCTACAGTCGCTTCGAGTTTGCGCGTGCGCTCGGCGACAGCCCCGGCCATGCCTGGCAGGTCTGCCGGGCCGAGTTCGACCAGATGCTGTTCGAGCATGCGCGTGAAGCCGGAGTCGATGCGCGTCAGGGCTGCAAGGTGACCGCAATCGAACACCAAGGCCCGCGGCAATCGACAGTCACCTTCGACATCGAAGGACAAAATGCTGCCGCACAGATTCGAGCCCGCTACGTCATCGACGCCAGCGGCCGCGACACCCTGCTGTCGAAGCAGCGCAAGCTGATCCGCCGCAACCGCCAGCACCAGAGCGCGGCCATTTTCGGACGCTTCAACAATGCCGGCTTCCGCGACGGCGATGACCGCGGCAACATCAGCATCTACTGGTTCGAACACGGCTGGATGTGGCTGATTCCCCAACCGGGCGGCGAGATGAGCGTGGGTGCGGTGTGCCGCCCGGCCCACCTGCGCCAGCGCCGCGGCAACAATCGCGATTTTCTGCTGCAAACCTTGAAGGCCAATCCGGCTGCCTGGGAGCGACTGCAGGAGGCCGAGCTGATCGACGACAAGGTGTACGTGGCCGGCAACTACACCTACGATTCGAGCCACATGGGCGGGCCGGGCTGGATCCTGGTCGGCGACGCCTTCGCCTTCCTCGATCCGGTGTTTTCCTCCGGCGTGTACCTGGCCATGACCGGCGCCGAGCGCGCTGCTGCGGTGGTCGACGAGGCGTTGCGCCATCCCGAACGGGAAGCCGCGCTGCAAACGAATCTGGAACGCCACATGCGCCGCGGCATGCGCCACTTCGCCTGGTTCATCTATCGCTTCAATTCGCCGGCCATGCGCATCCTGTTCAACGACCCGCGCAATGTGCTCGATATCGAGCGTGGCGTGATCTCGATGCTGGCCGGCGACGTATTCGACAACCCTCGCGTGATTCGCAAGCTGCGCCTGTTCCAGCTGCTCTACGCGATCGTCTGGCTGACCCATCCTGTGGCGAGCTGGCGCGAGCGGCGCGAACGGAAGCGCCAGGCACGCTTGGCAAGTGCCTGAAGCCGCAAGGCGCGATTTGCCGCGGTCGTGGCCCCGCATGGGCAAGAATTGCGTTTAGTCGGGAATAGCCTTTTCCGAGATGAAAGCATGCGCCGAATGATTGCCGTAACACACTCACTTCTCCGATTGCTGGCTCTGGCCACCGTGCTGTTGCCGGGACTTGTTCTGGCAGCCAATGCCGAAGGCCAGCTCGACCCCCGCTTCGGCCCGGCCCACAACGGCAAGGTGACTGTACCGTTCAATGTTGGTGGTGGCCTGATCGATACGGCCTTTGGTGCTGGAATGCAGTCTGGCGGTCGGCTGGTCGTGGCTGGACGGGTGACAACCTCCGTGCCGCAGGTCGGCATCGGTCTGGTGCGCCTGTTGCCTTCGGGCTACGCCGACAGCAGCTTTGGTGGCAATGGCACCGGCCAGATCACGGCCTTCCTGGCCGGGGTGACCAAGGTACAAGGCATGCTGGTGCAACCGGATGACCGGATCATGGTGTTTGGCAATACGAACGACAACGGCAGCAACGTCATGTTCGCCATGCGCTTTCTGCCCGATGGCGCGGTGGACACCGCCTGGGCCGATCAGGGCCTGGCCATTGTTCATCCATCCGGTTTTGAGGCAGTGGTCACGGCGGCTGCACTGGGGCCGTCGGGCAGCGTGTATCTGGCCGGCCATACCGATGGCGGCAGTGGCGGCAACATCGACTTTGCCGTGGCCAAGCTGACCTCCAGTGGCAGTCTGGACAGCAGCTTCGGCGTGCGCACGGTGGCCTTCGACAATGGCGGCAACAATACCGATCAAGCCCGGGCGGTGGCGCTGCAATCCGACGGCAAGATACTGCTGGCCGGTGATGCCGACACCAGCGGCAATACGGAGAAGTTCGCGCTGGCGCGACTGGACGGCACGACCGGTGCGCTGGATTCGGGATTCGGCAATCTGGCCGCCGGGCGCTCGCTGGCGGCCATTCCGGGCGGATTCAATGGCTGCATCAATCAGGCATCCGGTCTGGTGGTCCACAAGTATTCCGCCAGCCAGCGCACTGTGCTGGTGGGCGGTACCCACTGCCAGTCCGATGTGGCGGCGACCGCCGCCGTGACTGCTTTCGACAATTCCGGGCAACTGGTCACCTCCTTTGGCAGTGGCGGCGTGGCCACGGTCGGCATCTTTCCCAGCCAGTACCAGTCCGGCAGCATCACGGCGTTGGCGCTGCAGCACCCGCCGATCCAGCCCGGCCTGTCGCTGGCATTCAAGCTGCTGCTTTCCGGCTACGCGCAGTTCAAGGCCGGCAATCAGGACAATGACATGGTGTCCTTGCGCCTCGACGCAGACGGCAGCGTGGACACCAGCTACGGCGTGAGCGGCTACAGAAATGTCTACTTCGACATCGGCGGCGGCAAGAATGACGATGCCAATGGCGCGTTGCTAAGCGGCGGCTACCTGTACCAGCTCGGCAGTGCCGACATCGACAGCGGCAATCGCGACTTCGCCATCACCCGCCTGCTCATCGGCGACCGCATCATGGCCGACGACTTCGACCCGTTCTTCCTGCCGCCGATTTGAACCGGATGCGGTGCCGCGGCTCGGACCGGGACCCGTTACACTTGAAGTTCTCGGGAGCCGACGATTCCCGATTCGCTATTTCCGATTCCCGGCATCCATGGCCAAGCTCTATTTCTACTATTCGGCGATGAACGCCGGCAAGACCACGACGCTGCTGCAAAGCGCGCACAACTATCACGAGCGCGGCATGCGCACGCTGATCATGACGCCGGCGCTGGACGACCGCTATGGCGCGGGTGTTGTCGCCTCACGCATCGGCCTGAAAGCCAATGCGCGCCGCTTCGGCGGCGACGAGAATCTGTTGCGCCTGGTCGAGCATGACATTCGCGACCACGGGACACTCAACTGCGTTCTGGTGGATGAGGCACAGTTTCTGGCCCGTGACCAGGTCTGGCAGTTGAGCGACGTGGTGGATTGCTTGCGCATTCCGGTGCTGGCCTACGGCCTGCGCACCGATTTCCGCGGCGAGCTGTTCGAGGGCAGCCGCTACCTGCTGGCCTGGGCCGACGATTTGCAGGAGATCAAGACGATTTGCCACTCGGGCAGCAAGGCGACCATGGTGGTGCGCGTCGACGAGGCCGGGCGCGCTGTGACCGACGGGCCGCAGGTCGAAATTGGAGGCAACGAGCGCTACGTGTCGGTCTCGCGCGCCGAGTTCAAGAAGATCACCGCGGGCGAAGGCCGCATCGAGCTGCAGCAGACCGTCCTGCCGCTGGGAGAGAAAGGCGCGGCCGGGGAAAAGTCGGCATGAGCAGACCGGCAGACTGGCCGCGGCCACACTGGCGGGCGCGGCCCGGCGAGGACGCGTTGCTGCTGTATTTCGTGTTCGGCGACTTTCCGCGCCGGCTGGATGTGCCGCTGGGCAAATACGCCAGCCGCGGCCTGCCCGAAGGCGTGCAGCTGTATCGCCATCCGCACGAGCAGTTGCGCCAGTGGGAGGGTTATCCGCTGGGCGGCGCCCTGGGCGAGATCCTGCGCGAGGACAGCCCGCAGGCCGTGGCCCGTGCCGAAACGGCTGCCGAAGTGCTCAGTGTGCGCGGCAGCGTGGCCGATCCGGCCAGCCTGGACTACCTGCGCGACACGATCGGCGTCCTGGCCGGTCTGCTTGATCTGGGCGGCACCAGCGTGGCCGATCCGCAGATGCTGAGCCTGTTCCCGGCCGAAACCTGGCGCGGCAGATACCTGATCCAGAATGGTGCGCCGCCGCGCGGCCATGTGCTGATCCTGGCCAACGCCGATGAGACTGGCGGCCAGTGGGTGCACACCCGCGGCATGCGCAAGTTCGCCCGCCCCGACATCAGCCTGCGTCAGGTTCCGCAAACCGAAGCCGAGCGCGCCGGTGCGCTGTGCCACAAGCTGGTCGAAATGCAGGCCCTCGGCGCCTGGATCGAGGACGGCCAGGAACTGGAGGTCGACGGCATCCCCGCACCCCTGACCGTCCGCCACGGCGGCGATATCAGCGACCCGCGCTTCAACAACAGCCACATCGAACTCCGCTGGCCATCTGGAAAGCATCGGCCGCAGGCCGATTCTGAGTAACTTCCCCCGCTGGCGGGGGAAGGTGGCGCGAAGCGCCGGATGGGGGTGGCCCCAAGGCAGCGCAATGCCCGCAGCATCGGCCGCAGGCCGATTCTGACCATGGTCGAGGCCAAGTCACGCCGTTTCGCTCACCTACGCCCTGCACATCGACCGGTACGCGACCAGTCAAACCCGCACAAGTGAACCTGATCCAGTTCTTCAGGGCGATGGTGCGGGGCGTTCGAAATCGCTCAACAGCAGTCGATCCCCCAGGCCGGGCAGTATTGCCAGCCTGGCCGCGCTGTTCTGCTTAGCATTGCCATCGGCGCATGGCCGTGGCTCGATCTCGCCGCACTGCGCATCCGTCGATGTGAAGGACTTGACGCCACAGGAGAACTGGGGAGACATGATGTCCGGGCAATGCAGCGAGTTGTCCAGGCCATACAGGTAGCCGACACTTCGCGTCGCTTCTTCGCACAGGATATCCATGTTGTCACCAATCTCCTGAGCGAAAACAAAGACAATGGCATTGTCCAGCGGCTGGCCCGTCAAAGGTGCCACACTGAAGATCCCGGGAATGACTCCAACATTCTGCGGTGTACCGGCCAGCAGGACTTCGCGTCGAGCAACCGGTCCAGGGTCGTTGCTCGTGACCGTGACGTCATACTTGGCGAATGCCTTGCGCAGGCATGCAGTTGTCTGCGCAAACGTGGCGTCACCGAAAGGAAACGCCGGCAGGTACGCTGTTGCGGATGGAATCGAAGAAACATGGTTGATCGCATCATCTTGCCCCGGCGCAATCGTGCATCCGTCCGTGCAGCGATTGAGATAGACGATGTCTGTTGCTGCCGATGCGGTCGTGAAGCACGCCCAAGCCATGGCGACCAGAATTCGGCACACCGGAGACACCGGAGACACCGGAGACAGCGGAGACAGCGGAGACAGCGGAGACAGCGGATGCTGCGTCGATCCGACTGAGCCTGGCGCGTGCCACAACTGTCGCCAGCGATCGTGTTGCCTCAATTGGCAGGAGATAAGCGCAATCGCGTTCATGGTTTGCCTCCTTCGTGGTAATTGTGCGGTGATCTATTCCACTGATCGACCTCACGCCGTATGCAGATCCATTTCATTCCTCGGCAGAATGCTATTGATCGATGCTGCGGCAGCAAGCAGGGCTGCCACGTTGGTTTGCCAGGCAATGCAATCAGTAATCGAAGCCATTGGCGAATATCAGGACATCACCTACGTCCAGGGTGATGGGAATCGTGATGTATTCGGCGCCGGGGCTGCCGCGCGTGAGGCAGGCCTGCTTGCGGTAAACTCCGGGTCCCAGGCTAGTCGCATCGAATGTAATGTCAATCGAAAGCGTCGATTGGATCATTGGAGGCACGTAGAACTCATAGTCCGAGAAAGTGATCCAATCGGTGGATGCCGTGATACAAGCATCGATCGATGGAAAAAATGCCACTTGCAGCGGCGTAGCGGTGACGTTGTACGCGACCAGTGTCTCGGTTTGTGTGGTCATGAGGCCAGGCATTGTCATTGCAGTGATTTCACATGGATAGTCGAGCCACAGGCCGGCCTGGCAGGCCGCGGCAGCGCATGGTCCTGATGCGAACATGAGGATGGTGAAGCCCAGGGTAGTGAACGCGGTGTGCTGATAAGTCATGGCGCTTTTCTCTGTCTCGCTGCGCTTGGCACGAATGCCCCCTTCACAATCAGATCGGCAGAGTGGTTTCCGCCCACGAAATACAGGTTGATGATGCTCACCGCCGTACCGCAACCGCTGTCTTCACTTCGATTGTGCTCACGGGATCACTCGGAATCGACCCTCGGTGACTTCCAGCGTGTCGCTCGACTGGAACTTCTGGGCCGTGAAGTGGAAGCGGCCTTCGATGTTTTTTGCATCTAACCTGTCGATCGTGTATCCGCCATCGATGGCGTGCCAGGAACCGTCGCCGACCGTGAGGTCGGCCGAATGGCCTTCACCCAGATGCCTTTCTTTGCCGAGCACGGCATGGTCCGTGTCGATGTAGAAGCCAAGCTGCACCTGGTCGCCGGTGCCCTGAATGAAATGTTCATTCGAGCCGTTGAGCTCCATCATCTGGCTCGCCTGCCACGGCTTGCCGTCGACGACCGCGTGCATGACATAGCCGCCCTCGGACGTCGCCACCTGGGGCGGGCCGTAGGTTTTCATCGCGTCCTGGATCGCGGCGGCGGTCCGCTGCGCTTGGTCCTGCGCGGGGCTGTGGCAGCCTGCCAGCATGCAACAGGCCGCCAGCAGCAAAATGGGTGCAGGTTTCATGTCGTGGCTCCCGTGAAGTAGTGGATTCGATTGTTCTTGCGGCGACTCG
>CBFGSA010000023.1:0-27578 GCA_965651365.1 uncultured Rhodanobacteraceae bacterium | reverse complement strand
GATCCTGGGCATCGACAAAGCTGGTCACGCCCTCGACCGGCGGCACATCGCGTACCTGGGCATGCACGGACACGCCGCCCAGCGGCACCACATGTTGCGGCTTTGGCGTGGTCTCCCGGGCTGCGATCGCCGTGCACGCCAGCGGCAGTGCAAGTGCGAGACCCGAGGCAATGAATGATCTGTTTTGCATGATTTTCCTTTCAGATCCACGCCGTCATCCCGGACACCGAATGGCGATGATCCGGGATCCATCTTCTCGTGGGGAACTCGCGGCAACCGGGTGGATTCCGGATTCCGGGCTGCGCCCGGCTCCGGAATGACGATGGCGAAATTACCGTCGGGCTTCGCCATTGGCTCAACCCAACCACAAGTGTCTTGCCAGCAAGATATTCAGTGCCGGTGCCCATGGGATGCGCGGACCGGCGAATCCGTTCCGTACGTCGTGTTGAGCCTGTCGACACCACGGCCAATTTCCTGCTCGAACCATTGGGCGAAATACGGGGTCTGGGCGAAGCCCTCGCTCCAGCCGTAGTCGAGCCCCTCGAGATAGCGGTCCGCGGCGCCGCGGCCATTGATCCGTGCCGGCACGATCAGCACCCGACCGCCGTGGCGGCTGGCCTGCTCGACCATGCCGCGCACGCGCTTGACCTCGACCTTGTTCTTGTCCGGCCAGTCCTCGCGCCAGGTGGCAGTCTCGATGGCGGCGAACTGGCCACCACCCACTGCACGCATCTGTTTGGCCAGACTGGACAGCAGATCGAGCCATTTGCGATTGGCCTTGTCATCGCCCTGCCCGTGCGCCACCAGGATCACGGTTTCCCTGGCCGGATTGCCACTGGACACCCCGCGCGCATTCTGCAGCAGCGCCTTGGCAAAAAAGGGGTCATCCTCGACCCCGCCCACGGTGACCATCGGCAGGGCCGAGCGGATGCGCGGTGCGGCCGCCAGCGACGCGTGCGCGCTGCCGCCATGACCGTGATGCATCATCATTGCCATGCCGTGGCCTGCATGCGGTGCGGCGCCGCTTTCGACATCGGCGCCAAGCATGTGCCGGACCGTGGGCAGGAATGACGCGGCCATGCCGAAGGCGCGCACCACCACGATGGCGCGCACGCCCTCGCCTTCCAGCTTGCGCACGGCGCGCTCGACCACCGGCGGATCCGCCATCGAGAAGGCGTAAGCCAACTTGTGTTTTCTGGCCAACGGCGCCAGTGCCTGGCGAATGTCGCGGTTCCAGAACCAGTCCGCGCCGTGTACCAGCGCGACGATGCCGATCTGGTCCGACAGGAGCGGTGCAAACTGCATGCCGGCTTCGGTGGCGGCGCGCTGCATCCACTGCGTCAGCGCATCGGCGGTGGCAATCTGCGAAGTAACCAGCTCCGCGTCCTTGGGCAGGTCGCGACCGAACCAGCCGGAGAAACTCATCATGCTGTCGGCGCGCGGTGCCAGCGCCACCGGCACCACCACGCTGTCGCGCGCGGACTTGATCGCATCACTGACGGCCTTGCGCATGGCCTTTTCTTCAGCGGCCTTGCGCCCGGGGTAGACCACGGCATGGATTGCGTCGGCCGGCAGATCACTGGCAAAGCCGGCCATGCGCTTGAGGCCTTCTGCCATGCGGGTGGCGTCAGCCGGACTGGCCGCGCCGTAGCCCAGAAGCAACAGCTTGCGCTTGTCGGTGTGCAGGCTGCGCAAGCGTGCCGACAGGTCCTCGACGGCCAGATACGACGCGCCATATAGCGGCGCGAAGGCCAGTCGCGCGCCATCCTTGCGGGCCTGGTCAAACCAGCTGCGGGCAAGTTTCCAGCGCGTGTCGGCCTCGGACAGCACCAGCGGCAGCACCGCGATGCGGTCGGCGCCGCGCTGGCGCAAATCGGACAGCGCCTGGTTCAGCACGTCCTTGCTGCGTGCGTCGGTGACGAACAGCAGCTCGGCATTGTGCCGGCCGGCAAATGCGGCAAATGCATCACGAATCTCGTCATTGCCGAGAAAACCGCGATCCGGCGTCACCACCAGGTAGCCGGTGCCGACCGGCGCGGCATCGGCTGCATGAGCCATGGGCAGTACGCTCGACAGCAGCACGAGTGCGGCAATCGTGAACAGCCGTGCGGCATGGATCTTGAATGTGTGCATGAGGTCTACCTTGAATACGGAAGTCACAATGTCCATTTCAACGACACGCTCAGCGCCCGCCCCGGCGCGCTGTAGCGGCCGATCACGCCGGAAGTGTCGACAGTGGAACCGAGCGTGCCGCCATGCAGAGTACCCCAGTTCCAGTAGCGGCGATTGTCGAGATTGGTGATCCCGGCGTACAGATCGAGTGTCGGCAGCGGCGACCAGTGACCATACAGGTCGACCGTCGCATAACCCGGCGCCCGGAACGCCGCATCGTTGTCCAGGCGGTGCTTGCGTGCCACCGCGGCAGTGTCCAGTTCGATACCCCATCCCATTCCCTCGTAGGCAATGCCGAGGATGGCGCGGGCCGGATCGACACTGTCCAGCGGCACCCAGCTCGCACTACCCTCGCGTGCGTCGCCACGCGCCGCCGTCAGGCTGCCGCGCACGCGCCAGCCGTCGAGGCCATCGGCCAGTTCGCCCAGATAGAGCATGCCTGTGGCTTCGGCGCCGCGGATCCGCGCGCGGCTCAGATTGACCGACTGGAACACCACTCCCAGGCCGGAAGTCGAGACTGCCCAGTCCGGCCACTGATCGCGCGCCAGCATGTGCTGGCTGTCGATGAAGTCGCGATAGCGATTGTCGTAGACCGCCAGGATGAAATGGCCGATCGCGCTTTCGCCGCGCAGTCCCAGTTCCAGGCTGCGGCTGGTCTCGGGCTTGAGCTTGGGGTTGGGGATCGCCGCGTAGCCGAAGCGCAGGTTGGAGAACAACAGACCGAGGTCACTGTACGGCGGCGCCCGGAAACCGGAGGCGTACTGGGCATAGGCGTTGAAATGCTCGCTGAATTGCCATACCGCGCCGAGCTTGGGCGACACATGGTGGTCGGTCTGGCCTTCGACACGCTCGGCAAACGGCTGACTGTCGAACAGGGCATCGGCCTCGGGACTGAAGCGGTAATGGTCCACGCGCATGCCGGGAATCAAGCGCACACGGCCATCTGCCAGACGCATTTCGTCCTGCACGAACAGGGCCGCATTGATAGTGCTGGCCGGCGGAAAGTCGCGTACCGGGTAGTTGTCGGCGTTGCCGCCCGTGATCGATTGCGAAGTCTCGCCCGTGGCCAGGTTGACCGCGTAGCCATCGCGCAGCTCGCGGGTTTTCGTGCGCGACAGGTCGCCGCCCCAGGTGAGATCGTGCCGCACGCGGCCAAGCTCGACGGACTTGAAGGCATGCAATTGCACTCCCAGAACGCGCTGCGAGAAGGTCTGATCCACATGCCGCTGATAACCTGGCCCGGTCAGGCGGTGTTCCAGGCTGCGCTGCTCGACACGCGAGTCCTGCAGCCATGCCTTCCAGTCCACCCGATCAGCCAGCGTCCACGTCATGGCGTCCCGAATCTGGCCGAAGGAGATGCGCCCGCGCCGACTGCGGTCGGCACCGGACATCGAAGCCGTATCGCCATCATTGGCGCTCAGCAAGGTAGTGCGGGTATCGTCGCGCTGCGCATCCAGCACCAGCCGGTCGACTCGCCCGGAATCGGCATGGTGAACATATTTTGCCAGCAGCGCGTTGCCGCGGTGGTGCTGCGGATCGGGTCGCGTGCGGCTCTCATCCACGCTGTCGATGCGCCCCCGGTTGTTGGTCTGCATGGCATCACGGTGGGTACCCAGAAGCATGAAGGCATTGCGCTGGTCGCCGGCGGCCAACGTGGCGCTGGTGGCATTGCCCCGGTTGACGGTGGTGTACTGGTGCTTGAGCGACGTGTAGTGCGAGGCGCCATCGCGCAGATAGTCGGCCGGATCCTTGGTCACGTAGCTGACCACGCCACCCAGGGCATCGGAGCCGTACAGCGACGAGGCCGGCCCGCGCACGATCTCGACCCGCTTGATCGAATCCATATCGACCGTGTCGCGCCCCGCCGACAGCATCGCACCGAACGAGAAGGCATCCGACACCGGCACGCCGTCGACCTCGATCCGCACCCGGTTGCCGCCCAGCCCGCGAATGCTGAAGCCGCTCTCGCCGTAGCGCCCGGGTGTGGCCGTGACCGACACACCCGGCTGATAGCGCACCAGATCCTGAAGACTGGAAACCAGATGCCGGTCCATGTCCTGGCGCGTGATCACGCTGACATCGGCCGCGACTTCGCCCAGCGGACGCGGATTGAGCGTGGCCGATACCGTCATCATGGACAACAGCGCCGCCCGACAGGGCGCGCTGGCGCCGTCAGGTTGGGTGTTGTCGCACGCCTGTGGCTCGGCTGCACTCGCCGACACGACCAGAACGGCTGCCAGCGCAAGCGGCAGAATGGATCGACGCATACGCACCAGCCGATGACACATAAGTCTCCTTCGATAGCAGATTCAGCAAAATGCCGGATCGCTGGCTGAGGAGACCGGCAGGCCCGCAACGCAGGCTCCCGCTCCCGGCTGGCACCGGTGAAAAAAGAAATGGGTCTATTTGGTCAGGATCAGCTTGCCGTTGCGAGTCTGACGCAGACGATAGACTTCATCGCCGTGCTCGATTTCCAGCTCGCGCCCACCGGCAAGCAGATTCTCGCTGGCAATGCGCCTGCGCACATGCGCACAGCCACACTCCTTTGCCCCGCTGCGGTCCGGTGCCACCATGTGCGCCGGGGTCGCTGCATTTCGCTGTGCCACGCGTGAACCCTTGAATCACCCATTCAGGATGTAAATGATAATGATTCTTGTTATGGTGTCAACCGCAGTCGCAGCGAGTTGTCGCATTACAGGTGTCGCGGGAGGCGACCGAAGTGGTCGACCATGGTATTTTGGCGGCATGATTGACGCTGTCGTGGCCATCATGAAATCGGCACTGGTCGGGGCGCTGATTGCCATCGCCCTGTTTGTGATCGCGCCCATGCTGAACTGGCAAGCGTGGCTCGGCCTGGGCGGCTTTGTCGGCCTGTTCGCCTTGGCAGCCATTTGGCAAATGCATTGGGATGAGGCGGCACGAAAACGTGCCGAGTGCCTTGCTCAACTGGATGAGGTCATGCGCCGCGACCGGTAATTAGTCGGCATGCGCCTCCACATTCCGCTCGTGCTGCGCACGAGCCGCCCCTGACTCAGGGTGTGATGGCTATGCTGCGCATAACCATCCCCAGAGATTTTGCTGCGCAAAATTCCGGGCCCCACATGCGCCTCCACACCCCGCTCGTGCTGCGCACGAGCCGCCCCTGACTCAGGGGCTGGGTTACAGCTTGCGCTTCCAGCTTGCGCTGTAGCACAGCCAGTCGCCGTTGACCCGCTTCCAGGCGGTTTCGATGCTGTAGATGCCGATGCGATCGGGCAGGATGCGGCCGCCGCCGCTCAGGGTGGCCGTGAAGCTTGCCACGTAGCGGTCGCCGCGGGCCTCGATGCTGATCGGGCCGAGCAGCACACCCGGCTTGGCGCCGCGCAGTCGCTGCACGCGCAGCATGTTCAGCAGGCGTGTGCGGTCCAGTTCGCCTCGGTTGCCGTCGAACTCGTCGCTCAACACGTCGCCGAATGCGCCGGCATCGGCCGCCTGCGCCGCAGCCGCGGCGGCCTGGAGCGATTCGCGAATCTGCTGCTCTGCCGGTGTCGACGAGCACGCTGCCAGCAACACCGGCAAAAGCATTGCGATCAGAGGATTGGTGCGGTGTGCGTACATCGGCTGCTCTGCTCCAGGGCCTGCTTGCCGACATCATGGGGGTATGCTCCAATGGTTCGCAATGGCTGAATGATGAGTGGAGGGGACATGAGCAACAGGCAAGTATGGTTCGAACACTACCCGGCAGGCATTCCGCACGAGATTGACACCGGCCAGTATCCCTCGATCAACGCCGTCATTGACGAAGCCTTCGAGCGCTTCCGGCACCGGCCGGCATTCGCCAATTTCGGCCGTGTCCTCAGCTACGACGATATTGACCGGCTGAGCACCCAGTTTGCCGCCTACCTGGTCAACCAGCTCAAACTCAATCGCGGCGACCGCATAGCCATCATGATGCCGAACGTGCTGCAGTATCCGATTGCGCTGTTCGGTGCGCTGCGTGCGGGCCTGGTCGTGGTCAATACCAATCCGCTTTACACCGCGCGTGAGCTCAAGCATCAGCTCGATGATTCGGGCGCCAAGGCCATTGTGGTGGTGGACAATTTTGCGGCCACCGTGCAGGAGGTGGTGGACGACTCGCCGCTTGCACATGTCATCACCACAGCCATCGGCGACCTGCTCGGTTTTCCCAAAAAGGCGCTGATCAACTTCGTGCTCAAGCACGTCAAGAAGGCGGTGCCCGCATTTTCCATTGATGGCGCAATCCGGTTCACGGATGCGCTGGACCAGGGTGCCGGGCAAAAGCCACCCAAACTCGATCTCGGGCACGCTGACGTGGCCTTCCTGCAGTACACCGGCGGCACCACCGGCGTGGCCAAGGGCGCCATGCTGACCCACGAGAACATGATCGCCAACATGCTGCAGGCCAGCGCCTGGATCGGCGACAAGGTGCGCCAGGGCGAGGAGACCATCATCACCGCCCTGCCGCTCTATCACATCTTTTCGTTGACCGCGAATTGCCTGGTGTTCATGCGCCTCGGCGGGCTCAACTGGCTGATCACCAATCCGCGCGACATGCCGGGCTTCGTCAAGGAACTGAACAAGTCGCACTTCACCGCCCTCACCGGCGTCAACACGCTGTTCAACGGTCTGCTCAACACCGACGGCTTCGACAAGGTGGATTTTTCCGGTCTGAAGCTGACCCTGGGTGGCGGCATGGCCGTGCAGAAGTCAGTTGCCGAACGCTGGAAGAAGGTCACTGGCTGCACCCTGGCCGAAGCCTATGGCCTGACCGAAACCTCGCCCGCCGTATGCATCAATCCGCTGGACCTGCCCGACTACAACGGCTCGATCGGGCTGCCGGTACCATCCACCGACGTGGACATCTGGTCCGACGACAACCAATCGCAGCCGGTCGGCGAACCCGGCGAACTGATGGTCAAGGGACCGCAGGTGATGAAGGGCTACTGGAACCGCCCGCAGGAAACGAACCAGGTGCTGACCGACGATGGCTGGTTGCACACTGGCGACATCGCAAAAATGGACGAGAACGGCTACTTCTATATCGTCGACCGCAAGAAGGACATGATCCTGGTGTCGGGCTTCAACGTCTATCCCAACGAGATCGAGGACGTGGTCGCCAGCCACCCCGGAGTCGACGAGGTCGCCGCGGTGGCTGCCGATGACGCGCATTCCGGCGAGGTGGTCAAGCTGTTCGTGGTGCGCAAGGACCCGAATCTCACCGAGGAAGCGCTCAAGCAGTACTGCCACGATGAGCTGACCGGCTACAAGCGGCCGAAGTACATCGAGTTCCGCAACGAGCTGCCCAAGTCCAACGTCGGCAAGATCCTGCGCCGCAAACTGCGCGACGAGGACCGCGACAGAGCGGAAGCTGGCGCATGACCAGGATCGACATGCATGCCGTAGCTGGCAAGCGCGGATCATCGTATCCACCACCGCACGACCGGGATTGTGTCGCCCGCGTTCGCCAGTGCCTGGGTGACGCTGGCGGCCTGCACGATTTCGGCGTCAACCTTCTCCAGCTGCCGCCGGGCGCCGCATCCAGCCAGCGACACTGGCACAGTGACGAGGACGAATTCGTGTGGATCGTCAGCGGCGAAGTGACGCTGATCGATGATGCCGGCGAGACGATACTGCGGTCCGGAGACTGCGCAGCATTCCCGAAGGGCGACCCCAATGGCCACCAACTGGTGAACCGCTCGTCGGAACCTGCCGTGTGCCTGGAGGTCGGCTCACGCAGCCAGACCGACGTGTGCACCTACCCCGACATCGACATGTTCATCGATTCGCGCGAGGACATCTACCGCCACATGGACGGCACGGCCTATTCCGACTAATCCGCGACGATCAGTCCTCGTCCCAGGGCTCCAGCGTATCGGCATAACCGCCGAGCAGATTCCACAGCGGCACTTCCTTGTCCGGTGGAATGCGGTCGTAGGCGAAGCCGATGCTGTCGCCGGCAATTCGCGCCACCACGGCCTGGACGTGGATGTTCAGGCTGTCGCCGACGAGCATGTCCATGCTGACGTGATCACCCACGGCACCGTCCCAGCCATCCGGTCTGCGCACGCGCACGCCGGTTGCCGAGATGTCTTCCAGCACACACGACCACGCCTTGCTGCCATGACTGATCCAGGCAGCCGATTCGATCTTCATTCGGGCGTGACGCATTTTGTCGTTCGTCATGCGGTGTTCCTTGGTTCCAGCGTGCAATTCCAGCCTTTGCATGTGCAAGCGGCCATCGTTGATCAATTGACGTGTTCAATCCAACCTTGCCCAATCCGGATGCAAGTTCCATGCCATCCGATCAAGCCGACGCTACATCCCTGCCCGCAAAAACACTGGACTTGCGGCAAGGCAGGCCTTATTCTTTGCCACGCAAGGGGTTGCGACAAGCAGACTCGCGTTTGTCCATGTGCCGGGCCGCTGTGTCCATGCACCGGGCCTTGAAGGCCCGATGGCGCGCCACATCCCTGTCATGCCGCCGGAATCATGCCACATCCGGCAACATGACCGAAGCCGCGGGCCAACTTTTGGTTCAGGCACAGCCAAATTCAAGCACGCCCGCGGATGGTCCGTTTTCGACACGAACCGGCGGGCCAACAGGCAGAACACGATGTTCCCACTACTGCGCCTCGGAAAGCCGGGCGACAGAATCGCCCGGATGCCGCACAGTTGACCAGTAGATGAACGTCGAAACGGACGAGGCCGCAACACAAAACGTGTTCAAACCGGTACCGCAGCAACAGGAGATGCCGCTGGCCCTGGTGCGCGGCGAACCGCTGCTGGACATGCCGCAGGATCTGTACATCCCGCCGGATGCGCTGGAAGTCATCCTGGAGGCATTCGAGGGACCGCTGGATCTTTTGCTGTACCTGATCCGGCGTCAGAATCTGGACATTCTGGACATTCCGATTGCCGAGATCACCCGGCAATACATGCAATACATCGACATGATGCAGGTGCTGCGGCTGGAACTGGCCGCCGAATACCTGGTCATGGCGGCCATCCTGGCGGAAGTGAAATCGCGCCTGCTGCTGCCTCGGTTACCGGTCGAGGACGACGAAGAAGGCGTGGACCCGCGGGCCGAGCTGGTGCGCCGGCTGCAGGAATACGAATGCTTCAAGAAGGCGGCCGAGGATCTGGACGCCCTGCCCCGGCAGGAACGCGATTTTTCGCTGGTGCAGGCACATGTCACCGACCGCAGCATCGAGCGCGAACCACCGAATGTGGACATGCGCGAACTGCTGCTGGCGCTCAAGGATGTGCTGCTGCGCGCCGAACTGCACGGCCACCACGCCATCCGGCGCGAGGCCCTGTCGGTGCGCCAGCGCATGGGCGAGGTACTCAAGTCACTGGAGAATGGCGAGTTTCATCGCTTCGAGTCGCTGTTCAACCCTGCCGAAGGACGCCTCGGCGTGGTGGTGAGCTTTCTGGCCATCCTCGAACTGGCCAAGGAACAACTGATCCAGGTGGTGCAGGAAGCACCGCTTGCAACCATTTACATCAAGGCCGGAGTGGCCTGAGCTTCACTATCGGAATCTGCATGGCATCGGAATCACCCGAGAACCTGAAATGCATCATCGAGGCTGCGCTGCTGGCCTCCAGCCAGGCCTTGAGCCTGGCCCAGATCGGCGCGCTGTTTGACGAGGACACCCCGCCGACATCGGCACAGATCAGCGCCGCGCTCAAGGAGCTCGACGAGGCCTGCGAGGGCCGCGGCGTGGAGCTGGTCGAAGTGGCCTCGGGTTGGCGCTACCAGGTGCGCAGCCGCTTTCATCCCTGGGTCAACCGGCTTTGGGCCGAACGCCAGGCACGCTACTCGCGCGCACTGCTGGAGACACTGGTGCTGATCGCCTACCGGCAGCCCGTGACGCGCGGCGAAATCGAGCAGGTGCGTGGCGTGGCCGTGTCCACCAATATCGTGCGCACGCTCGAAGAGCGCGAGTGGATCCGGGTGGTGGGCTACCGCGATGTACCCGGCAAGCCTGCCCTGTATGGCACCACCAAGGCTTTTCTGGACTACTTCCAGCTCAAGTCGCTGGACGAGATGCCCAGCCTGGCCGAAGTGCGCGACCTGGAAAACTTCGATCCCGAGCTGCAGTTTTCCGATGACAGCAGGGCAATCCCGGCGCAGATCCAGAACGATGAAGTCGGAAAGGACGCCGACGTGGCCGAACCCGATACCGCCACGGACCACCACACCGATTCCGACCCGTCCGACTCGGGCGGCGACGCTGACAACCACGGCGAAGAAACCAACGAACCCTTGGCCGATACAGACCAGGAGAAGCGCGCATGAGCGCGAACCGCAACGTACTGTCCCTGAACAAGGGGCAAAAACCCGAAGCGGGCAAAGACAAGCTGAGCGAGCGCCTGCACAAGGCACTGGCCAACGCAGGTCTCGGCTCGCGCCGCATGCTGGAAAAACGCATCCAGGGCGGCGAGGTGCAATTGAACGGCGAGACCGCCGAACTCGGCAACAGCGTGTGCAGCGGCGACCGGGTGGAACTGGACGGCCGGCAATACGTTGTGGCCACCGACCACCGCGAGCATGCCCGCGTCATCGCCTACAACAAGCCCGACGGCCTGCTCACCACGCGTGACGATCCGGAAGGACGGCCCACGGTATTCGACGAACTGCGCGATCCGCCTGGCGGGCGCTGGATTTCGGTTGGCCGCCTCGACATCAACACCAGCGGTCTGCTGCTGCTCACCACCGATGGCGAGCTGGCCAATGCATTGATGCACCCGGCCAACGAGGTCGAACGCGAGTACCTGTGCCGCGTGCAGGGCGAGCTTCCCGACGACGCCATCAACAAGCTCACCCGCGGCATCGAGCTGGAGGACGGGAAGGCACGGTTCGAACAGATCATCGCCATCGACAGCGATTCCAGCCACGCCTGGTACCGCGTCGTGCTGCGCGAGGGTCGCAACCGCGAAGTCCGCCGCATGTGGCAAGCGGTCGGCTGCGAGGTATCCCGCCTCAAGCGCATCCGCTACGGCTGCATCAGCCTGCCGCGGCGACTCAAGCGCGGCGAACACCTGGACCTGGACGCCGCCGACATCAACCGGCTGCGCCAGCTTGCCAACATCGGCGAGCCCTCCGCCACCCTGACGCTCAAGCCGGTGTCGCACCAGCGCCGCGTGCGCCGCTCGCAGACCGAAATCAAGCCCTCCAAGCAGACGCCATCGGCCTGGACCGGCAGCTACAACGACGAGCGACGAGAGTTGTCAGCCTGGGACCGGGCCCGCCCCGAGTCCACCGGCCGCCGCGGCCGGCCCGGCGGCGGCCGCAAGCGCGCGGCGGGCAAGGAGGTCAACGGCAACCTGCTCCAGCCGGACAAGCCTGCCGGCAAAAAGCGCCGCAAGTCACGCCGCAAGGCCGCGCCGGGGCAGGAGCTGCCGTCCGTGCGCAGCTGGTTCGCCGGCGACGACCGGCCCGGCTCGAAAAAGAGCGGCCCGCGCCGCGGCAAGGGCGGCAACCAGAACAGCAACCGTGGTGGCGGCAACCGTGGCAACCGCAAACCAGGCGGCAATCGCGACCGCTGATTTCAGTGCCACTGCGTGCTGGAAACAGACGACACTCGAATCGTGATCCTGTGGGAAAGGACTCCGAGCTTGACCCGAAGGCCGGAGTCGCACAATCTGCTGACATCAACAACGGGACCCACCCATGCTGAATATCCACGACCACGACACCGTCCGCGAGTTGCAACTGGCGCGCGCACCGGTCAATGCGCTCAACCCTGACCTGGTCCAGACGTTGCGCCAGGCCGTGGAGGCGGCACCTGATGAGGGGGTCGAAGGCATTGTGCTCAGTGGTGGCGACAAGGTCTTCTCGGCCGGACTCGACCTGCCCGAACTGCTCACGCTGAACCGCGCTGACATGGGTGAATTCTGGCGTGAGTTCTTCCGCCTGTGCGCGGCACTGGCGCGCTCGCCCATCCCCATCGTCGCGGCTGTCGGTGGTCACAGCCCGGCCGGTGGCGCAGTGCTGGCGATCCTGTGCGACTACCGCGTCATGGCGCATGGACCGTTCCGCATTGGCCTCAACGAAACCCAGGTCGGGCTGATCGTGCCCGACAGCATCCAGCTGGCATTGCGCCGCCTGATTGGCCGCTACCCGGCCGAGCGCCTGCTGGTTGCCGGCACCATGCTGGAATCGGAGCAGGCCCTGGCCGCGGGCATGGTCGACGAACTGGCCGTGGTGGATCAGGTGCGCCAGCGCGCCCGGGTCTGGCTTCAGGAACTGCTGGCCCTGCCGCGCCGCGCCATGCTCGGCACCCGCAGCCTGGCCCGCGCCGACCTGACCGACGCCTTCGCCACGCTCGATGCCTTCCCGGTCGAAGACTTCCTTGACGGCTGGTTCCATCTGCAGACCCAAGCCGTGTTGCAGCAGGTCGTGGCGCAACTCAAAAGCAAGAACGGGAGTGGGAAGTAGGGAGTAGGAAATGGGGCAGCAAATACAGGCGACAACCAACCTGCTGGTGGCCTACTCCCCACTCCCGAATACCGGTTTGCGGCGTTCCAGAAACGCGCGTGTGCCCTCGCGCATGTCGGCGCCGGCGAACAGCAGCGCGAATGACTGGCTTTCGAATGCCAGGCCCTGATCGATCGAACACTCGCCGCCTTCCAGCACGGTTTCCAGCACGGCGCGCATTGCCGGTTGCGAGAACCCGGCCAGTTGGCTGGCCAGTGCGTCCACCCGCGCATCCAGCTCGTTCGCTGCGACAAGCTGTGTGACGACGCCCAGTTCCAGCGCACGCTGCGCCGTGATGTTGCCGCCTTCCAGGCACAGAGCCAGCGCGGCGCCACTGCCCACCAGTCGCCGCAGACGCTGGGTGCCTCCGAAACCCGGCACCAGCCCGAGCTTGATTTCCGGTTGCCCGAACTGGGCCTGGTCGCTGGCGATCCGCAAGTGGCAAGCCATCGCCAGCTCCATGCCGCCGCCCAGCGCGAAACCCTGGATGCGCGCAATGACCGGCTTGCCCAGCCGCTCGACGCTGCGCATCAGGCGCTGGCCGACCTCGGAGAATGCCAAAGCCTGCTGCGGGTCGAGCTTTTCCAGCTCCGAAATATCGGCACCGGCCACGAAGGCCTTGTCACCGGCACCCGCCAATACCACGACGCGCACAGCGTCCTCATCGCGCGCCTGCGCGAAGGCCACGGCCAGCTCGGTGATCGTGGCGCGATTGAGGGCATTGAGCTTGTCCGGGCGATTGATCGTGATCCGGCGCACGCCATCAGCATCGTGACATTCGAGGTTCTGGTAACCCATGTGGAATAATCCTTGCGAGAATCCCGCGATGATAACGCGCCCGGCCAGACCCATGCCCGACAGCACACCATCCCCGATTGCAAGCCCGTGTATTGGCGTGTGCCGCATCGACGCCCACGGCCTGTGCATTGGCTGTCGGCGCAGCCTGGATGAAATCGCGCGCTGGAGCCGGATGGATAATGCCGAGCGCTTGCGCATCATGCGCGATCAGTTGCCGCAGCGCCGCGTGAAAGTGCCATGAGTGTGCCGGTGACAAGTCTCGCGCGGCATCTGCTGCCCCTGTCCCGACCGCCCAGTGGACCGGGCTGGAACCGCAGCATGCTCGAAGACATCCGGCCCCGCACTGCCGAGCTGGAGGCCGCCGTACTGCTGGCCTTGCGCGAAGGCGAGCACGGCCCGGAAATGCTGTTTACCCGGCGCAACGAGCGCCTGAGCCGACACGCCGGCCAGGTCAGCTTTCCCGGTGGTCGCGCCGATCCCGGCGACAGCAGCGCGGCGGCAACCGCCATCCGCGAGGCGCACGAGGAAATCGCCCTGCCACCATCGTCGGTCCAGGCTCTGGGCTATCTGGACCGCCTGGAAACCACCAGCGGCTACTGCGTGACGCCTGTTGTCGCACGGATACTGGGCCAACCCCGCCTGCAGGCGCAACCGGATGAAGTGGCCGAGTTGTTCAGCGTGCCCTTCGACTATCTGCTGGATCCGGCCAACTACGGCCAGCGCCGGATCGACACGCCGCTCGGCCCGCGCAGCATCAGTGAGATCCGCTACAACGGCCATGTCATCTGGGGCGCAACGGCGCTGATCCTGGACAACCTGCTGCAACGACTGGAGATAATGCCATGAACAACCGGACCCTGGTGGATACGACGCAGCTTGAAGCCCTGCGCCAAGCCGGCGCGCTGGTGCTGGACTGCCGCTTCAGCCTGGCCGACACCGACCAGGGGCGACGTGACTACGAAGCCGGCCACATCCCAAGCGCCCGTTATGCCGATCTCGACCACGATCTGTCGGCGCCGCGCGACAACCCGGCCCTGGGCCGTCATCCACTGCCCGACGCGGCGCGACTGGCGCAGCGGCTTGGTGCCCTGGGCTGGGATGGCGAGCAGCCGGTCATTGCCTATGATGACGGCAGTGGCGCGATTGCCGCGCGTGCCTGGTGGCTGTTGCGCTTGGCAGGTATTGAACAGGCGGCGGTACTGGATGGCGGCTGGGCTGCCTGGCAGGCCGCCGGCGGGCGTGAAGAAGCCGGCGCTTCGCAAGCCGTTCCTGGGTCGCCGCAGATTTCCCTGCACCACGACCGCCTGCTCGACAGCGCGCAGTTGCAGGCCGCCCTGCAGGACGGCTCGATTCTGCTGCTGGATGCGCGTGCCAGCGAACGCTATGCCGGCAGGGTCGAGCCGATGGATCCGGTCGCCGGCCATGTGCCGGGGGCGGTCAACCGGCCCTTCTCCGAGAACCTGAATGCCGGCGGACGCTTCAAGTCGGCCGCGACGCTGCGCCAGGAGTTCTCCGCCTTGTTGTCGATGCGGCGGCCCGAAGATGTGGTGCACATGTGCGGCTCGGGCGTCACCGCCTGCCACAACCTGCTGGCCATGGAGCACGCGGGCCTGGCCGGCTCACGCCTGTATGCGCCGTCCTGGAGTGGCTGGATCAGCGATCGGCAACGCCCGGTCGCGCCCTGATCCGGAATCCGGGCAACCAAGAGGCCCCTGAACAGGAAGTTTAGCGACCGCGGAGTCGCGACATGACCCGACCGCGCGACTGGGGTTCGGCCTCGGCACCATCATGGTTGACGATGCCCACGGCATGACTGGCATTGACGAAGTCGGCCACCTCGGCCTCCGGCGCGCCGGAAATCGCCGACAGCTCGGCCACCGAACCGGCCTGCTTCATCATCGCCGTGGCGATGCGGAAATGGCGCGGAAACTCACGTTCGATCTGCGGCCAGCGCGCCAGGCCAAAGCGGGTACCGGCCTGCAGTGCCGGCGACAGCTTGCCGGGGCTGGACACCAGGCCGGCATACCAGCGCAAGCGCGCCAGCGGTTGCGCCTGGCCTTTGCGTGCACGTTCCAGTACGGTCACGTTCACGAGCTGCAGATCCGCTGCCGTCTGATCCAGCACCTGGCTCAGAGGCTTGAGGGTGGCAGGTCCATAATAGGCCTCACGGTCCGGATCCACGATCCAGACATCCTCGCCGGCAAGCATGCGGACCGGCTCGCTGAACTTGCCGCGCAACAGCCACTCGCCAATGGTGGCCGTATCCTCATCGACAGCGGTCTCCGGCTCCGGTTCGTGCGACTCGAGTGCAGCGGGTTCGGACGACGCTGACTTGACCGCATGCACATCACGCGGTTTGTCCATCCCGGCCGGAGCGGGCGCCTCCGCCGCGGCCAGCACGGCCGGCGCGGGTTCGGGTGGCGCGACCGATTCAGACGGCGCGGAAGCAACTGCGGCTTCGGGCGCGGCAGCCTCGAGCTCCAGCTCCGCAGCCGGAGTTTGCTGCGGCGTCTGGCTGCCACCCTCGGTGTGTCCTTGTTCAGCCGCAACCGCATTGAGAATATCGGCCAGATTATCGGCCGCGAGTGGCTTGAACAGCACCAGGTCGGATTCCTTGGCGTACTGCGCCGAGGTATACACGGCCGCACGCATGCCGCTGCCGGTCAGTTTCAGCCAATCCATGTGCCCGTAGATGCTGTCGATGTCGACCACGGTCAGGTCGGCATCGTCGCTCTCGACCAGACGCCAGTCGGTACCGAGCTGGCTGCGCAGCTTGCCGAAAACACGCCTGAAATCAGTAAGATCGTCCGGTTCGAGACCAGCAAATGCGAGCGTCATCGATTTCATCAGTTTGCAAATCCGTCTGTGAACAATGGTTGGGTCAGGGATGGCCGAACGCCGTTGCCGTCTTCGGCGCACACAGGACATGCAAGTTTCAAGCCAATGTAATCCGCACGATACCCGAACACGTCAGGAATCAGAAAGCCGCAACCGTTACACTGGCCATTCGCCCCGAACCGGAGATTGTCAATGCGCCATGTTCTGCCACTACTGCTCACCATCGCAATGACCCTGACGGCTGCCGCCAGTGAAACAGCATCGCCACTGCCGCGCCAGTCTGCCCCCGCCGATGCCACCGTTTACATCATCAGTCCGGCCGATGGCGCCACCGTCGATCGCAGCTTCACCGTGCGCTTTGGCCTCAAGGGCATGGGCGTGGCACCGGCCGGCGTCGACAAGCCCGGTACCGGTCATCATCACCTGCTGATCGATGTCGACAGCTTGCCGCCGGGCAACATGCCGATCCCTGCCGACAAGAAGCACATCCACTTTGGTGGCGGTCAGACCGAAACCACAATCGAACTCGAACCGGGTACTCACACCCTGCAACTGGATCTGGGTGATGCCAATCACATGCAGTTCAAGCCCCCGCTGGTGTCAAGACGGATCACCGTGCACGTGAAGTGATATTCTGCACGGCTGACCACGGATCAACACCCCATGTCGACACGTACCCGCTTCGCCCCCAGTCCGACCGGTTTCCTGCACATCGGCGGCGCCCGCACCGCACTGTATTGCTGGCTGGAAACCCGCCGCCGCGGCGGCGAGTTCATCCTGCGCATCGAGGATACCGACCGCGAACGCTCCACCGACGAAGCCGTCAAGGCGATTCTCGACGGCATGCGCTGGCTGGGCCTGGAACATGACGAAGGGCCGTTCTACCAGACCCTGCGTGCCGACCGCTATCGCCAGGTGGCCGAGGACCTGCTCAAGGCCGGCAAGGCCTACCGCTGCTGGTGCAGCCGCGAACGCCTGGATGGCCTGCGTGAACAGGCACTGGCCGAGGGCCGCAAGCCGCGCTACGACGGCCATTGCCGCGAGCACGGCACGCCGGTGCCCGGGATCGAGCCAGTCATCCGCTTCCGCAATCCCGAGCACGGCAGCGTTGCGTTCAACGACCTGATCAAGGGTCGCATCGAGTGGGCCAACGAGGAACTGGACGATCTCATCATCATGCGCTCGGACGGCTTCCCCACCTACAACTTTGCGGTGGTGGTTGACGACAGCGACATGCGCATCAGCGAGGTCATCCGTGGTGACGATCATGTCAACAACACGCCACGCCAGGTCAACATCTATCATGCGCTGGACCTGCCGGTACCCGATTTCGCGCACCTGCCGATGATCCTGGGTCCCGACGGCCAGAAGCTGTCCAAGCGCCACGGTGCCGTCGGCGTGATGCAGTACCGCAACGACGGCTACCTGCCGCATGCCCTGCTCAACTACCTGGTGCGGCTGGGCTGGTCGCACGGCGATCAGGAAATCTTCTCGCGTCAGGAAATGATCAAACTGTTCGACATCGCCGATGTCAACAGTTCGGCGGCACGCTTTGATACCGTCAAACTGGACTGGCTCAACCAGCACTACCTCAAGAACGACGACCCGGCGGCACTTGCATCCGAACTCGCCTGGCACCTCGGCCAGCAGGGCATCGACATCGAGCACGGCCCGGCACCCGAGGACGTGATTGTCGCCCTGCGCGATCGCGTGCACACGCTCAGGGAAATGGCCGAAAAAGCACGTATCTGGTACGCACCCATCCAGCACTGGGACGCGAAGGCCATGCGCAAGCACCTGGGTAGCGAAAGCGCACCGGCGGTGCTCAAGGCTGCGCACGAATCGTTTGCCGACGTGAAACCCTGGCAGCCGGAAGCCATCCACGCTGCAATCCAGACCATTGCCGAGCAACTGGGGCTGGGCATGGGCAAGGTCGCACAACCCTTGCGTGTGGCCATGACCGGCACCCAGGTTTCGCCCTCGATCGACCATACCGTGTACCTGGCCGGGCGCGACGAGGCCTTGCGCCGCATCGATGACGCGCTGACCCGAACCGGCACAAGCTGAGCACTCATGCAGGAACTGCTGAACCGTGCGCTGCAGGGCGTCGACCCCGCCTCGCCGGGCGCGTTCTGGCAAATTTTCGGCAATCTGATGGCGCTGGTTCCCTGGTGGCCGCTGATCTGGCTCAACCTGATCAGCATCATGGGTGGCCTTCTGATCGCCTGGTACCGCGGCAGCGGCTACGGCAAGGCGCTGGTGTGGGCCATGATCCTGGGGCCATTCGGCTGGCTGGTGAGCTGGTACGCGGTGCCTTCGCCGCGTCCCTGCCCACGCTGCGGAAAGCCTGGCGATGTGCGCGCCACACGCTGCCGGCACTGTGGTTGTGTGCTGGAGGCCGATAGCCGCAAGCGGTAAGCGGGAAGCCGTGAGCGATGAGCCGTGAGCGGTGAGCCGTGTGGGGTTTGCAGCGGGCGGCAAGACCTTGAACTTCGAAGGCGGCACAGGAGATGCACAGGCCGGGCTATCACCGCCATCGCTCTACGCTCGGCTCACGGCTTCCCGCTCACCGCTCACGGCTTACGGCTTGCCGCTCACCAGCGATATACTGGAACCCATGAGCACCACCGCACTCCACCACCACGTCCACGACGCCGATGCCTTTGTTCGCGAAGTCGAGCAGGCCTGCAATGAGCGCGAGCTGCGCCTGACGCCGCTGCGCCGTGACGTGCTGGAACTGGTGGCCCAGGCCGGCAAGCCGGTGAAGGCCTATGACTTGCTGGACCAGTTGCAGGAGCGCCACGCCAATCCGGCACCACCGACCGTCTATCGCTCGCTGGACTTCCTGCTCGAACAGGGCTTCATCCACAAACTGGAATCAATCAACGCCTTCGTGTCCTGCTTCCACCCCGGCGAAGATCATCAGGTGCCCTTTCTCATCTGCGACCGCTGCAAGAACGCAATCGAGGTTTGCGACGAGCAGGTGGCCGATCTCATCACGCGCCAGGCCCGTGCACTGGGCTTTCGTGCCCAGGCGCAGACGCTTGAGGTGCACGGCGTGTGTCGGGAGTGTCAGGAGGCGATGAGCGATAAGCAGTGAGCCGTGAACGGCTGCGGGACCGGGGAGAGCCTCGGGAGAATCGGAGTCAACTGCAAGCCGTGGAGACACCCCAAAACACCGTCATCCTGCGCGGAGCGAAGCGCGTCATGCTGCGCGTAGTCGCAGTATGCAGAATCCATCGAACGGATGCCAAGCGAATCTGCCGCCCAGCCCGATCATGGATCCTGCAACTGCGGTCGTTCCACTCGTTCCGCGCACGATGACGATAACTCCACGTCAACTCAGCCGACCTGGCCTTTTTCCAGCTCGGCTTCGGTGGCGTCGCGCACTTCGGTGACTTCAACGTCGAAGTGCAGGGTCTTGCCAGCCAGTGGGTGGTTGCCGTCGACGGTGATCTTGTCGTCGGCGACTTCAGTCACGGTCACGTGCAGCGGTCCTTGCGGGCCCTGGGCCTGGAACTGCATGCCGGGCTTGACCTCGTCCACGCCCTGGAACGCCTTGGGCGGCAAATCCTGCACCATGGCCTCGTTGTGCTGGCCGTAGCCCAGCTCCGGCGGCACGTCGGCCTTGAAGCTGTCACCCGCGCTCTTGCCGGCCAGCTCCTTTTCCAGACCCGGCACGATGTTGCCGGCACCGTGCAAATAGGCCAGCGGAGCGCGGCCTTCGGAGGTGTCGATGACCTGACCTTCGTCATCGGTCAGGGTGTAATTGAATGAAGCGACGCAACGGTCGGCAATCTGCATGAAAGAACTCCTGCTGCAGCGAATGGCGGGGTCCGCACCGAGCAGACACCCGAAGTGAACCGCACAGGCTAACAAACCCGTGAGCGCTTTTGAACCCGCGCGCCGTTCAGGAGGCGCTGCGGTCGGGTGGCTCGGGCCGCAGCCACAACCAGATATCGACCGCCAGCATGATGCCGATCACGACCATCGGCAGCAGCGGATCAGGCGCGAACCAGAGCATGCCAGCGGCGCTGCAGGCCATCGCAATCGTGGCCAGCCACTTGGCTGACCGTTGCACTGCGCCGTAGCGGTGCCAGTTGCGGATCATGTGCCCGAAGCGCTTGTCGCGCAGCAGGCGAAAATGCATGCGCTTGGAGCCGCGTGCCGCCGCCAGCGCAGCCACAATCACGAACGGCGAGGTCGGCATCACCGGCACGAAGATGCCGATGATGCCCAGGCCCAGGCTGACGTAGGCAAGCGCCAGCCAGGCCCAGCGAAAGCGCACAGATTCACTCATCGCGCCATCATACGACGCGACACCACAAAGCCGCATGAACGCGATGCGCGGCTGCACGCACAATGCCTTCGCCGTTGCGATATGTCACGATGGAGGTCTGTTCCCTGACGGAGCCTTGCATGCAAGCGGAAGAAGTGATCCATTTCTGGCGCGACGCCGGACCAAAGCGCTGGTTCAAGAAGAGCCAGGCGTTCGATGACATGTGCGAGTTGGGTTTCGAGGAGGTCAGCGAGCAGGCGGTTCGCGGCGAACTCGATCACTGGCTGCAATCAGCTGAAGGCGCCTTGGCCCTGGTGTTGCTGCTGGATCAGATGCCGCGCAATATTCATCGCGGCACCCGGCAGGCCTACGCAGCGGACGCGAAGGCACGCGAGGTCACCGGACAAGCCATCGAGCAGGGCCTCGACAGCCAGGTCGACGAGCCCCTGCGGCAGTTCTTCTACACGCCCTTCATGCATTCGGAGGACATCGCGGACCAGGACCGTGCCGTGGACTTGTACCAGCAACTGGAAGGGCCGGAACCGGCCAAATGGGCCGAGCACCATCGCGACATCATCGCACGCTTCGGGCGCTTTCCACATCGCAATGCCATCCTCGGGCGTGAGTCGACAAAAGAGGAACAAGCGTGGCTTGACGCGGGCGGTTTCAAGGGCTGAACCGGACACTGCCGCGTCGGTTTTGTCCGCACCGAAACCGGGGTCAGCCTGATACCATAGGTGCTGTTGAAATACCCTGGATCACGGACCATGACCCGAAAGCCCGCCATCACCGTATCATCCCGCGACGCCGACCGGCTCTCCAGCCTGCTTGACGAATTGTCGGACGAGCAATTTCCAGGCAAGGATGAGTTGCTCGCCGAACTCGACCGCGCCACCATCGTGGATCCCGAAAAAGTGCCGTCCAACGTGGTGACCATGAACTCCACCGTGCGCTTTCAGGTGGAAGGCAGCGACCGCGAGTTTTCAATGACCCTGGTCTACCCGCGTGATCAGGGTGACAGCAAAATCTCGATCCTGGCGCCGGTCGGCAGCGCCCTGCTGGGCATGACCGAAGGCGAGTCCATCGCCTGGCCCAAGCCGGGTGGCGGCGTGCTGTCGCTGAAGATCATCGAGGTGACGTACCAACCGGAGCGGGCCGGGGATTTCCACCGCTAGAAGCGTTACCCGCGGACATTTCGGCGCCTGCAAGTGCCTGGCGCAAATCCCGCAAGCGCGCGCGTACCTGTTGCTGCTGATCTGCCGGCAAGCGCAGCAGCAGCTTCTGGCCGGCGGACAGCGCTTCCAGATTGGAGTTGGCATAAGCCCAGCGGCCCTTGTGCGGCACCAGCACCGGCGGCGTCTGCAATTGGGGCGTGGCCAGCAGATTGTCGATCACGGCCACCAGACGGTCGTTGAAATGGCCCTGCGGGTAGCCGAGCTGGCGGTAGGCCTGCTCGAACTGTTCGTAGTGTCGCTTGTACCAGTGCACCAGCATCCTCGTGTCCACACCTTCCAGTGCCTTGAGGTAGGGCGCATAGCGCGCTGCATTGGCCGGCCCGACGACCGTGCTGCCTCCCCGGGTGGCAACCTGGAAGCTGCCTGCGGGCGGCTTGACCGGCAGCACCTTGGTCGACAGCCGCTTGCCGGGCAGCGCATCCACTGTCGCCACGATGTGCTGGATCAGATCCGGACGGTTCAGCAAGGCGGACAACTGTGCGCCGCCGGGCAGTGTCGCCAGGCTGTCCGTCAGGTCGCCGGAATCCTGTTCGATCGCCTCCGCGCTTGCGGCCGGCGCGGGTGCCGTGCCGGCAATGGCCGCGACCGGATAGCGCGGAGCCGTTGAAGCTTCGGTGGGCGCCGAGGCAGTGCTGGCCGGCGCCTCGGTTGTGGTCGGCGTTTGCCCGGAATGCAGGTACCAGCGCCAGGCGATGAAAGCCGCAATCACGACCACGATAATTGCCAGCACCCACCCGATGGCGGCGCCAGCTTGTCCGCTTCTGCCTGTGTTCATGCCAATACCCCGCTCGAAACCTGTACACGCTTTGACTGGCTGAACCGCGATTCGTTCCGTCAGCCGACCACGTACAGCAGCACGGCGAAAAAATGCAGCACACTGCCAGCCAGCACAAAGGCATGCCACAACACGAAGTGAAACGGCAGTCGCCGCCACAAGTAGAACGGGACACCCAGCGTGTAGGCCGCGCCGCCGGCCAGCAGCAGGCTCGTGCCACCCGTGCCCAGCGCCGCCGACAGCGGCCCGAAACTGACCAGACCCAGCCAGCCCATGATCAGATACAGGGTCACGGCCATGCCGCGGCGATGCCGCATGCGGGTGAATTCCAGCGCGCTGCCGGTGACGGCCAGGAACCAGATCGCGCCGAACAGCCACCAACCCGCGGCACCGCCCAGTGCCAGTAGCGCGAATGGCGTGTAGGTACCGGCAATCAACACGTAGATCGAGATGTGGTCGAGCCGGCCCAGGAACAGCGGTGCCACATGCCGCGGAATCGCGTGGTAGACGGTCGACACGGAGTACAGCATGATCAGCGCCGCACCGAACACGGCGCTGGCGGCTATCACCAGCGCACCGCCATGCAGCGTCGCGAAGGCGACCAGCACGGTCAGACCAACGATGCTGAGCAGAATGCCGAAGCCCTGCAGCAGGCCATTGGCCACTTCTTCGGCGAAACTGTAGTGACGGCTGGTTTGGCTCACGGGCTCACATTTGTGCGGGAGTGATTGGCATGCAGAACGCGGCAATCGTCGCACTCATCGACACAATCATCCGGTTACATTGCAGACCGCCTCGGAACCTCATACAGCGTCATCCTAGCCCGGATTATTCATGAGCGTCCGTCGCGAGATCGCTGAGACGCCGCCATGGCGCGCGATGCGGACTGAAGAGGCGCGCAGGCGTACTCGACAGTACGTCGAGCGCCGCTGAGGAAGCAGCGCGTGCCACGGCGAGTGTATCGGCGATCGCAGCAGGAGGTTCATGAATAGTCCGGGCTAGGGCCGAGCGCAGCGAGGAACCCGGGATCCATTGCAAGAGGCGGCAGGTGTACTCACTGTGACACGGCCCATGAAAAGGTCAAAATGGACCCCGGGTTCCGCCTGCGGCGGCCCCAGGATGACGCGGTGGGCAGGCTCAGGTTCCGCCTGCAGAGCGGCCCCGGAATGACGACGGTGCCGTTTACCGCACGACGCTGGATCAAACCTGATACGGGTGCACACCTACACCAGCAGACGGTTCATGCGCCGGACGAAGGCAGCCGGGTCGGCCAGCTCGGCGCCGGCGGCGACTTCGGCCTGCTCCAGCAGCAGGCTGGCCAGGTCGCCGGCGACGTCCTCGTCGGATGTGTCGCCGAAACGCTTCAGCAGGGCGTGGTCCGGATTGATTTCCAGGGTCGGTTTGGCCTCGGGCACATCCTGGCCTGCCTCGCGCAGCAGGCGCGCCAGATGTGGCGCCATGTCCTGCTGGCCGAGCACGATGCATGAGGGCGAATCGGTCAGACGCGCCGACACGCGCACGTTCTCGACCCGCTCGCCAAGCAGCTTTTTCAGCCGCTCCACTACCGGCTCGGCCTCTTTCGCAGCCTCGGCCTGCTTTTCCTTCTGCGCCTCGTCCAGCGGCAGCTCGCCGCGGGCCACGCTTTCCAGCGCCTTGCCCTGGTATTCGCGCAGCGAGCCCAGCATCCACTCGTCGATGCGGTCATACATCAGCAGCACTTCGATGTCACGCGCCTTGAACGCCTCCAGTTGCGGGCTGCCCGCGGCCGCCGCATAGCTGTCGGCGCTGACGTACCAGATCTTGTCCTGGCCAGCCTGCATGCGGCCGACATAATCGTCCAGCGACACCGTGCGCGTGCTGCCCTCGCCCTTGGTCGAGGCGAAACGCAGCAGCTTGGCGATCCGCTCGCGGTTGTCGGCGTCCTCGACAATGCCTTCCTTGAGCACGTTGCCGAAGGCCTTGTAGAAGGTGGCGAATTTTTCCGGCTCCTTGCTGGCCAGCTTCTCGATCATGTCCAGCACGCGCTTGACGCAGGAAGCACGGATACGCTCCAGCTTGCGGTTGTGCTGCAGCATCTCGCGGCTGACATTGAGCGGCAGGTCGTCGGCATCGACCACGCCGCGCACGAAGCGCAGGTAGTTGGGCAGCAGTTCCTCGGCCGCATCCATCACGAACACGCGCTTGATGTAGAGCTTCAGGCCCTTGCGCTCGTCGCGCGCGCCCATCATCAGATCGAACGGTGGCTGCGCCGGAATGTACAGCAGCGTGGTGAAGCGCTGGCTGCCCTCGACGTGGTTGTGCGACCAGGCCAGCGGATCGTTGAAATCGTGGCCCAGCGACTTGTAGAAACTGGTGTATTCCTCGTCACTGGCCTCGCCCCTGGGCCGTGTCCACAGCGCCGAGGCGGCATTGACTGTCTCCCACTCCCTGCCCGGCTTGCCGTCCTCGTTCTTCGGCATCCGGATCGGGAAGGCGACGTGGTCGGAATAGCGGTTGACCAGCGAGCGCAGGCCCCAGGCTTGCAGGAACTCGTCCTCGTCCTCTTTCAGATGCAGAATCACGGACGTGCCGCGCTCGGCACGCTCGATCGGGCGCAGGGTGTATTCGCCCTTGCCGTCGCTGACCCATTCGCTGCCCTGGCCAGCCTCGTCGCCGGCGCGCCGGGTGCGCACGGTCACCTTGTCGGCGACCACGAAGGCCGAGTAGAAGCCGACGCCGAACTGGCCGATCAGGCGCGCATCGGCCTTGTTTTCGCCGCTCATCGCCTCCAGGAAGCGGCGCGTGCCGGAACGGGCGATGGTGCCGATGTTCTCGATCAGCTCCTCGCGGTTCATGCCGATGCCGTTGTCGGCGACGGTGACCGTGCGCGCCTCCGGGTCCCAGCTCACGTCGATGTGCAGCTCGGCATCATCGCCCAGCAGTTCGGGCGCGGCGATGGCCTCGAAGCGCAGCTTGTCGCAGGCATCCGAGGCGTTCGAAATCAGCTCGCGCAGGAAGATGTCCTTGTGCGAGTACAACGAATGCGTCACCAGGTGCAGCACCTGGGTGGTTTCGGCTTCAAATGTGCGGGTTTCGGTTTCAGCAGTCGCGTTCATTGCGGTTGGATCTCTCTGTGTAGCTTCATTTGTAATTAAAGGAGGGGATGCCCGATGATGCTTGATACTTGTGCTCGTCATCCTGGACACCGCGAAGCGGTGATCCGGGATCCATTTTGATTGATCATGACCTCTGCGCTCAACCAAGCCCTCAGGCGCTTGAAAATGGATCCCGGGTTCCGCCTGCGGCGGCCCCAGGATGACGAAAGGTCCTTTCCAACACTTGTCCAAGCGGCACCGGGCCATGCCCGCGACACAATGTTGGATTCACCCCACCGGCGAAGTATTGCGCAACGCGGCAATGCGCTCGTCCAGCGGTGGATGACTCATGAACAGGCGCTTGATACCCATGGCGACATGACCTGAAATACCGAATGCAGCCATTTGTTTCGGCAAGGTATTTTCGCCGTGATTGGCTTTCAGCCGCTCCAGTGCCGCAATCATTCCGGAGCGTCCGGCCAAGCGTGCGCCAGCCGCATCGGCGCGGAACTCGCGCCAGCGCGAGAACGCCATCACGATCATCGAGGCGAAAATACCCAGCACGACCTGCAGCACCATCACGATCAGAAAATAACCGATGCCGCCACCGCGACTGTCGCGGCCGCCCGACAGCCAGCTGTCGACGGCGCGACCGATCACGCGGGCCAGCACGATGACAAAGGTGTTGAGCACGCCCTGGATCAGGGCCAGAGTCACCATGTCGCCATTGGCCACATGGCCGATCTCGTGGCCCAGCACCGCCTTGACCTGCTCGCGGTCCATGCCGTGCAAAAGACCCGTGCTGACCGCCACCATGGCCTTGTCGCGACGCATGCCGGTGGCGAAGGCATTCATTTCCGGTGCGTCATAGATCGCCACTTCCGGCATGCCGATGCCGGCCCGGTCTGCGTGCTGCCTGACGGTGCTGACCAGCCACTGCTCGGCCTCGTTGGACGGCGTGTCGATCACGTGGGCGCCGGTTGAGCGCTTGGCGATCCATTTCGACATGGCCAGCGAAATGAACGAGCCACCCATGCCGATCACGGCAGCAAAGATCAGCAGCGGCCCCAAGCCGCCGTAGCCGCTGGCCGCGGCATATTGGTCGATGCCGAAGATCTTGCAGACAATGGTCAGAAGCGCCAGCACCGCGATGTTGGTGCCGACAAACAGTAAAACCCTCAGCATGTCGCGTTCTCCACAGGCAAGGCTGAAAAAAGGTTCGAGCCCGGGCAGCGCCGGGTCTCTGGGAAGTCGGGGCAGCGGCCAGTATATTCAAGCCCTGCCGCAAGAGTCTGGGGAATCGGCCGGACACTGCCACGGTCAGGCCATCAAGCCGAATCTCCGGTTGTCATCCCACGGCCACCCCCGTATCATTACCGCCCCGCCGCCGAGCCAGCAGCAACAGCCCATGCCAAAGTGGTCGACAAATTCGCCGGGAGCGAATTTGGACTGCCACAGGCAGCCCCCGGAGCGAAGCGGAGGAGTGAGACCCAGGACGGGTTGAACACAAATTCGTCTGGAACGAATTTGAACCGCCGACAGGCGGGCCCTGAGTAAAGCTGAAGGGTGAGTCTCAGGAATGAGAAGAATAAATGCGCCGGACGGATATGCCATGTCCGCCGATCGCGTCACGTTTTTGGAGAGGTGGCAGAGTGGTCGAATGCGCCGGATTCGAAATCCGGTATACGGGTCTCCCGTATCGAGGGTTCGAATCCCTCCCTCTCCGCCAAATTCACGGCTGACGCTGCTGCGCTCGATGGATTTGGCGCAACACGAAAAATGTGGGCAAGTCACTGGATTCCCGCTTTCGCGGGCATGACGTAAAAGTTCATGGTGGCTCCGCCGGTCGCTCCGCGACGATAGTTTGTGAAATCCGCCAGGCCCGGAAGGGAGCAACGGTAGCAAACGATTCGGGCGCCGGAGATTG
>CBFGSA010000022.1:0-28239 GCA_965651365.1 uncultured Rhodanobacteraceae bacterium | reverse complement strand
CGACTGTCCGGAAAATCATCCGGCAAGCGATTCTTGCGCAGCTCCAGCGCCTGCTTCCAGGCCCGGCGCGCAGCAAGCGGCTGGCCCTGCTGATCCAGGCAGTCACCCTGGACGGACAGGGCATGCGCCCGCTCAAGCGGTGCGCGTGCAGGTGTCAGGCCCGCATTGCCCAGGGCGCTATCGAGCATATCCATGGCATCGCCGGCCTTGCCCTGCAGACACAAAACCTGAGCCAGGTCCACCCGATAGCCCAGCACCCTTGGCGAACTGGCGCGCTGCTCGATGCCGTCCAGCGTCAGCACACGCAACAGGTTTTCGCGCGCCGCAGCAAGCTGCCCTGTGCGACGATCAATCTGAGACAGCGACACCAGCGCCGGCGCGGTGCTGCGATCATTGGCGCCGCGCAAGTCGCGCTTGAGCTTGAGTGAGGCGGATGCCAACTCGCGCGCCTCTGCCCACTGGCCCAGATCGGCCAGTGTCCGGGCCAGATTGTTCTGCGCGACGGCAACGCTGTAATGCCGCTCGCCGTAGGTCGCGAGAAACTGCTTGAGAACCCGGCGCTGCATCGGTGCAGCGACACGGGCATGGCCCAATCGATACTCGACCCCGGCCAGATTGGACAGGGCGATTGCCGTTTGCGGATGGTCGGGCCCGAAGAGCTTTCCATACATCTCGAAAGCCTGCCGGAGGTACTCGCGCGCCTCCAGAGGACGTCCGGAAAAATCAAGCAGTGTGCCCAGATTGTTCAGATGCTGGGCCGCACGCGGATGTGCGGATGTGTAGATCAGCTGATCCGTCCGGACCACCTCGCGCAACAGTCGGCCCGACTCCTCGTATTGCTCCTCCTGGCGCAAGGCTGCGGCAAGGTTGCTTGCCGTGTTGTTGACCTCCTCGTGCACATCGCCGTACACGCGGCGCTTTTCTGCCAGGGCGCGGCGCAATACATCGATGGCCCCGGAAACACGACCCGCCCGCAGCAAGGCCGTGCCGAGGTCATTGCGGGGGTCGGCAAGCTCGGACATCGCAGCGTCGCCGAGGCCTTGCAGCGCGTCCACCGCCTCGCCTTGCAGGGCGATGGCCTTGTCGTGTTCGCCAAGTTGCGAGTAGACGCGGCCCAGCTCGCGCAGGGCCGTGGCCAGATTCTTGCCATGCGCGCCCTGAACACGGCGCTCGGCAAGGATTCGGGCAAGCATTTGCGCCGCTTCCCGCAGGTGCCCCTGGTCCGCGTTCAGCAGTGCAAGTTCGCGCATCGTATCCAGGTTCGTCGCACCCTGGCCATCTTTGGTGGACACTGCTTCGCGCAGCAGCCGGCCCGCTTCATCGTATTGCCCCAAGCGTCGATATATGCCACCCACGGCGGCCAGCATTTGCGAGCGCAGTGCCGGTTTGTCGCCAAATCCGGTACGTGCGCGCCGGGCGCCGCGTTCCAGCAGCTCACGCGTGGTCGGGAGCGTGCTGGCGGCTCCAGCCGGCAGGTTGCTCTCGAACAAATCAAGCAGATAACCCTGAAATGCCTGGCTCTCCTCAAGCGCTGCCCTGGTGCGCCGGGTCTGGTGCAGGCTCCAGGCCAGCGACGCCACCAGCACCAGCAACACGATACTGGTGGCGGACAGCCCTGCCGCATGCCGCCGCACGAAAAGGCCCGCGCGATAACCGAAACGGCCCCGCCGCGCTGAAACGGGGCGGTGCGACAAGTGGTTGCGCACATCCCATGCCAGATGTGCCACGGACTGGTAACGCTGCTCCGGCTTCAGGCGCAGGCACTTGAGGACAATGGCGTCGATGTCGCCACGCAGCCGGCGTGATTGATGACGCCGCCAGGAGGCGTCCCTGCCAGCACCCAGCAGCACGCGCCGTGAAGGCCACTGGTCCGCGTGTTCACTCGGGTCCTCGTCCTCGCCCAGGTCGGGGCGTTCTCCACCACTGACCAGTTCCTGCAGAATCACGCCCAGGGCGAACACATCGGCCGCCACGCCCGCAGGTTCGCCCTTGCGCTGTTCCGGCGCCGCATAGGCCGGGGTCAGGGCGAGTGCGCGGGTAGCCGTCGTCGCCGCGGCTGCCTCGTCCAGCAAGCCGGCGATTCCGAAATCCAGCAAATGCGGCTGTCCGTCGGTGTCGAGCAGGATATTGGCCGGCTTCAGGTCCCGATGCACCACCAGATGCTGGTGGGCGAACTGCACGATGTCACAGATCCCGGCAAACAGCGTCAGACGCTGGCGCAAGCCCAGGTCGCCTTGATCACAGGCTGCAATCAGCGGGTCGCCATGCACCCGCTGCATCACGATATAGGGCACACCATCCGCGCTGACCCCGCCATCCAGCAGGCGCACCATGCCCGGATGCTCCAGGCTGGCAAGAATCTGGCGCTCACGCTCGAAGCGTCGCACCAGCTCCGGGCCAAGCAGCGCGGTTCGCAGGCACTTGATTGCAACCTGTTGCTCGAACTGACCGTCACATCGCTTGCCCTGCCAGACCGTGGCCATGCCGCCTTCACCCAGCAGCGCGGTAATCTTCCAAGGGCCGATGCGCGCTCCCAGCATCGCACTGCCGCTCTCGGCACCCGGCTCGATCAATGCACCAGCGAGCCTGTCCACCTTGCCGTCCAGAACCCCGCCGGCCGCTTCGTCCGCGGCACACAGCGCCAGAACCTCGGCGCGCAGCCCGGCGTCCCTGCAATGCACATCGAGCCAGGCTTCCCGTGCATCCGCATCCAGGCCAAGAGCTTCGGCAAACAACTCGCCAGGCCTGTCCGGAGGAATGCTGTCAGCGGGCATGGTCCCGTTCCAGTTGGCGGTGAATCATGGCGCGCGCCAGGCGCCAGTTGCGCACTACGCTGCGCTCGCTGGTTCCCAGCACACGCGCTGTATCGGCTACGGACAGACCGGCAAAAAAGCGCAACTCCACCACCTGGGCCAAGGGGTGATGTTCGCGTGCCAACTCCTCAAGTGCCTGGTCCAGCCCCAGTATGTCCTCGGCAGCATCTTCCACATGCACTTCGCACGCTGCCAGATCAACCGGCCTGGCACCGCCGCCGCGTTTGTCGGCCAGACGCCGACGTGCCTGGTCCACCAGGATGTGTCGCATCGCGGTCGCCGCGTAGCGATAGAAATGGGCACGATCCTGCCAGCCACTGCTGTCCCCAATCTGCAGCCAAGCCTCGTGCACCAGAGCCGTGGTGGAAAGCGTCCGCTCGCCATGCTCGCGTTGCAACTGCCGATGCGCCAGGTGCTTGAGTTGCCGGTATGCCATCTCCGGCAAGTCCGGTGGCATCGTGCCCACACCATCCGGTACGGCATTGAGCCGCCGGGTCAGGTCATCCGGCTCGCGCGAACGATCATGATCGGCCATGGGCCGCAGTATATGCTGCCTGCGGCCACATGGCACTCAGCCACTGTCTACTCGAAGCCGTCGGCAAAGATCACGTCACTGCACAGTTCGACCTGACGCGGATTCACCACCACGTTGAACTGGTCGCCCGCCTCGATCGCGCCGCCATAGGAGAAGATCAACCAGCGACCACCAGCATAGTACACGTCGAAGTTGCCGGACACCGGGTTGCTGCCCAGCATTCGGGTTACCGCCACTTGGGCACACGGTGTGTCATTGAGCAGCGGATGATCCAGAGTCAAGCCGGTGCTGGTAGTTGACTGCGTCACACGGAAGGCGTTGGGGCTGGGTTGCTGGGCGTAGACGCTGAAACCGGCACCCACGGGCATGTCACCGCCGGAGTTCAACTGGTCCAGATTGATGATCGACCAACTCCCCGATCCGCCGAAGGCAAAGTAGAAAACGCCCACCGGATGATTGTTGTACTGGCCTCCGGCAGTATAGTTCTGGTTCACCAGCACGATCCGGTCCGACTTGTCGTTGACGCTGGAGTCGTCCAGCGTGGTCGACCAGCCGCTGGTATTGCCGGCACTGGCCACGTGACGGAACACGCCGCTGCCCTTGCCTGGCACAAACACGTTGAAGTGCGCGTTGGCCAGCATGTCCACCGTGGTGTCTTCATTGAACAAGGTCCAATGGCCACTCGCATACCAGGAGCCGAAGGCGTGGTTGTTGGACACATTGGACCCCATCCCTCCGGCATTGAAATTCGGGGTGGCGAACAGGTCCAGCGAACTGTCACCGTCGGTGACCGGATTGTAGATCCAGGTGACGTGCGAACTGGAGCTGGCACTGACGTTATGCATGAAGCCAAGGTCGCCGTATTCGTAGGCACCAATATCGACATCGACCCCGGCGGCAGCCCCCTGGAAACGCCGCAACCCGTCAGCATCCAGGGGCGGCATACCCGCGAAAATCAGTCCGAATCCGGCCGTGGCGGTATCGCCCCCGTCCACGCCGGGCGAGCTCGACGTCAGGCGCGGTATCCCGGCGGAAACCAGCTTGGCCGGCGCTGTGATGGTGTGGCTGCCGAGCGTGAAACCACCATTGGTGGCATGCGTGGCATTGATCAGGTTGTAGTCGTTGTGGGCGGCCATGTCGGCAGCCAGCGGGTTGAGGAACAGGCCGTATTCGGCGCCGGCAATCAGGTTGCTGGATACAACGCCGTCGATCGCAGCGCCTGAACCGCCACCGTACCATTGCGACGCCGTGACACCGCTGTAGCAGTCCGAAACCGTGTTGTTGACGGCCTGGGCCGTCATGCTGCCATCGCTGACCGTGAAGCCGATACCCTGACCGGGGAAGGAAGCCGCCGAATCACAGACCACGACGTTGCTGAAGGCATAGGCGGTAAAGTCACTGGCGGCTGAACTGAACAGACCTTCGGAAACAAAGATGCCGGCGCGATTGAATGCCCCATGTATCACATTGCCCAGCAGCTTGACCTTGCCGCTGGCGCCAGCGGTTTCGTCGACCAGGATGCCGGCACCATCGGTATTGGTCGTCGTTGCGCGCCTGACCTTGTTGAAGTACACCTCGGCATTCAGCTCGGCGCCACGATTGTTGAGCCGCAACACACCATCGTTCAGGCTAATCGGCGTGCCAAGGATGCGATTGTTGTACACCGTGGCGTTGACAATGCCGTGGGCCGCTTCGAGCGCAATGTTGTTGGCATCCATGTCGCGGATGTCGTAAGTGCCGGTGCCGGTGCCGTTGTAGCGCACGTCGATGTAGCCATCCAGAAGCCGGATACCCGAAACCCGGGCCGTGACATCGCCGACCACCGACGAGGTCGTGATCGAGATCCAGCGGCCGACAGCGAGCTGCGGATGATAGCCATTGGCAGCACGCAAGGTGAGGCTGCGATCATACAGGTTCAGGGATTCGTCAATGGTGCCATTGCTTTGAATGAAAATGTAGTCGCCGTTCGCCGCGCCATTGATGCACGCCTGCAGCGTTGTATTGCAAGGCGCACTACCCGGCCAGTAGCGGGTTGTGGCACTCGCTGGCCGGGAGATCACCGCCAACAGCAGGATCACCAGAAGAGCAGCAAATTTCCCGAATTTCATCACCGACTCCATGAGAAATGCAGTCCAGAATGGACGGCTTCATGGAGATAAAGCGCAAAACGGATGACAAAGAGGACAACCGGCCGGAAAACTACAGGGAGGGATTGGTGGGCCGTGTAGGGATCGAACCTACGACCAATGGATTAAAAGTCCATTACCTACATATCCGCGCATGTCCCTGAGCTTCCCCATAACCATGCTGTATCATGGAGTTAGATAAACCCCACTACCCTCAGTTTCTGGTGATTGCCCCGAAAAGTAGTCACCGAGTAGTCACCACGACCAGGCGCAGCATGGGCAAGCGAACCAGGAAACGACTGACCAAAGGCACGGTCCAACGGCTGCAGCCTGGTGACTGGGCAAGCTGCCCCATCGCAGCACGTGGCGCCGGCACACTGGAGGCTCGAGCCCTGTCGAATGCTGCCGTTGTCTACTACGCGCGATTCACCACGAAGGGTAAGCGGCAAGAACGGATCAAGCTCGGCAGCCTGAGCTATCGCGATGCCGTGCGTCAGGCTACTGAGCTTTCCTTGCGCTACCAGTCTGGCGAACGCAATTTGCCAGGTGAATTGAAGGCTGAGCAGACCGCGAAGGAGCAAGCCGAAGCCACCGCGGTAACGCGTACTTTAGGCGCGTTGCTGATAGCGTATTGCCAATCCCTAGATCAACGAGGAAAGACCAGCGCACGCACAGTCCGAGGCACCATTCGTCTGCACGTGGAAAAGTCCTGGCCGAAGTTGTGGGCCAAACCTGCCGACGCCATTGCAACCGACGACCTGGTGGCTGTCGTGGGACGACTGACTGACGCGGGGAAAATGACCACAGCGAGACAGTTGCGAGCCTACCTCCGAGCCGCCTACACCGCAGCCATTCGTTCCCGACAGAAGCCAGATGCATTACCTGCGTTAAGGGCTCTAAAGATCGCCAGCAATCCGGCAGCGGACGTAGCGCCACTGGACAGCAGCAAGGCCCGCGACAGGGAACTGTCGGTTGACGAACTGAGGGCCTACTGGCGCCACCTCAAAGCCATGTCCGGCATAGGCGGAGCGCTCCTGCGCTTCCACCTCCTAACAGGCGGCCAGCGAATCGAGCAACTGGCACGGGCAATCCGCGACGACTATGACGCTGACACCATGACACTTCGCCTGCTGGACGGCAAAGGCAAGCGAACAGAACCACGCGTGCACCTTGTCCCACTGATACCCGAGGCACTTGAAGCCATGAACACCATGCAAGGAGACCCATACGTTTTCAGTGCCACAGCCGGCAAGTCGGGAGCCACCTATCACGTATTGAACAAGCGTATGCGCGTGGTTGTGCAGAAGATGGATCAAGCCGGCGAGCTGGTTCGCGGGCCATTCACGCCTGGTGACCTTCGCCGCACAGTAGAGACACGCTTGGCCGCCGCTGGTATCAGCCAGGCTACACGCGCCCACCTGCAGAGCCATGGCATTTCTGGTGTCCAGGCAAAGCACTACGACCGTTACAGCTACCTGAAGGAAAAGCGCGCAGCTCTGGATACCCTGTACGACGTCGCCACAGGCACCAGTGCCGACGTGGCGCTCCAAAAGCATCTGGGATGAGATTCCAAACCCGCACTTTCCTTGTTCTTCACCAAGTCAAGCTGCTTGGATCACTGAACTCTATTACGGGAACCAGCCCACGGAGCATCGATGGTTCCCGGCCAAGATCAATACGACACGAACGACTGCTTCCGGCCAAACAGCGGCCGGTCGACTTCCTCAAATGCACGCCGCAAAGCGGCCATTCGCGACCGACTGTAATGGTTCGCGCACCTTCAGTTGAATTTGGGCGCAAACTGGGAAACTCCTTCACGACAGGAGTCTCCCATGAACGCCTTCAATCACCCATCCCATGAACCTTGGAACAAGGGCAAGCTCGTCGGACAAAAGTCGCCGCTTCGGCTGCGCGACATCTGGGCGATACGCGTTCGCTTGCAGCTTGGCAAAAAAGCGCGAGACCTTGCTCTTTTCAACTTGGCTATCGACAGCAAGTTGCGTGCCTGCGACTTGGTGAAGTTGCGAGTACGCGATATCGCCCAAGGGACCCGCGTCGCACGACGTGCCATCGTCCTTCAACAGAAGACCCAGCGGCCAGTACAGTTCGAGATCACCGAGCAAACGCGAATCGCCGTTTCCGACTGGATAGCCCTCGCATCGCTGCAATCGGACGCTTTTGTTTTTCCAAGCAGACTACATGACTCGCCACATCTGTCGACGCGGCAATACGCGCGCATCGTCGATGGCTGGATCTGCAGTATCGGTCTGGACGTGTCCTCCTACGGGACGCACACATTGCGTCGAACCAAAGCCTCATTGATCTACCGCCGGACGAAGAACCTTCGGGCTGTGCAACTTCTGTTGGGACACAGCAAACTCGAAAGTACCGTCCGGTATCTCGGCATCGAAGTCGAAGATGCCCTGGAGATGGCGGAACAAACTGAGGTGTAGCGAGCGTGACCACCGGACAGCAGTCGTTGGTAACGGTCGCTGTCCAACCAAGGGGGTCATTCGCGCGGGCATGTGCAGGTGAGCGGTCGAAGGGTCTACTATTGGCAGGCTCCATCGGCCGCTTTGTGCCTTCTGGTCAGGTTGGCAACCGCTGGAATGCCCAAAATGTTGTCTGGCATTCGGCTCCTCACACGCTTATAGTGCCAATAGGCACCATGAACGCGGTCTGGGGAGACAGACATGCAAGCAGCAAAGCTGATCCTCGCAAGCTATCTTGCATTGCTGGCCATTCAGGTGGCCCACGCCGAAGCTTTGCCGCTATTCACGCAGTTGACCTACTCGCAGGCTGACAACTCGCCACCGCCTGAAGACGCCTTGGCTATTTGGACCTCGCAACTCGATATTGCGGGCATCGCCACCATGCCTGCTGATATTTTTGTGCAGATACCACGCGACGCGGGCGATGTGGTGGCAAGTGTCCATCTGGAAAGTATGGATCGTCGTGAAGGCTTTGGTGAGCGTGACGCCGATGCCTGCGTACACGGTGACCCCAGTGGTTGCGAAATCATTCCATACCCGGATTTCCCCGCGGAATTGTTCTCCTACACCTGGGTTGGGCAAGGCGACGGCTATGACCTGCGCCTGACCGTGCACCACGGCCATGCCGTCGGCGTGCTGTCCGGGCCCAAAGGACGATTCGGTATTGGCTGGCACACGCTGAAGGAACTGCGGGTTACGTATTTCAAGACGGACGACTCAGTCGTCTATGATCAGCCCTCCGAACTGACACTCCCTTTGCCCCGTCAATCCGTGCCATCGGCAGCACCGCCCTTGACGCCCGGCATGGTTCAGTCAGCAACACTGGCGCGCATCCAGCCACTCCGCACGCAACAAACATCAAGCACGACGCAGCTCGACATGCTGGTGTTGTTTACCGAAAATGCACGCCAGCAGGCAGGTGGCAACCCGTCCGACTGCACCGACACCAGTGGCTTGATGACGTACGTGTACCAGAACGTCAACTCCATGAACGCAGCCTTTCAACGCAGCCAGATTCAGGCACAGATTGGCGTCGTGACGGTGGCACGACTCAATGGCTATACCTTGATCCCGTATAACTTCAACGTGGCTACTATCTATCAGAACAGGGACAGCATCCAGCAAAGCTCGAATATCAGACAATTCAGGGATCTGGTTGGTGCGGATGTCGTCTCAACGCTTGTGGATACGCAAACAAACTTGGGTACATGTGGCGTTGCCTACATTCAGCGTCCTGATTGCGGCGGCGGAGGCTCAGTGTCGGGTTGTGGATCAGGACCCCTTTTCTCCGATTGGACCTACCTGCTCGAAACGATCCAGTGCGCCATCGTTGACACCTTCACGCACGAAGTGGGCCACGTACTGGGTGCTGAGCATGATGCTGCGCACACTAGTGCCAATTCAGCAACTGCCTCCTTTCCGTACTCCTTTGGCTATGGCTACCCCGCCACCGGCAGCGGCTTCGAGACCATCATGTCGCAGCAATTCAATGCGACCTACTATCCGACGCGCCTTTTGCAGTTTTCCAACCCCTATGTGACTTGGCAGGGTCATCCAACCGGCAATGGGGCTTCGGCCTACAATGCCCTTACGCTCGCCAACCTGCTGCCCGGAACCGCAGCCTACCGCACGCGCCCGGACTTGATATTCGCCAGTGGTTTCGATCAGGTCAACACGTGTTCCGGGGTCAACTTCTGATGTCAGTACTGTCCCGGAAGCTACCTTCTTGGCGAAGCTTCTGCCGGGCCGCCGTTTTTTTGTCCGGGGCTTGCTTTCTGGTCTTGTGGCCAGTCCCTTCGTTGGCCGACCCTCCAGCTCAGGTGGATCTTTCGGGCAGCGCCACCATGACGCCTCCGGACTTTGTTCCAGGTGGCCAAGCCACTTTTACCATGACAATCCACAATGCCGGACCCGACGCGGCAGGCACAACCGGCATTGGCGGCATCAGGGTGTATGGCAATCAATATATTGTAACGTCACAACCACCACCTTTTGAGCTCGTCGGCCCGGCTGTGGGCAACTGTTTTTTCGAACGCGCCGTGACCGAGCCTCTGCCGGACGGCAACATCGCACTGATCTTCATTTTCTTTTTTGGCGCCATTCCAGCGGGAGAGTCGCGTAGCTGCACCACCGGCGTCTATTTTTACCCGTCCACGCGTACGAGCGTACCGACAACATGGAGCCTGTACAGCCTGCCGAACAACAACGATACAAACCCCGCCAACGACAACATCGACTTTGTGTTCCGGCGGCGTCACGTTGCCGTTCCCGGAACCTCCCCGCTCGCCTTGCTCATACTTGGAATTGGCCTTCTTGTGGTGCCTGGTTACACATTCGGTCATCGCCGGCGACGGACATACGTCTGATTCAACGTGATGGTGCAGACACGTACGGCCGGCACCTCGTCGTTGATACCGCCAACTTGAAACCGAGCGTCCTCAACAACTAGTGTCGGTCGCAGTCCGGCGAACAACAGCCCGGCGGACGCGACAAATGCGCGCCGCAAAGCGGCCGCCCGCGAATGGCCGCTTTGGGTCGGAAGCGGTCGACTGAGACGTGACCGGCAGACATCGGAAGTACCCGTCCTTCCACAACTTCAAATGCAAACCGCAAAGCGGTCGCTCGAGACCCCTGGTCTCGGGCAGGCTCCGGCCCTCGCTACGTGGACTGCCGGCCGCGTTCTGAAGTCCAGGAGAAGTTCACCTTCAGACCGCCCAGGCTTGAGCGAGCGAGGCTGATGCTTCCTCCTGCGGCTTCAACGAGCTGGCGGGCAATAGCCAGACCAAGCCCGCTGCCCGAGCTCACCTCGTCCAGACGGGCGCCCCGTCGCAGAACAGCCGTTGCCTGCTCATCGGAAATGCCCGGGCCATCATCCTCGATGCTGATGCGGGTCCACTCAGGTCCTGCCGCAGCACTGGCGCGCACTTGGCGTTGCGCAAAACGGACTGCATTTTCCAGAACTGCGCCCAGAATTTCGGACAAGTCTTCGGGCTCCACAGCCACGCACAGCTTGGCGGGTATATCCAGGCTGAATGCCAGCTCGCCACCACGATCGGTATGCTCAAGAACGTTGACGAGTCTCTCGATGGTCACCAGTACAGGCGCGCTACCGCCCGGCTGGCGTTGAATGACATCGATCCGCGCCCGTGCAAGCTCAGCCTCGATGGTTCGCTTGATTGCAGCGGTGGCGCGATCCAAGCCGTCTGCCGCTTGATCGGCTCCCGCTTCACGTGCTCGACGGCTCTGGGCCGCCATGGCTGCCAACGGCGTTTTCAAGCTATGCGCCAGATCGGCGGCGCGCTGCCGGACCACCGCCAGATCGCGCTCACGCGTGTCTGCAAGTGCATTGATGGAGTCAACCAAGGGCTGCACTTCGCGCAGTCCCGAGCCGGCCAGGCGCGCGCTGGCGCTGGCACGAAGAGCGGAAAGTTCGCCTCCAATCCGACTCAGCGGTCGCAAACCCAGGCCAACCTGCAGCCATGCCGCCGCCGAAAGGACAAACCACAGCACGAACAGAAATGCCGCAAGCTCTCGCCCGAATTCGGCCCGGGCGGAAGCCAGTGGCGCGACGTCCTGCGCCAATTGCACCAGCACGCGCGGACCCTGCGCCCGTAGTTTGACCACGCGCTCCAGAATGGAAACCGGTTGCCCGTAGGGCCCTTCGGCTCTGTACATGCGCCATTGCTCTGCCGGCGCCTGGTTCAAGCGTGCCAAATCGGCATCCCACAGCGAACGGGAACGCTGGCTTCCTGCCGGACTTGAGACTTCCCAGTAATAGCCACCCGCCGGCGTTTCCAGACGCGAGTCAAGCAAAGCAAGGCCGACGCGAGGCGAACCATCTGGCTGCAACGCCAGTCCGGCCACCAGGCGCAGTCCATCGCGGGTCATCTCCGTTTGCAGGCGCCGTTCAAGGTGGCGCTCGAACAACAGCGTCATGAATAGCCACGCCACGGCAAGGGCGAGCAGAATGGCCGCCATGGCACCCAGCAGTAGGCGCCAATGCAGGGACCGGCTGATCATGAGCTGGATTCGATCAGGTAGCCAAAGCCCCTGCGCGTCGTGATGATCGCGGAACCAAACTTTCGCCGCAGGCGGGCAACGATGGCTTCGATGGCATTGCTGTCGCTGTCTTCAGCCACGCCGTACAAATGCTCGGCAAGCTCGCCGGCCGAAACAGCGCGATCAGGCTGATGTGCAAGATAGTCCAGCAAACGAAACTCAAGCGGTGAAAGGCGCGCGGGGGCACCGTTGAACGCCGCGGTCATGCGTGTGGTATCAAGCCGCAAGCCGCCAATCTCGATGACGTTCGATAGCCGACCCGCATTGCGCCGAATCAGCGCACGGACGCGCACGATCAGCTCGCCCATCTGGAACGGTTTGGCCATGTAATCGTCCGCACCGGCCTCTATACCTTCGACCTTCTCCGTCCAGTCGCCGCGCGCCGACACAATGATGACCGGAAATGCACGACCAGCGGAGCGCCAACGTTTCAACACGGTCAACCCGTCCAATTGCGGCAGGCCCAGATCCAGCACTGCGGCATCGTAGTCTTCAACATCACCTTTGAACCATGCCGTTTCCCCGTCTGTGGAAACGTCTACCGTAAAGCCTGCTGCTTCAAGCGCACGCGCGAGGTCTGCCTGAATATCGGGATCATCCTCGACAACCAGGCAGCGCATCAATCGTCCTCGATCTTGCGAATTTTGCCACTGCCAGCGTTCAACTTGACCTCAAGCACCCGACCCTCCCCGGTAAGAACCTTGACCTCATACTCCCAGCCGTGATGGTGGTCCTCGAGCTCGACCTCGATCACATCACCCGGCACTCGCTTCTGCACGATCGCCAGAATTTTTTGCAGTGGCAAAATCTCACCCCGTTGCAGCAGTGCATGTGCCTCGACGTGGTCATCGTGACCGGCATGCGCCCACGGCGACAGGAGCATCACCGCAAACAATGAAGAGACGGCCAGCGCACTGGCAAGAACGCGTGAAGTAGTGGCGGTTGCTTTCATGGCCCGATCCTGCAACATCAATGCTGACACCAGCCTGACAGCGGGCGTGCGATCAACGTCAGGCAACCCCATGCAAACTGACGGGAACGTTGGAATCTGGGGATACCGTATTCATGCATAGTGGCTGTCGTACAAGATATCTGCAACTTGTCACTGCAATCGTGGTGCTCGCTTTCGCAGCCAGCACCCAAGCCGCGCAACGCCAGGCCGCACAAGGCATCACGATTTATCCGGCAGTATCATTCAACAAAATTTCGCCGGTCAATGCCTACGACATGGTGACGCGTCTGCCTGGCTTCGTCATTGTCGAAGCCGACCCCGATGTCCGTGGCTATTCCGGTGCACTCGGGAATGTTCTCATTGACGGCGCACGACCTGCCAGCAAGCACGAGGACATCAAGGATCTCCTCAAACGCATTCCTGCAGCGTCAGTCAAGGAAATCGATTTGCTACGTGATGGTGCGTCTGACATCGATATGGGCGGTTATACCATGGTGGCCAACGTTGTGCGCCGGCATGACGTCAAATCGGAAACAATCATCGAAGCCGGACTGATGGGCGCCACCGGTGGTTGGCTTTCGCCAAGCGGCCAGATCCAGCACAGCAACCGTCGAGCGGGACATGCTTTCGACTTGTCCGCAAAATTTGAACCCGAACTGGATGATGACAGCGGTCACGGCCACATCCGCACAACGCGTACCGACGGTGAAGCAGGAAAAACGGAGAACCTGAACACACGCACGATCAAAAACAAGGGTGAAGCCAATGCCCATTGGCGACAGGAATTGGCTGGGGGTCAGCTTTCGCTTTCCACCGCCGTACGCGGTGAGCGAGCGCGGAACCGCACGGAGATTTCGGCCGCCGGAGCGTCGGATGGCAAGGAGTCGGTACGGGAAAATGAGAACACAAATGAAGCGGAGTTCGGCCTGCACTTCGAGAAGTCCTTCAATTCGAACACGCGTGCAAATCTTCTCGTCACCCAGCATCTGGCCTGGCTCAATGACCTGGAAAATTCACGTGAGGATGGTGAAAAGGAAGTCTTCGAAGAGACATCCCGTAGTGGAGAGTCGATCGGCCGGTTCGAGCTGGATCATGCCCAATCTGAGACGCTGTCCATCAAGTCGTCATTGGAAGGCGCTTTCAACTTTCAGCAAAGCAAGGCACGCTTGGACAAGAACGACTCGGCGAGCACGATTCCGGGCTCCGATGTGCGAATCGAAGAAAGGCGTAGCGAAGCTTCGCTATCCGCCATCTGGAAACCCTCGCGCGCCTGGGTTCTGGATGCGGGCCTGCGTGTGGAAAAATCCGCTATCCAGCAAACGGGTGATACACCACGCCAACGCAGCTTCATCTACTACAAGCCGCGTTTGGCAGCACTTTGGAATATCGGCAAGCAGAACCAACTGAGGCTGTCTCTGGCGCGCGAGGTTGGCCAACTTGATTTTTCTGATTTTGTTGCCTCGGCGTCGCTGGACAGTGACCTCGTCAGTGCGGGAAACGCAGAGCTGGAGCCGGACAAGACCTGGCGTTTGACCACGGTCTGGGAGCACCACTTCACGCGCGATGCGGCGGCTACCGTGACCTGGACCCATGACCGTATTGAAGATGTCATCGACCGCGTGCTGATCAGCACAGGGGATGATGTGTACGATGCCCCCGGAAATATCGGCAACGGTCGGCGTGACACGCTGGCGCTCGATCTGTCGACCCCGCTGGACGGCCTCGGGGTAAGCGGCGCTCGCGTACGTATGGCCATGCTATGGCAGAAAAGCCGAGTGACTGATCCTGTAACCGGCACACGCCGCGCCATCTCGGGCGAGAAGCCGGTCGAGGGAGAGATCGAACTGAGCCAGCATCTGGCCGCATCAAACACGAACTGGGGCATCAAGCTGGAGCACATCGCCGAGCGCAAAACCAAGTATCGCTACGATGAAGTCAAGCGTGAATCGGAAAGCATGGGCTGGACGCTGTATCTTGAACGCAGCTTCGGCCGACGCTGGCGAATGCGCGCACAGGCTACCGATTTGTTCGGTCGCGGCTTTGTCGAGGTGCGTCAGAAATACGCAGGCTCGCGCGCACGCGATCCAATCAGCAAGGTCGAGCGCCGCGAACGCACGTCACCGGGCTATATCAGCCTGACTTTCCGTCGTAGTATGGGTGATCAGGCCAGCCCTTGACCGGGTCATGCCCATAGTAACCACGGCCCTCCTTGAATCGTTTCAGGCGCGCAAGCTCTTTTGGATCGGACTTGCTGTCCCAGGTGCGCACGCCGTTCTTCAGGTCATCAGGCGTCAGCACGAGCGGGTCCCATACCGGCTTGCCCAGTACATCATGCAAGGTATAGGTCATGACCGGTGTTGTGCCGGTCATGCTGAACTGCATCAGGCCCACATTGACACTGCGGGTCCAAGTGTCGCGCACACGCACCTCGGGTACCTGACGCAGGTTTTTGTTGGCGGGCATCTGCGCAAGTGGCGAGGAGCACATGTCGTAGATATCGTATCCCCCGCTTTGCGAACGGGGAATGCAGTTGATCTCGCCCATATGGGAATCACCCGAGATGCAGAACACTCCGCCAATATCGTGGTCCCGGATAAAGTCGAACAACTCGTTGCGCTCGGTCATGAACACAGCCCAGGAGTCTCCACCGTCCTCGTTTTCCGCTGACGACCATCCACCACCAGACACCAGCACTTTGAAGGCTGCTGTACTGGCACGCAGGGCATCTTTCAGCCACTGCTTCTGGCGGGCACCCAACATGGTCTTGGCGGCCGTATCCGGCTTTCTGATCGGATCGCGATTGAAGCGACCGTCCAAAAAAAAGAAATCCACCCCGCCGTGGGAGTGTTTGAAATAGACACCCGGCGAGCCCGCTTCGCCGTATGACGGGTTGGCCCAGAAATTCTTGAAAACCTGCAGCGAGCTGCTCTTGTACGGATTGGTTCCGTCCGAGTCATTGTGCCCGAAATCATGATCGTCCCAGATCGCCAACTGCGGGGTTGTCCGCAACAGGGGCTGCAACCGTTCAACCACTCTTCCGCGACTGTAGAGATCGGTCAGGGCGGCAGGCTCATCGCTGTCGCCATAGATGTTGTCGCCCAGCCACAAGAAAAGGTCCGGATCGAGCTTGCGCACCGTGTCCCATATCTGCTGCTCGGCATCGAATTGAATCCGACAGCACGAGCCAAACGCCACCCTGAAGTCGGCCTTGCTGGCGGGTGCTGTACGCGTGCGGTTGGCAAACCATTGGTAGCGGTCCTGCTGACCATCATATTTTAGCCGGTACCAATAGGGAGTATCGGGCTTCAATCCTTTTACGCGCAGCACTACACAGCACGCATTCTCTGCCTTGGCTGTCACCGTCGGACCTTCCAGAACCGTACTGAAATCACGATCTGTGGAATACTCGAGTTTGACGCTAAAAGCGCCACTTGCGCGCACCCAAACGGTGAAAGAATCCGGGCTCGAAACCCCGACCATGGGCCCAGCAAGTGCGCGCGGATAACCCAGGGCACGAGCCAGTACCCGCGGGACCGCTCCCAACAGACTGGTGAGCGCAGTGGCGGCAAGGAAGGCGCGACGATTCAGCGGCATCTCATTCTCCTTGGGCGAGGGCTGTATTGAGGATTTCGATCAGATCTTCATGGAGATAACCATTCGTCAAACAAATGTTCCCATCGTTTACGTTGATCGGCGAGCCGTCCACCGCACTTACGCGGCCACCGGCTTCGCGCACCAGGATCACCCCCGGAGCCATGTCCCAGGAGTTGAGTGAGCGCTCCCAGTAGGCATCCCACCGCCCTGCCGCAACAAAGGCCATGTCCACCGAGCAGGCACCGGTACGGCGGATACCCGCCACCTTGTCTGAAAGCAGGCGCATTTCCCGTGCAAACACCGGATGGTCGGGCTTGCCGGCGAAGGGAATGCCGCAACCGAGCAGACTGTCCACAAGACGAGTCCTGGTCGAAACCCGGATCGGACGATCGTTTAACCACGCGCCCTTGCCGCGCTCGGCAATATACATTTCCTGCAGCACCGGGAGGTAAATCACCCCAGCGATCACCTCACCCTGCTCGGCCAGCGCGATATTCACACCCCACAATGGCGTTCCGAACAGGAAGTTGGTAGTACCATCAAGCGGATCGACGATCCACTGACGGTCGCTGCCGGCACCAGCGCACTCACCGCCCTCTTCTCCGATGAACTCATAGTCGGGTTGGCACCTGGCGAGCAGCTCGCGGACCGTTACCTCCGACTCTTCATCGGCAATGGAGACCATGTCCGCCGGCCCCGTCTTGGTCCGAATGCCCAGATCATTCAGGTGCATGAAATGGCCGAGAAGCCCCTCGCCCGCAGTTCGTGCCGCGTGGATCATGGCAGTCAGCTCTACAGAGGCGTCCACACCCTTCATCAGTCCATCCTTCGCGCGCGCCACAGGCTCAATGCTAGGAGCATGGAGACCACCGACGAGCCAATCCAGAACCAGATGACCGGACCAAAGTTGTAAACACGATCGTCACCCACCATGTGCATTCCGCGTTCAACCAGATGCCCGGAAACCTGCTCCTGTATCCCTGCCCCGATGTAGCTGCAAATCCCGATAACACCCATCACGGCACCCGCCACCCGCTTGGGCGCGATATCCACGGCAAACAAGCCGCCCAGGGATGTCACCAGGCCAGTGAGTCCCACCCCGAACAGGATCATGCTCACAACCAGCCATGCGAAATGGTTTGGGCCGTAAAAAAACATGAACAGCCCCACCAGCTCCAGTACCGCAAATAACAGATTGACGGGCGGGCGACGCGCGTCAAACAACTTGTCCGAAATGAACCCGAATGCGACCGCACCGGCGATGCCCGCCAAGGTGCTGATCATCAGCAAAGTGCCCGCCGAGGTCAGTGAGTAGCCCCTGGCCTCCTGCAAGTACAAAATACCCCAGGAATTGATCGCGTAACGCGTGACATAAGTCGTGGCCGACGCCAGACAAAGTATCCAGATGGCTGGCCGCTTCAGCACAGATAGCTGGAGCCTCAGGACTGACTTGACCTCAGGTTTGCTCTTTTCCTGGAAACGGTCATTTTTCCAGTCGTTGACGTTGGGCAGGCCCAGTGTTCGGGGGCGGTCCTGCAGCAGCAGATAGGCACCCACCGCGGTGACCAGTCCGATCAGGCCAGGGCCCCAGAAGCCGGCGCGCCAGCCGTAGGCTGCCACGATCCCACCGACAGCCACGAAGGTCAGGCCTTCTCCGATGGAATGGGCGGTGCTCCAGAGCCCATAGGTTCTGCCGCGCTCGCTATTGGAAAACCACGCCGTCATGGCTACGACACCGCCAGGCGCTCCAAAGCTCTGAAACCAGCCATTGATGCCCCACAGAATGACGGCCAACCACAAGGTCGAAACGAAGCCCATGCCCAGGTTGCAAATCGCCGAAACAAGAAACCCGAACGCCAGAAAGCGCTTCATGTTGGCGTGATCGGCAAGAAACCCGTTGGTCAGCTTGCCGATCGCGTACGTAAAAAACAGCGCCGACCCGATCAGTCCCAGATCCTCCGGGCTGAAGATGCCGGCATCCAGCAAGGGCTTCTTGACCACACCCAGTGCGAGACGGCAGGTGTAGATGAAGCCGTAGCCCAGCGTGATCGCCAGCATGACGCGGATACGGTGTTTCCTGAAGAGTCGACCGACCTTGTCGGCATCATTCATCTCGGGCACGTTTTTGCCCGTGGAAAAAAACCCCAGTATTCCACCCGCCATGTCCGCTCCCCGTTATGACGCCGACAGGATTGTCCGGCGACTCCTCTACAAACACTCTATTCCATTTAATTTATAATTGGAAGGTTTGTTTCATTTCGCTTTCTGCTACAACGTCGGTATCGCGAAATCGTGTTCGATATCACCACCTCCACGCGGCCAGCGCTGCGTGACGGTTTTGGTGCGGGTATAGAAACGCACGCCATCCATGCCGTACTGATTGAGGTCGGAAAAGCCCGATCGCTTCCAGCCACCAAAGCTATGGTACGAAACAGGCACCGGGATCGGGACGTTGACCCCAACCATGCCTACCTCAACCCGTTCGGCAAACTCGCGCGCCGCGTCACCGCTACGAGTGAAGATGCTTACGCCATTGCCGTAGGCATGACTTGATGGAAGATGCACCGCTTCTTCGAGTGTTTTGGCACGCACCATCTGCAGCACCGGCCCGAATATCTCATCCTGATAGCTCACCATATCCGCTTGCACGTGGTCAAAAAAGCACGGCCCGACAAAAAATCCATCCTCATGGCCAGGGACACGCAAGCCGCGACCATCGACTACCAGCTCTGCCCCCTCCTCAACGCCAAGGCCGATGTAGCGTTCGATCCGCGATTTGTGCATGGCAGTAACCACAGGGCCGAAATGAGCCTCGGGATCCGACGACACCCCGACATGCAGATCGGCGATAGCCGACACGATTTTCTCGCGCAGAATTTCAGCCGTTTCTTCTCCCACTGGCACGATGACAGGCAATGCCATGCAGCGCTCACCGGCAGACCCGAAGGCCGCACCCATGAAGTCCGCCACCACCTGGTCCATATCCGCATCCGGAAGAACGATACCGTGATTCTTGGCACCACCCATCGCCTGAACACGCTTGCCTTGGCCGGCTGCTTTTGCATACACCGACTGTGCGACATCAGATGAACCGACGAAGCTCACCGCCTTGATGGTCGGGTGCTGCAGAATTGACTCAACCGTTTCCACGTCACCATGTACCACGTTGAGAATGCCTTCCGGCAACCCGGCCTCGACCATCAACTCGGCAAGTCGTACAGGTACCGACGGATCGCGCTCGGATGGTTTCAGAATAAAGGCGTTGCCGCTCGCGATGGCTGGGCCGAACATCCACATCGGGATCATTGCTGGAAAGTTGAATGGCGTGATGCCCGCCACGACACCAAGCGGTTGCAAGGCGGAGTAGACATCGATACCTGGCCCCGCGCCGGTGGTGAATTCACCCTTCAGAAGATGCGGTATGCCGCAGGCAAACTCGATCACCTCCAAACCACGCTGAACATCGCCGTGGGCGTCAGAAACCACTTTGCCGTGTTCGCTGGAAAGTAATGCCGCCAGCTCATCCTTGTGCTCGTTGAGCAAGTTGACAAAACCCGCCATCACCCGCGCGCGCCGCTGGGGGTTGACCGCAGCCCATGCCGGCTGTGCCTGCGCGGCGCCTTTTACGGCCTTGTCCAATTCATCGGCATTGGCCAGCGACACCTGCGCCTGCACCTTGCCTGTATTGGGGTCGAATACGTCTGCCTGACGGCCAGATTCGCCGGCGACTCTACGTCCACCAATGAAATGTTCAATTCTGCGTATCATTTAGTCCTCCGAAGTGCTGTATTGGCGGGCGATCCAGTCATGTGCCGGATCATTGCGAAATACCCATTTTCTTTTTGGCCCGGCCATGACATTCAGGTAGTACAGGTCGTAACCATGAGCGGCGCCGACGGGGTGATAGCCGCGTGGCACCATGACCACGTCACCATCCTCGACGGCCATCGTCTGATCGATGGAACGGTCGTCGGTATAGACCCGCTGGAATGCGAAGCCCTGGGATGGCTGTAGCCGGTGATAGTATGTTTCTTCCAGCGCGGTCTCTTCCCCCGGTGTCGCCGTGTCGTGCTTGTGCGGCGGGTAGCTGGACCAATGGCCACCCGGCGTTATCACCTCCACCACAAGCAGGCTTTCGGCCGGCTCGGATTCCGGAAGAATATTGCGGATGTAGCGCGTGTTGGTCCCCCGCCCGCGATCCTCGCGGCTCATTTTGGCGGCACTGATCAAGCGTGGCTGACCCGACCCACTCGCCGGTGCCGTGCATACCGCCAGTTCGACAGCGCCTTGCCCGATCACTTCATAAGCCAGGCCAGCAGGCAGGTACACAGCCCCTGGTGCCTCGTTGTCAAATGGCGATGCTCTGCCGCCCACACCTTCGAACAGCGTCTCTCCGGCGCGAATTTCCGCCCGGCCGGACACCAACACCAGGCAGGTTTCGCGGCTCGGCTCAAGCGCAGCATACGTTTGGCCATCCGCCAGATGGACCACGCGAAAGCCAACGTGATTCCAGTTCGCGGACTGCGGGCTGATCTCAAGCACCGTGCCGTCTTCGACAGGATCATGGGGCTTTACGAGCAAGTCATTCATGGCGTCACCTTCAGGCCGGAAGTCAGGGACTGCAGCGTCTGCAATCCGATTTTGGCGTACTTGCGGGGATCTGCAATGGCCGGGTCCTGTTCGGCTTCGATGATGATCCAGCCCTGATATCCCACCCGGTCCAGGGCGCGAATTATGTCTGGAAAATTCAGTCCGCCATCACCGGGTACGGTAAACATCCCGGCCAGCACCCCATCCAGAAACGAGCCGCCCGACTTCAAGGTGTCGGTAAACACACGCCAGCGCACGTCCTTGCAATGGACATGTGCAATTCGCTCGGGATACTGCTCAATGACACTGACACAGTCGATGCCGCCCAGTGCCGCATGCCCGGTATCCAGGGTCAGGCCGACCGCGTCGCCCGTGTTGGCAATAAAAGCACGAAGATCCTCGGCACGCTCAACCACGGTGCCCATATGATGATGGTAGGCAAAGCGCAGTCCCTGATCACGGATGTACTCGGCAACCCCGGTCAGTTGTTCGCCAAACCGGGGCCAGTCGTCTGGCGCCAGGCGCGGGGCATCACGCAATGTGCAGTCGCGCCGCCCATGCACCGCATTGCTGATCTCGGCAAAAACGAACACTTCACTGCCCATGGCCTTGAGAAGCTCCAGGTGCGGCTGTATCGCCACGATTTCGTCGGATGCGTTGCGGGTCAGCAAAGCTCCGCTGTACCAACCACCGACCAGGCTCAGATCAAAGCTGGCCAGCATGGGATTCAGAACTTTGTAGTCACGGGGAAACTTGCCGCCCAGCTCGACACCGTCAAAACCCAGAGCCTGGATATCCTCCAGAATCTTGTCTAGTGGCGTATCACCTCCCAACTCGGGCATATCATCGTTTGCCCACGCAATCGGACTGACGCCAAAGCGAATATTCATGACCGGTCCCGCCTCGACTTTTGTTGTTGCTCATACACCCGACGTGCAGCATGCACCTCGTCTCGCTCGGAAACTTCGGGCACAGTCACATCCCACCAGCAGCCACCTTCTTCAGTCGATAGCCCCGGATCGGTATCGATGACAACGACGTAGCTGCGCTTTGCCGCTCGCGCTCTGCCCATGGCTTGCTGCAGCTCGCCCAGATTGGCCACGTGCTCGGCCTGTGCGCCGAGACTGGCCGCATGCGCAGCAAAGTCGATCGTCGGCATGTGCTCGTGCATGGCATCAACGAGCAGGTTGTTGAACGCCGCGCTCCCCGAGGCCTGCTGCAAGCGGTTGATGCAACCAAAGCCGCGATTGTCCAGCACCACCACAATCAGCTTGATACCCATCATGACGGATGTGGCCAGCTCCGAATTGAGCATCAGATAGCTGCCGTCCCCCACCATCACCACCACGTCGCGCTGTGGCTCGGCCATCTTGACGCCGAGACCTCCGGCTATTTCGTAGCCCATGCACGAGTAGCCGTATTCAACGTGATAACCGCCAGCACGGGACGTGCGCCACAATTTGTGCAACTCGCCCGGCAACCCCCCGGCCGCGCACACCACGATGCTGTTTTCATCGCATGCGTGCTGCACGGCACCGATGACCTGTGCATCGCTTGGCAAACTCTGGTCACTGGAACCGACCGTCACACGATCCACGCATGCCTGCCATTCATCAATGGCGGCATGCGACAGACTGGCTGGTGGCGCACGCCAGGTTGTCAATTGATGACCGAGCGCTTCGAGGACCACGCGTGCATCACCGACCACCGGGGTCGCTCCATGTTTGTGCGCGTCAAAAGCTTGTACGTTGACCAGGAACTTTCTGGCCGCGGGAAACAGGCTGCGGGAACCCGTCGTGAAGTCGGCCAGACGGGTGCCCACGCCAACGATCAGATCGGCCTTCTCGGCGGCCGCATTGGCGGCACTGGAGCCGGTCACTCCGATCGAGCCAAGCGCACACGGATGGTTCCAGGGCAGCGTACCCTTGCCCGCCTGGGTCTCGGCAACGCCCACTCCCGTGGATTCGGCCAAGTCGGCCAGCACTTGTTCTGCTTCGCTGTAAAGCACGCCACCACCGACAATCAGCAGAGGCCGTTGCGATCCCTTGATCGCATTGATCAGTTGCGCCAGTTCGCCGGCATCTGCCGGCTGTCGCCGCTGCGTCCACAGGCGCGGCTGAAAGAACGACTCCGGGTAGTCATGCGCTTCGGCCTGAACGTCCTGGCAAAACGCCAGTGTCACCGGACCACATGTTGCCGGATCGGTCATCACGGCCATGGCTTTCGGCAGGGCATCCATCAACTGCTCTGGCCGCACGATTCGATCAAAGTATCGAGACGCGGGCCGCAGGCAGTCATTCACCGATACCGTGCCGTCGGTGAAATCCTCAAGCTGCTGAAGCACAGGGTCGGGCTGACGGTTTGCAAACACATCGCCGGGCATCAGCAAAACAGGCAAGCGGTTGACATGCGCCAGCGCGGCAGCGGTCACCAGGTTGGTCGCCCCGGGGCCGATCGACGTGGTACAAAGCATGGCGCGGCGACGGCGGACCTGCTTCGCATAGGCAATGGCGGCGTGCGCCATGGCTTGTTCGTTGTGTGCACGCCAGGTGGGGATAGTGTCGCGCTGGGCATGCAATGCTTCGCCCAGTCCAGCGACGTTGCCGTGCCCGAATATCGCCCAAGCACCCGCGATAAAGCACTGTTGCCGCCCATCCACGGACACCATCTGGGCACCCAGCCAGCGGATCGTTGCCTGGGCTGCCGTGAGCCTAACTGTCGACATTTCACAACACCTCAATTCACTGCAAGGAGAGCCGCCTGCTTAGCTTCGTGGGATGCCGATCGCCATATATCGACCAGACGGCCAAAGCGCTGCGCCAATTCCTGCACAGCCAAATCGTCGTCAATTTGCCCCAACATCCAGCGTTCGGCCACGTCTGCAAATATCGTGCGCCCCACGGCGAACCCTTTCACGATCGGATGCGTTGCCGCGGTACGCATCATCGCGGCAAGGCGTTCTTCGCTGGCCTGCAAGCCCAGCAACAAAACCCCTCGACAGCTCGCATCATTGTCACGAATGACCTGCCCGATATTGACCCAGACACGCTCGTCCGCGTCGGGTTCAAGCTTCCACCAGTCGGGGCGCAGCCCCAACTCGTAGAATCGCTGAATAATTCCTGCCACCGTGGTCTCGTTCAGCGAGCCATGCTGGGACGCAATGATTTCCAGCAGCAGCTCATGACCTGTCTTGCGACACGCATCCTGCAAGCGAAGCAGCTGGCGCTCCTGCCGCAGCCGGAGTTCTTCGGGATCATCCGGATGGTAGAACACCAGACATTTCACAACATGGTGCCGAGGCCAGGTCGCGATCTCCGTGGCCACGTCCGCCGAGCATTCGAATTCCAGCGGCCTGGATCCGGCGGCTTCGATAGGACGACCTGTCCAATAGGGGTAGTCAGCAGCCGCTTCGAGTCCCCGCATGCCATACCGCCCGTCCAGCAAAACACCAAACTCGGAGCTGCCATTGGCGACCGCATCCACGGCGCGTAGCGCAAGCGACTTGAAAGCCGAGATGCGCTCCGGACTTGCGCCAGTATCGGAGCACAGCGCCTCGAACTGGCTGCGGTGATCCATAGCCAGAATCGTCAGTTGCGGCCACGAACCCGTGCGTGTATCCGCCCAATGCCGCTGTTCCAATGTTTCATCTTCGCGCAGGCGAAAAGGCCTGCCGCGCTGATCGTCGAGAAACATCTGCAGCTCGTCCCAGCTTGGCATGGCGGGCGCGCAGCCGTGCCTGGACACCACAATCGCGCCGCAGGCGTTGCCGTAGTTGCAGGCCGTCTGCAGCGGCTCGTCACGCAACCAGGCACGCAGAAATCCGGCCATGAATGCATCGCCGGCGCCAAGGACATTGTAGACATCCACCGGGTAGCCATGACCCATGACGCCCTCATCGAGTGACTCCGGGATGGCATCCGGAAATGCTGTACAACCCGTGGCACCGCGTTTACATACCAGCAAGGCCTCCGTCTGATTGCGGATTTCGCGCAGCGCAGCAAGCGTGTCTTCGCTACCACCCAGAATATGCATCTCTTCTTCGGTGCCCACCACCAAATTGCACAGTGGCAGAACATCCTGCAAACGCTGGGTGACACCAGCGTTTGCTACAAAGCGGTTTTCCCCCATGTCTTTTCGGGTAAGACCCCACAGAACCGGGCGGTAGTCCACGTCGAATATGATCCGAGCGCCGGCCTCGCGTGCCAGTCGGCACGCATGCAAGGACGCCTCGAAAACCTCGGGCGTCGACAGATGCGTTCCATTGATCAGCACGGCCGATGCCGACTGAATGAAGGCGGGATCAATGTCCTTGGTGGTCAGTGCCATGTCGGCACAGTTCTCGCGATAGAAAATCAGAGGGAAGGTTTCAGGGTCGCGGATTCCCAGAAACACAAGCGCGGTCAGTCGCTCCGGGTCGGACACGAGTCCGGTCACCGAAACTCCCTCGCGAACCAGTTGCTCATGGATGAAGCGCCCGAAGTGGTCCGCTCCCACCCGGCTCACCAAGCCCGTACGCAGCCCCAAGCGGGACCCACCAACAGCCGTATTGGTCGGGCTGCCCCCCACATATTTGGCGAACGACATCATATCCTCAAGTCGGCCGCCAAGCTGGTTGCCATAAAGGTCGATACAGGATCTACCCAAAGTTATCAGATCAAGCCGATGTTCCGATCCCGGCATAGCACTTCTCTCACAGGTCGTCGGTGGCACGCCCACACGTTGAGCGTAATGTATATTCCATTATACATTTTTTTGCAACATATGTTTCATTTCTTGCGTTGCTTGCCTTTCTTTGCCTTGGCTCCGTTGCGGACCTTCGCGTTGTTGGCGAATGCGTAGGCAATGACCAGAGACTGTGCCAGGCACATCGACGCGGACAGGGACCGAAACTTGCGGATTTCGGCCTCTCGTACCTGCAATACAAGACTGGCCGGCTTGGCCACGGGGCTGACCAAGCTGTCGGTCATAGACAGCACCGGGCAGCCAACAGCGGCGGCGGCGTCAATCAGGTGCACCGCCTCTTCAGCGTACGGGTGGTAGCTCACCACAATCAGCAGATCCTCGGCGGATATCGCATGAATCTGCTCTCGGCTCATGCCACCAAGGCTATCGATAAACATCGTCTTCTTGTCGACTTGATGCAAGGAATACGCCAGATAGGCGGCTACCGGGAAGGAACGACGAAAACCCGCCACATAGATGGTCGCGGCCTCTTCAATCAACTGGACTGCGTTATTGAGATCCTGCTTTTCGACCTTGTCCCCGAGGTTCTGCAAGGCAAGCACATTGCCCTGGATGAACTCCGACAGCACCTGTTCCGGATCGACCGGAACTTTGCCCTCGACCGAACTCCTGAATTGGCGAATGCGCTCCCCGTAACCGACCGAGGCGCTGCCAGACAGCAGGCCATCACGAAACAGGCGTTGCATCTGCGTTGCACCATTGAACCCGAAGGACTTGGCGAAGCGTACGATGGCCGACGGTTGTACGTTGCAGCGCTCTGCAAGCACGGCCAGTGTTTCCAGCGCAACCGTGTTGGGCTCATCCAGCACATAGCTGGCAATCTGCTGCAAGCGTTTGCTGAGCGACTCGTATCGTTCAAGTATCGCCGCACGTAGCTCCTCTGCCGTCGTCGGTGGTGACTCCTTGGTAGCCATCGTGTTCTCCTTTCGCTTTAAGTCCGGGGGCAGGCCTGGCCGTCTACTTGACCACCCACCATGTTTGACTGAAAATTCTATTACAATTTATATCAGAATATTGATTCCATAGGCAATCACGCCAGCACGCAGGGGAGTGTACGACTTGAAATCGACTGACGTCGCTTTGATCGGGGCCGGACGCATGGGTGGCATACATGGCCGCAACGCGGCACAGCACCCGCGATTGCACTTGAAATATGTCGTAGATCCCAATCCGGCGGCGGCGGAACCCTTCATGGCCGAGTTCGCCGCCGAGGCAGCTTCCTTGTCCAGAGTGCTGGACGATCCGGACATCAAGGGCGTACTTGTTTGCAGTTCTACCGATCAACATCTCGCCAACGCCCTCGCTGCGATGGAGGCGGGCAAGGCTGTGTTCTGCGAAAAACCGATTGATCTTGATCTGGCCAAAGTTCGCGCTGCGTGGCCGAAATTCGATGAATCCCGTTTTCTGCTTGGCTTCAACCGCCGCTTTGACCCGGCCTTCAAGCGTCTCAAGCAACAGCTCTCGACTGACTGTGCGGGACGATTGGAGAGTCTCCACATTATCAATCATGACCCCGCCACACCACCGCCGGGGTTCATCCCCAGCAGCGGCGGCTTGTTCCGAGATTTCACGATCCACGATCTTGACCTGGCGCGTTGGCTGATGGACGAAGAACCCGAAACCGTGTTTACCCAAGCCAGTTGCCTGGTCGATCCGGAGATTGGTCAACAAGGTGATTTTGACACGGCACGAACTGTCCTGCGAACGGCCAGCGGCCGATTGTGTGTGATCAGCAATACCCGCCGCAGTGGCTATGGCTACGATCAGCGCATCGAAGCTTTTGGCTCCGAAGGGATGATCTGCGCCGGAAACGAAGCGCAAGACACGGTGATGGTCCGTACCGGACATGCGCAAATCTACAGCGCAATCAAGCCGGATTTTGGCACTCGCTACGCGGCTGCCTACCGTGATCAGATCAATCATTTTGCCGATGTGGTGGAAAACCTGGTCAAATCCGTAGTCAGCTACCGAGACGGCGTTGCTGCGCTGATTCTTGCGGAAGCCTGCGACCAATCGGCACGCACAGGCAAGCCGTGCCACCCGGCACTACCTGCCACACCGACATCCATGGATAATTGAATATGCATAACATCGTACTGATTGGTGCAGGGCGGATTGGCCATATCCATGCGCGCAACATCGCGCTGCACCCCAAACTTCACCTGAGGGGAGTGATCGACGCCAACGAAGCAAGCGCGCGCAGCGTTGCTGCTGAATGGGGTAGCGAGGCCACCGATCTCGACGCTGTGCTGCACGACGAAGCGGTGCATGGCATTGTCGTGGCCAGCTCCACCGATACGCACCTGGACTACAGCGCCGCTGCGCTTCAGGCCGG
>CBFGSA010000021.1:0-29261 GCA_965651365.1 uncultured Rhodanobacteraceae bacterium | reverse complement strand
AAAAGCCAAAGCGCCTCAGGCTGCCGCTCTTGCGATTCCCCATTCCCGATTCCCGGAACCGAAAGGGTGAAAACCCTCTCGCGACAAGAAACAACACTGCTCTTTTGAAGGTACAGGACAATGGCAAACCAGAAGATCCGCATTCGCCTCAAGGCGTATGACCACCGGCTGATCGACCGTTCGGCCAGCGAGATTGTCGAGACGGCCAAGCGCACCGGCGCCACCGTGCTCGGCCCGATTCCGCTGCCGACCAAGATCGAGCGTTACACCATCCTGGTTTCGCCACACGTCGACAAGGATGCGCGTGACCAGTACGAAACACGCACGCACAAGCGCGTGATGGACATCGTCGACCCCAATGACAAGACCGTGGACGCATTGATGAAGCTCGATCTTGCCGCTGGCGTGGATGTGCAGATCAAATTGGGCTGAGCCCGGGAATCGGGAGACGGGAATCGCGAAACGGGACGGCATCGGCAAGAGCTGCTTTTGCGATTCCCGATTCTCCATCCCCGATTCCCGGAATTGAACACAACGAGAACCATCATGAGTATTGGATTGGTAGGCAAAAAACGCGGCATGAGCCGGGTCTTCACCGAAGACGGCAGCTCGATTCCGGTGACGCTGATCGAGGCGACGCCGAATCGCGTGACCCAGATCAAGACCGACGAGATCGACGGTTACAGCGCGGTGCAGGTTACGGCGGGCAACAAGCGCGCGTCGCTGCTGACCCAACCGGCCAGGGGCCACTTCGCCAAGGCCAAGGTCGAGCCGGGTCGCGGCCTGTGGGAGTTCCGGGTCAGCGCCGAGGACGCCGGCAAGTACGAGCTGGGCAGCGAAATCGCGGCCGGTGACGTGTTTGAGGTCGGCCAGATTGTCGACGTGGCCGGGGTCAGCAAGGGCAAGGGCTTTGCCGGTGGCGTCAAGCGCCACAACTTCCGCATGCAGGATGCCACCCACGGCAACTCGCTGTCGCACCGTGCACCGGGCTCGATCGGTCAGAACCAGACACCGGGCCGCGTGTTCCCGGGCAAGAAGATGGCCGGTCACATGGGTGCAGTGCGCCGCACGGCACAGGGCCTGGAAGTGGTCAAGGTGGACGCCGAACGTCATCTGATCGCGATCAAGGGTGCTGTCCCGGGCGCGACCGGTGGCGACGTGATCATCCGTGCGACCACCAAGGCTTGAGGAACAGGACATGCAACTGAATGTGACAGACGGCAAGTCGATCCAGGTCTCCGAGGCCGTGTTCGGTGCCGACTTCCGCGAAGCCCTGGTTCACCAGGTTGTCGTGGCTTATCAGAATGGCGCGCGCGCAGGCACCAAGGCGCAGCTCAGCCGCGGCGAGATGTCGGGCACCACCAAGAAGTCCAAGCGGCAGAAGGGTGGCGGTGCACGTCATGGTGCCCTGACTGCCCCGATCTTCGTGGGCGGCGGCAAGACCTTCGCGGCCAAGCCGCGCGACCATTCGCAGAAGGTCAACCGCAAGATGTACCGAGGTGCCCTGCGCTCGATTCTTGCCGAGCTCAACCGGCAGGAGCGTCTGAGCGTGGTCAGCGAGCTCGACATGGACGCGCCCAGCACCAAGGGTCTGTTGTCCAAACTGGGTGACTCGGTGCCGGCATCCGGCCGTCTGGTGATTGTCAGCGAGAACGGCAGCGAAGCGCTGTACCTGTCGGCCCGCAATCTGCGCAATGTGCAGATCATTGATGCCGACGTGCTGGATCCGGTCAGCCTGGTTGGCGCCGAGAAAGTCGTCATGACCGTGGCGGCCGTGAAGAAACTGGAGGAAAGGCTGGCATGAGCACCGAGCGCATCATTTCCGTGTTGCGGGCCCCGCACATCTCTGAAAAGAGTGCGCGTCTGGCCGAGCACAATCAATACGTGTTTCTGGTTGCGCCCGATGCGACCAAGAGTGACGTCAAGTCGGCCGTCGAGCAGATGTTCGAAGTCACGGTCGAGAACGTCAACCTGGTGAACATCAAGGGCAAGCAGAAAATGTTTCGTTTCCGCGCCGGTCGCCGCCGCGGAACACGCAAGGCCTATGTGCGCCTGGCCGAAGGTCAGGGCATCGACGTCATGGCCAAGGCGTAAGGAGTCACACAGATGGCACTGATCAAACTCAAACCGACCTCGGCGGGCAACCGCGGCACGGTCCGCGTCAAGACGCCGGGTCTGCACAAGGGTGCGCCGCATGCGCCCCTGACCGAGTCCAAGTCGCGTACTGGTGGCCGCAACAATGCCGGCCGCATCACCACGCGGCATCGCGGTGGCGGACACAAGAAGCAGTACCGCATCATCGATTTCAAGCGCAACAAGCTCGGCATCGCCTGCCGCGTCGAGCGCATCGAATACGATCCCAACCGCACCGCGCACATCGCTCTGGTCTGCTATGCCGACGGCGAACGCCGCTACATCATCGCGCCCAAGGGCGTGCAAGCCGGTGATCAGCTGATGGCCGGCAAGGAGGCGCCGATCAAGCCGGGCAACAGCCTGCCGCTGGCCAATATCCCGGTCGGCACCACGGTGCACTGCATCGAGATGAAGCCGGGCAAGGGCGCGCAGATTGCACGCAGCGCCGGTTCCTCGGCGCAGCTCGTGGCACGCGAACTGGGTTACGCAACCCTGCGTTTGCGCTCGGGCGAGATGCGCAAGGTGCTGGTGGATTGCCAGGCCACGATTGGTGAAGTCGGCAACTCCGAGCACAGCCTGCGCAAACTGGGCAAGGCCGGCGCCAAGCGCTGGCGCGGCATTCGCCCGACCGTGCGCGGCGTGGTCATGAATCCGGTCGACCATCCGCATGGCGGTGGTGAGGGCCGCACCTCGGGTGGTCGCCACCCGGTCAGCCCGTGGGGCGTGCCCACCAAGGGCTACAAGACGCGCAGCAACAAGCGCACCGACAAGTTCATTGTGCGCCGCCGCAGCAAGTAACAGGAAGCCGACATGCCACGTTCATTGAAAAAGGGTCCGTTCGTCGACCTGCACCTGCTGAAGAAGGTGGAGGCCGCCTCCGCCACCAATTCGCGCCGCCCGATCAAGACCTGGTCGCGCCGCTCCATGATTGTGCCGGAAATGGTCGGCATGACCATCGCCGTGCACAACGGACGCGTGCACATGCCGGTGCTGATCAACGAAAACATGGTCGGTCACAAGTTGGGTGAATTTGCGGTGACGCGTACATTCAAGGGTCACTCCGGTGACAAGAAGGCCAAGTGATGGATACCAGCACTCAAACCCGCGCCGTGCTCCGTGGCGCCCGCATCTCCGCCCAGAAGGTTCGTCTGGTGGCCGACATGGTGCGCGGCATGCCCGTGGCCCAGGCCAACGACGTTTTGCAGTTCACCAACAAGAAGGCCGCGCACATCGTGCGCAAGGTGTTGCTGTCGGCCGTGGCCAACGCCGAGAACAACATGGGCGCCGATGTGGATGAACTGAAGATCTCCACCATCTTCGTGGATGACGGTCCGATGATGAAGCGCTTCCGTGCGCGCGCCAAGGGACGCGGTACCCGCATCCTCAAGCGCAGCAGTCACATCACTGTCGTCGTCGGCAACTGAACGGGAAAAGCAGATGGGTCATAAAGTACATCCGACCGGCATTCGTCTCGGCATTTCGCGGGACTGGAATTCCAAGTGGTACGCCAACAAGCGCGACTACGCCAAGTACCTCGAAGCCGACCTGAAAGTGCGCAAGATGCTTGAGGAGAAGCTGGCTCAGGCCGGCGTGTCCAGCATCAAGATCGAGCGTCCGGCTCAGACCGCCCGCATCACCATCCACACGGCGCGGCCGGGTGTGGTGATCGGCAAGAAGGGCGAGGACATCGAGAAGCTGCGCCAGCAGGTGACCGACATGATGGGCGTGCCCACGCACATCAACGTGTCCGAAGTGCGCAAGCCGGAACTGGACGCACAGCTCGTTGCCGAGTCCATCGCGCAGCAGCTTGAGCGCCGCATCATGTTCCGCCGCGCCATGAAGCGTGCCGTCGGCAATGCCATGCGTCTGGGTGCCCTGGGCATCAAGGTGCACGTGGCCGGCCGCTTGAACGGTGCCGAAATCGCGCGTTCGGAGTGGTATCGCGAAGGTCGCGTACCCCTGCATACGCTGCGTGCCGACATCGACTACGGTTTTGCCGAGGCCAAGACGACCTACGGCATCATCGGCATCAAGACCTGGGTGTACAAGGGCGAGATTTTCGATTTCAGTGCGGTCGGCCAGCACGAAGAAGAAGACGATCGCGGTGGTCGCGGTGCGCCGCGCAAGGACCGTGCTCCGCGCCAGGACCGCCGGGAAAAGCGTGGCGGTCGTGATCGCGCCAAGGCCAAGACGGAAGCTTAATCATGTTGCAACCAAAACGAACCAAATATCGCAAGACGCACAAGGGTCGCAACCGCGGTCTGAGCTATAATTCCAATCTGGTCAGCTTTGGCGAGTTTGGCCTCAAGGCCGTGACCCACGGCCAGATTACCGCCCGCCAGATTGAAGCCGCGCGTCGTTGCATCACCCGCTACGTCAAGCGTGGTGGCAAGTTGTGGATCCGCGTGTTTCCCGACAAGCCGATCACCAAAAAGCCGATCGAAGTGCGTATGGGCAAGGGCAAGGGTGCGGTCGAGTACTGGGTGGCCCCGGTGCAGCCCGGGCGCATGTTGTATGAAATCGAGGGTGTGGACGAGGGGACGGCACGCGAGGCATTCCGCCTGGCCGCGGCCAAACTTTCGGTACAGACCCAGTTTGTGACAAGGGCGGTGGTCTAATGGATATCAGGGAGCTTCGCTCGCAGTCGCCGGATCAGCTCGAGAGCCATCTGCTGGATCTGCGCAAAGAGCAATTCAATCTGCGCATGCAGAAGGGTTCGGGTCAGTTGAGCCAACCCCATCAGTTGCGCCGCGTTCGGCGCGAGATCGCCCGCACCAAGATGCTGCTGGGCCAGAGCAAGGCCAACCAAGGATCGCAGTCATGAGCGACAAGAAGAAAATCCTGCGTACCCTGGACGGGCGCGTCATCAGCAACAAGATGGACAAGACACTGACCATCCTGGTCGAGCGCCAGCAGCAGCACCGCCTGCTGGGCAAGATTCTGCGCCGTTCGACCAAGTTGCACGTGCATGACGAGAACGGCGATGCCCGCGAGGGTGACCTGGTTCGCGTCGCCGAGTGTCGGCCGATGTCCAAGACCAAGCACCATCGCCTGGTCGAGGTTCTCGACCGTGCGCCGCAACAGTAAGCGAGGAGTCGAGACATGATTCAGATGCAAAGCACGCTTGCCGCGGCAGACAACAGCGGCGCTCGCGAACTGATGTGCATCAAGGTGCTGGGTGGATCCAAGCGCCGGTATGCACGCATCGGCGACGTGATCAAGGTGTCCGTCAAGGAAGCCATTCCGCGCGGCAAGGTGAAAAAGGGCGAGGTGTACAACGCCGTCGTGGTGCGTACCGCCAAGGGTGTGCGTCGCCCGGACGGCTCGCTGATCCGTTTCGATGGCAACGCCGCCGTGCTGCTCAACGCCAAGCTGGAGCCGATCGGCACCCGTATTTTCGGACCGGTGACACGCGAGCTGCGCAGCGAGCGCTTCATGAAAATCGTATCGCTGGCGCCAGAGGTACTTTGACGGCCGGGATTCGGGATTGGTGATTCGGGATTTGCAGCATTCCCTGCGAACCGGTTTGTCAGTCACGCTACAGATATCGAGAGATTCAGGACAATGAACAGAATCAAGAAAGGCGATCAGGTGATCGTGACAACCGGCAAGAACAAGGGCCAGCGCGGCGAAGTTCTGCGCGTGGATGGCGATCGCGTGTTCGTGTCCAACATCAACCTGATCAAGCGCCACACCAAACCCAACCCGCAGGCGCAGCAGCCGGGTGGCATCATCGAGCGTGAAGCATCGATCCACATTTCCAATGTGATGCCGCTCAACAGCGCCACCGGCAAGGGCGAGCGCATCGGCTACAAGCTGCTCAAGAGCGGCGAGGGTGAGCGCCAGCGCAAGGTGCGCGTGTTCCGCTCGAACAATGAAATGCTCGACGCTTGAGGACTGATGCAATGAGCCGTCTGGAAAAAATTTACCGCGAAGAAGTGGTGCCGAAGCTGATGAAGCAGTTCGGCTACAAGAATGTCATGCAGGTGCCGCGCTTCAGCAAGATCACGCTCAACATGGGCGTGGGCGAAGCCGTGGGCAACAAGAAGGTGCTGGAAAACGCACTGTCCGACATGACCAGGATCGCCGGCCAGAAGCCGGTGACCACCAAGGCGCGCGTGTCGGTGGCCTCGTTCAAGATTCGCGATGGCTGGCCGATTGGCTGCAAGGTGACCCTGCGCCGTCAGCGCATGTGGGAGTTCCTGGACCGTCTGATCAATGTGTCCCTGCCGCGTACCCGCGACTTCCGTGGTGTGTCGGGCCGGTCCTTTGACGGCCGCGGCAACTTCAACATGGGCGTCAAGGAGCAGATCGTGTTCCCGGAAATCGAATACGACCAGATCGATGCGCTGCGCGGCATGGACATCGCCTTCACCACCACAGCAAAAAGCGACGAGGAATCCAAGGCGCTGTTCGCGGCGTTTGGTTTCCCGTTCCGTAATTGACGTTTTGCCGGGAATCGGGAATGGAGAATCGGGAATCGCGAAAAGCACAAGCCTGTCGCATTCCGCTCTGATCCATCCCCAGACCCATAATTGAGACTCAAGGTTTAAAGCATGGCCAAGAAATCAATGATTGAACGCGATCGCAAGCGTGCGAAGCTGGTGGAAAAATATGCCGCCCGCCGCGCCGAACTGAAGGCGATCGTGGTCAACCCCGAATCCAGCTACGACGAGAAGATGGAAGCGCAGGCCAAGCTGCAGAAGCTGCCGCGCGACTCCAGCCCGGTCCGCATGCGCACCCGTTGCGTGCTGACCGGACGCCCGCGCGCCGTCTACCGCAAGTTTGGCCTGGGCCGCAACAAGCTGCGCGAAGCCACCATGCGTGGTGACGTGCCGGGCCTGCGCAAGGCGAGCTGGTAGAAAAGCCGGGAATCGGGAATCGAGAATCGGGAATGGCCAAAAGGCGGCTCTTCCAATTCCCCATTCCCCATTCCCGATTCCCGTATCCACGGATATCGATGCATTACATCAGGAATTGAAACATGAGCATGACTGATCCCATTGGTGACATGTTCACCCGCATCCGCAATGCCCAGATGGTGGGCAAGGCGCATGTGTCCATGCCCTCATCGCGTGTGAAGAAGGCCATTGCCGGCCTGCTCAAGGACGAGGGCTACATTCTGGACTTCAGTGAAGTCAAGGACGGCAACAAGGCCGACCTCGACATTCAGCTGAAGTACTTCCAGGGCAAGCCTGCCATCGAGCGCCTGCAGCGCTTCAGCCGGCCCGGCCTGCGCGTGTACCGGGGCAAGGACGATCTGCCCAAGGTGCTGGGTGGCCTGGGTGTTTCCATTGTTTCCACGTCGTCCGGCCTGATGACCGACGCCCAGGCCCGCAAGCAGGGCGTGGGTGGCGAAGTCATCGGCATGGTGGCCTGACGGAGCGCAATCATGTCACGAGTAGCCAACCAACCCATCACCCTGCCCAAGGGTGTCGAGTGCCAGATCAGCGACGAGGCCATTGCGGTCAAGGGGCCCAAGGGCGCCCTGAGCATGGCATCGCTGCCCGGCGTGTCGGTGAGCCAGGAAGACGGCTCCCTCAGTTGCAGTGCGGACCAGCCGGACAACGTCAAGTTTGCCGGCACCGCCCGCGCCTTGCTGGCCAATATGGTTCAGGGTGTCAGCGAGGGTTTTGAGCGCAAGCTGGAGCTGGTGGGCGTCGGTTATCGTGCCCAGCTTGCGGGCAAGAACCTCAATCTGTCCCTGGGCTTTTCCCACCCGGTCGAGTTCGCGATGCCCGAGGGCATCACCCTGGAAACCCCGAGTGCAACCGAGATTGTGGTCAAGGGTGCCGACAAGCAGCTTGTTGGCCAGGTGGCGGCCAAAATCCGCAGCTTTCGGCCGCCCGAGCCCTACAAGGGCAAGGGTGTGCGCTATGCCGGTGAACGTATCATCATGAAGGAAGCCAAGAAGGCCTGATTGAAACGCGGCCTGCGCCGCGCAAAAAGCCGGCTGCTTCCGGCCGGTCTTTCAAAACGCCGATCCGCTTCGGAGAATGACAGTGAACAAGAACGAATCCAGACTGCGTCGTGCCAAGTCCACACGCATGAAAATCCGCAAGCTCGCCGTGCCACGCCTGAGTGTGCATCGTACAGGTCAGCACATTTACGCCCAGGTCTTCTCGGCCAGCGGCGATACCGTCCTGGCTGCCGCCTCGACCTTGCAGAAAGACGTGCGCGACGGGCTCAAGAGCACCAAGGACATGGCTGCCGCCGCCGCCGTTGGCAAGGCCGTGGCCGAAAAGGCCAGGGCTGCCGGTGTCGAGTCGGTTGCCTTTGACCGTTCCGGTTTCAAATACCACGGCCGCATCAAGGCGCTGGCCGACGCCGCCCGCGAAGGCGGGTTGAAATTCTGAAAGGCCGGGATTCGGGAATCGGGAATCGGAAGAGCGAGCAAGGTTTCCACCCGCTTTTGCGATTCCCGATTCTCAATTCCCGATTCCCGGCAACACACAACAACTCCAAGCGGCCCTGGTGCCGTAAGCAGAAGCCTCCACTGCGGTGGAGCAAACAGGAAAGACAATGTCCAGCAATGATCGAGAAAGTGCAGACGGCCTTCAGGAGAAGCTGATTGCCGTCAATCGCGTGGCCAAGACCGTCAAAGGTGGCCGTCAGATGAGCTTCACCGCGCTGACCGTGGTCGGCGACGGTGAAGGCAGCGTGGGGTTTGGCTATGGCAAGGCACGTGAAGTGCCCCTGGCCATCTCCAAGGCCATGGAGCGCGCCCGCCGCAACATGATCAAGGTGAACCTGAACAACGGCACCCTGTGGTACGCCATCAAGGCCAACCATGGCGCGGCACGCGTCTACATGCAGCCGGCCTCGGAAGGTACCGGCGTGATTGCCGGCGGTGCCATGCGTGCCGTGCTGGAAGTGGTTGGTGTAACCGACGTGCTGGCCAAGGCGGTGGGCTCGCGCAACCCGATCAACCTGGTGCGTGCGACCATCAAGGGCCTCAAGTCCATGTCCTCGCCGCAGCAGATTGCCGACAAGCGCGGCAAGACCGTCGAAGAGGTGATGTCATGAGCAAGGACAACACAGTCCGCGTCCGCCTGGTCAAGGGCCTGGCCGGTGTGCAGCAGCGCCATCGTCTGAGCGTGCGCGCCCTGGGCCTGAACAAGGTCGACGATGTACGCGAATTGAAAGACAGCCCGCAGGTTCGCGGTCTGATCAACAAGGTCAACTACCTTGTACGGGTAGAGGAGTAACAGCATGCGACTCAATGACATCAAGCCGGCTGAAGGCTCACGCAAGGCGCGCAAGCGCGTCGGACGCGGTATCGGCTCCGGTTCCGGCAAGACCGCTGGCCGCGGCCACAAGGGCCAGCACGCTCGTGCCGGCAACACGCACACCCCGGGTTTCGAGGGTGGCCAGATGCCACTGCAGCGCCGCCTGCCCAAGGTCGGTTTCCATTCGCGCAAGGCGGATCAGTCGGCGCAGGTTTTCCTGTATCAGCTGAACAACATCAATGCGGACAGCATTGATCTGGACGTGCTGCGCAAGGCGGGCCTGGTGCACGCCGGCGCCAAGCGGGTCAAGGTCGTCAAGAAGGGCGAGATCGAGCGTGCCGTCAGGATCAGCGGCGTGTTGGCTACGGCCGGTGCCAAGGCAGCCATCGAGGCCGCCGGCGGCAGCGTCGAGTAAAGAGAGGCCGATTCAATGGCGAAAGCGCAAAGCAACAGCCTTCTGGGCTCCATGGGCAAACTGACCGAGTTGCGCCAGCGCATCCTGTTCGTGGTCGGTGCGCTGGTGGTGTTCCGCCTGGGCTCGTTCATCCCGGTGCCGGGCGTCAACCCGGAGGCCATGGCGCGCCTGATCGGGCAGAACGGCCTGCTGAGCATGTTCAACATGTTCTCCGGCGGCGCCCTGTCGCGCTTTTCGCTGTTCGCCCTGGGTGTCATGCCCTACATCTCTGCATCCATCGTGGTGCAGATGTTTGCGGCGGTCCTGCCCAGTTGGCAGGCGCTGAAGAAGGAGGGTCAGGCCGGCCAGCGCAAGCTGACCAGCTACACGCGTTACGGCACGGTGGGCCTGGCGATCTTTCAGTCCTTTGCCGTTGCATCGGCCTTGCAGGCTCAGGGCAGCGCCGGCGGCGTGCCGATCGTGTTCACGCCGGGTGTCGGCTTCATTCTGGCCTCGGTGGTGTGCCTGACGGCCGGCACCATGTTCCTGATGTGGCTGGGCGAGCAGATGACCGAGCGCGGCATCGGCAACGGCATTTCGTTGCTGATCTTCGCAGGCATCGTGGCGGGTCTGCCCGCGGCGCTGGCGCACACGCTGACCATGGCGCAGAATGGCGAGCTGTCGACCCTGAAGGTCATTCTGGTGGCTGCGATCGTGCTGCTCGTAACCGCCTTCGTGGTCTTCATGGAACGCGCCCAGCGCCGTATCACCGTGAACTACGCGCGGCGCCAGGGTGGCCAGCAGGCCTACATGAACCAGAGTTCGCACCTGCCGCTGAAGATCAACATGTCGGGCGTGATCCCCCCGATCTTTGCCTCCAGCCTGATCATGTTTCCGGCCACGGCGGCGTCCTGGTTTCACGATGCCAGCCAGATGCGCTGGCTGCAGACCGTGACCGCCTCACTGTCGCCAGGTGAGCCGCTGTACATGGTGCTGTATGCCGCCATGATCATCCTGTTCACCTTCTTCTACACCGCGATCGTGTTCAATGCGCAGGAGACGGCGGACAACCTCAAGCGCTCCGGTGCCCTGATTCCGGGTATTCGTCCGGGCAAGGCGACAGCCAATTACATTGACGGTGTGCTGACCCGGCTGACCGGCGTGGGCGCACTTTACCTGACCGCGGTCTGCCTGATCCCGACCTTTCTGCAGACTGCCTGGCACGTGCCGTTCTACTTCGGGGGTACCTCGCTGCTGATCGTGGTGGTCGTGGTCATGGACTTCACGTCCCAGATTCAGGCCCACCTGGTCAGCCATCAGTACGACAGCTTGTTGAAAAAGGCCAATCTGCGCGGTCGTTGAGGCGCAGGCGGTCATCGGATACGAATGCGGGCAACGCGCAGTTTGCCCGGTTGTCAGGGTCGCCCCGGAGGGGCTTCCGTTGACGGCGCATTCACGTTATAATTTCTTGTTCACTGCGCTGGAATCTTGTCGTGGCCGGGTGCTTGTCCCGAATCCCGGCCGGTTTCCAATTTCATTTTTGGAGAGAGCACCTCATGGCGCGTATTGCGGGCGTTAACCTGCCCACCCACAAACATGTATGGATCGGGCTGCAAAGCATTTATGGTGTTGGCCGTTCACGGGCGCGCAAGATCTGCAGCGAACTGAACATCGATCCGGCCACCCCGATCAAGGCCCTCAGTGAAGGTGAAGTCGAGCAGCTGCGCACCGCGGTTGGCCGCTACACCATTGAAGGCGATCTGCGCCGCGAAGTCGGCATGAGCATCAAGCGGCTGATGGATCTGGGCAGCTATCGTGGTCTGCGCCATCGTCGCGGCCTACCGTTGCGCGGTCAGCGCACGCGTACCAACGCCCGTACCCGCAAGGGTCCGCGGCGCCCGATCAAGCGCTGATTTGCGCTGGTCGAAACAGAAAAGCAAAAAAGCGGCCATTCTCGGTCGCCATTTCAATAAAAGCCTCGGACTCATAAAACATGGCTAAACCGGTCAAGACCCGAAAGAAGAACAAGCGCGTCGTCACCGACGGCATCGCGCATGTGCACGCTTCGTTCAACAACACCATCATCACCATCAGCGACCGTCAGGGCAACGCGTTGTCCTGGGCCACCTCGGGTGGTGCCGGTTTCCGTGGTTCGCGCAAGTCCACGGCGTTTGCAGCCCAGGTGGCGGCCGAACGGGCCGGGCGTGCAGCTCAGGATTACGGGTTGAAGTCGGTCGAGGTTCGCATCAAGGGCCCCGGCCCCGGGCGCGAGTCTGCCGTGCGTTCGCTGAATTCGCTGGGGTACAAGGTGACCAACATCATCGATGTCACGCCGATTCCGCACAACGGCTGTCGTCCCCCCAAGAAGCGTCGGGTGTAAAGGAAAAAGATCATGGCACGATATCGTGGAGCAACCTGCAAGCTGGCCCGTCGCGAAGGTACGGATCTGGGGCTGAAGAGCCCGGAGCGTGCGCTGGATACCAAGTGCAAGCTGGACAACAAGCCCGGCCAGCACGGCGCCAACCGTCGCATGCGTCTGTCGGACTATGCGGTCCAGTTGCGCGAGAAGCAGAAGGTCAAGCGCATCTACGGCGTCCTCGAGCGCCAGTTCCGCAACTACTACAAGAAGGCGACCCACGCGCGCGGCAACACGGGCGAGATCCTGCTGCAGCTGCTGGAAACCCGCTTGGACAACGTGGTCTACCGCATGGGCTTCGCGGTCACGCGTGCGCAGGCGCGTCAGTTGGTGTCGCACCGCGCCGTGCTGGTCAATGGCAAGCGCGTCAATGTGCCGTCCTATCAGGTTTCGGCGGACGACGAAGTGTCCCTGACCGAGCGCGCGACCAAGCAGTTGCGGGTGGGCGAGTCGCTGGCTCTGTCGGACAGCATGGATCTTCAGCCGGACTGGGTTGAAGTGGATGCCAAGAAATTCTCGGGTGTGTTCAAGCGGGTGCCGGAGCGGGTCGATTTGCCGTCCGACATCAACGAGAACCTCATCATCGAGCTCTATTCCAAGTAAAAATTTTCAGGAGTCTGCTACATGGGAGTCGCATCGACTGGCGTGCTCAAGCCCGGTGGGCTGAGCGTCGAGCAGCTTGCAACCAATCGTGCCAAGGTGGTCGTTGAACCCCTGGAGCGTGGTTTCGGGCATACACTCGGCAACGCGCTGCGCCGCGTTCTGCTGTCGGCAATCCCCGGTTGCGCCATCGTTGAGGTGGAAATCGACGGAGTGCTGCACGAGTACACGACGCTGGACGGCCTGCAGGAAGACGTCATCGAGGTTCTTCTGAACCTCAAGGACGTCGCCATCCGCATGCACGGCACCGACGAAACCACGCTGACCCTGAGCAAGAAGGGCAAGGGCGAGGTGACTGCCGGTGACATCACTGTCGACCACTCGGTCGAGATCGTCAATCCCGATCTGGTGATCTGCAACCTGACCAAGGACATCGCGCTCAACATGCGCCTCAAGGTGCAGCGCGGCGTCGGCTATCTTCCGGTCACGGCACAAGACGCCGGTGATGACCAGGATGCCGCGCGCCCGATCGGTCGCTTGCCGCTGGACGCCTCGTTCTGCCCGGTTCGGCGTGTGTCCTACGAGGTCGACGCCGCCCGTGTCGAGCAGCGCACCAACCTGGACAAGCTGGTGCTGACCATCGATACCAACGGCACCATCGATCCCGAGGAAGTGGTGCGCCAGGCTGCCGAGATCCTGATGGATCAGTTGCACATCTTCGGTGATTTCAGCAAGCGCGAAGCCACCCAGGAGAAGGACGAGTCCGATGCCGTGGATCCGCTGTTGATGCGCCCGATCGACGATCTGGAGCTGACGGTGCGCTCGGCCAACTGTCTGAAGGCGGAAAGCATCTACTATATCGGTGATCTGGTGCAGAAGACCGAGGTCGAGCTGCTGAAGACACCGAACCTGGGCAAGAAATCGCTCAACGAGATCAAGGAAGTGCTGGAAAGCCGCGAGCTCAAGCTGGGTACCCGCCTCGAGAACTGGCCACCAGCCGGACTGGCGCCTGGCATGCAGATGGACTGAGAGAAGGGGAGTGGGAAGCAGGAAGCAGGGAGTGGGTTGGTGCCGGAACGGCTCCCGTAACCCGCTTGCTCCACGGCCCACCCGCTGCACGGGCTCGATGCCTGTGCGGGCCCGAAGTGAAACAGTTGAAAACGGACGCCTCGGCGATCCGGATGACGTTTAACATACATAGAAACGGAACAAGACCATGCGGCACATGAAATCCGGGCGCAAGCTCAACCGCACCAGCAGCCATCGCCAGGCCATGTTCAAGAACATGGCGGCATCGCTCATCAAGCACGAACTGATCCGCACCACCTTGCCCAAGGCCAAGGAGCTGCGCCGCGTGGCCGAACCGCTGATCACGCTGGCCAAGGTGGATGGCGTGGCCAATCGCCGCCTGGCCTTTGCGCGTTTGCGCGACAAGGAAGCGGTCGGCAAGCTGTTTTCCGAACTGGGTCCGCGCTACACCGAGCGTCCGGGCGGCTACCTGCGCATCCTCAAGTGCGGCAACCGCGTCGGCGACAACGCGCCGATGGCTTACGTCGAGCTGGTCGATCGCCTGCAGTCGGCAGCCGTCGCGGAATAGGTCGGCAATCCGGCCTGCCGATCCGGCCCGAAAAGGCCGCAGCGGCACCCAGGCTGAAAACTGATCACAAAGCCCCGGCAGATCGTCTGTCGGGGCTTTTCTTTGCTGACAATTGGGCACGCACGCGTTAGTGTATGCAGTCCTGCCCTTGTCGCACGCGTCCAAACCAATGACCAACACTGCGCGCCCTTCCATGCGGCCGGCCTGGCTGCTCGGTTTTGCTGCCTGCGTGGCCATCATGGCCTACGTCCTGTACGTGCAGTATTACCAGTTCATTTCGCCGTGTCCGCTGTGCATTTTCCAGCGCATTGCTTTCATTGGCATGGGTGTCATTTTCCTGATCGGTGGACTGCATGCGCCGCGTGGCGTGGGGCGGCACGTGTATGCGGTGCTCCTGACCCTGTTCGCCCTGTTCGGCATGGGTGTGGCAGGCCGCCAATTGTGGCTGCAGTCCCTGCCCGCCGACCAGGTGCCGTCCTGCGGCCCCGGCCTGGGCTACATGCTGGATACGTTCCCGCTGGCGCAGACCCTGAAAATGGTGCTGACAGGCTCCGGCGAATGTGCCGAGGTGAACTGGACCTTTCTCGGCCTGGCCATGCCGGCCTGGTCCCTGATCTGTCTGATCATTCTTGCTGTCTGGGCCTGGTGGACTTCACGCCGCCCGCAACAACCGAGGCTGTTTCACTGATGAACGAGCATTCACCCGTTGCGCCCGTGCACCCTGATGCAAGCTGGGAGCCGGCAAGCTGGCAGCAATGCACCGCCTTGCAGCAGCCAAGTTATGAAGACAGTGCCGAACTTGAGCACGCGCTGAAGCGATTGTCTTCGCTGCCGCCGCTGGTCACCTCCTGGGAGGTTCTGGCGGTCAAGAATCTGCTGGCCGAGGCCCAGCAGGGCAAGCGCTTCCTGCTGCAGGGCGGCGACTGTGCGGAGAACTTTGACGATTGCAATGACGCGGTCATCACCAATCGCCTCAAGGTGCTGCTGCAGATGAGCCTGGTGCTGGTGCACGGGTTGAAACTGCCGGTACTGCGCGTCGGCCGGTTTGCCGGGCAATATGCCAAGCCGCGTTCGGCCGACACCGAGCAGCGTGATGGCGTGAGCCTGCCGTGCTATCGCGGCGATATCGTCAACGGCCCGGAGTTCACGCCGGAGGCCAGGCGCCCCAATCCGGCACGGATGATCCAGGCGCATGCGCGTTCGGCCATGACCATGAACTTCGTGCGCGCACTGATTGACGGCGGCTTTGCCGACTTGCGTCATCCCGAGTACTGGAACCTGAGCTGGGTCGAGCATTCGCCGTTGGCCGCCGAATACCGCCAGATGGTCGACGGCATCGGCAATTCGCTGAAGTTCATGGAAACCCTGGCCGGCGAACCGCTGGACGGCTTTTCGCGGGTTGATTTCTACACCTCGCACGAAGCCCTGCTGCTGCCCTACGAGCAGGCCCAGACACGCCAGGTTCCGCGCCAGTGGGGCTGGTTCAACCTGTCCACCCACCTGCCCTGGATCGGCATGCGCACCGCGGCTCTGGACGGCGCCCACGTCGAGTATTTCCGTGGCATCCGCAATCCGGTCGCGATCAAGGTGGGACCGGGCATGCAGCGTGACCACCTGTTGCGGCTGCTGGACGTGCTCAACCCGCAGGATGAAGCGGGGCGGATCACCCTGATTCACCGCATGGGCGCGGCCAGGATCGGCGAGCATCTGCCCGGCCTGCTGAAGGCCGTGCGTGACTCCGGTCGCACCGTGCTGTGGGTGTGCGACCCGATGCATGGCAATACGGAAAAGACCGGCAACGGCTACAAGACCCGCCAGTTCGACAACATCGCCAGCGAGCTGGCCGCGGCCTTCGACATCCATGATGCAGCCGGCACGCGCTTGGGCGGTGTGCATCTGGAGCTGACCGGTGAGGATGTAACCGAATGCACCGGCGGCGCGCGCGGCCTGGCCGAAGCCGACCTGGAGCGCGCCTACAAGAGTCACGTCGACCCGCGCCTGAACTACGAGCAGTCGCTGGAACTGGCCATGATGATCGTGCGCAAATCCGGCGGACGTATTGCGGGCTGACGCCATGGGTGGGGCAGGTATCTCTCGGGTCAGCCCCGCGTTGCACGACTTTCGTGATCTCCAACCGGGGCCAGTTACCATGAAAGAGCGATCGAAGAACCTCATCCGGCGCAACAGTGTATTCGGCTGGCTTGCCCTGGCCACCGTCGGCCTGCTGCTGGTGCCGCTGGTGGCGATGCAGTTTTCGGCTGAGGTCAACTGGGACGCGACGGACTTCATCGTGATGGGCCTGCTGCTGTTTGGTTGTGGCAGCCTGTTCGTACTGGTGGCCCGGTCCATCCGGCACAAATACTGGCTGCTCCTCGCCGCCGTGGTGGCCTTGCTGCTTCTCTACGTCTGGGCCGAACTTGCGGTCGGCATCTTCTTCCACCTGGGCAGTTGAAGTACGGATTTGCCCGTATCGATGCAATTGCGTACCGCAAGTTGGCGTGGTGTGCGGATGCGCAAGCCGTGTAATCCGGATTACGCCTGTGACGGGATTCGCTCGAGCTCGCCGCTGTGGACGACTTGCAGGCCACGGGAACGCATTTGCGCGAGCTGGTGCTCAAACGTGGCCGGGTCGAGCGACTGGCAGCCGTCGGTGATGATGGTGGTCTGGAAGCCTTCGGCGATGGCATCAAGCGCCGTGAAGTGGACGCAGATGTCGCCGGCAAGACCAGTCAAGTAGACGTGGCCAATGCCTCTGCCACGCAGGTAGTCGGCCAGGCCGGTGGATTTCCGGTGGCCATTGTCGTGGAAGGCGCTGTAGCTGTCGATATCCGGGTCCATGCCCTTGCGGAAGATGGCCTCAACGGGTCGCATGTCGAGCTGCGGCGAAAATTCGGCGCCCTGGCTGGCCTGCACGCAGTGATCCGGCCACAAGGTCTGGTCCAGACCGTGCAGTTTGGTCTGCTCGAACGGTTCGCGCCCGGCATGGCTGGAGGCGAAGCTCTTGTGCCCGGATGGATGCCAGTCCTGGCTGGCCACCACCAGATCGAAGCGGTTGCTGATGCGGTTGATGACGGGAATGATGGCGTCGCCACCGGCCACGGCCAGCGAGCCGCCGGGCAGAAAGTCGTTTTGCACGTCGATGATGAGAAGTGCCTTCATGATTGGGGCTTGCCTTCGCGGTGTTGATTGCGCAGCGTGTTGCGCAAGGTCTTGAGTTGGTCGCTGATGCCGACCTTGTAGATGTGCGGATTTTCGAAGCGGCGGTATTCGGGCGGCAGCAGGGCCAGGCGCACGGCGGCATACTCCTTGACTTCATCAATGCGCTGCGCGGCCTGAACCGCTTCGCCATGCTCCATCACTGGTGTCAGCAGCGGCTCGCTGCGCGCGGCGCGGCAATGCAGTGACTTGTGTTCCTCGAACGGGTGGGTGAGATGGACGGGTGGCGACTCCTCTTCGAGGCTGATGCCGTCCACACCGAAAAACTGCCCGCCGTGATCGAAAAAGCGGTGTACCTGCTTGCGGCCGGGCAGGGTGACCTTGGCCAGGTTTTCCGACAGCTTGATGCGCGGCTCGCCGTCGGCGCTGGCCAGCTTGTACACGCCATCCAGTGCGCCGTCGGGGTGGCCGGTGACCAGGCTGGTGCCGACCCCGAAAATGTCGATTGGCGCCTCCTGCTGCCGCAGGCTGCGGATCACGTGTTCATCAAGCTGGTTGGAGGCGGCAATCCTGACGTAGCCCAGACCTGCGTCATCCAGCATCGCGCGGGCGCGGCGCGCGAAGAAGGCCAGGTCACCGCTGTCCAGGCGAATCGCACGCAGGTGATCACCGCGCTGCTCCATCTCCTTCGCCACGGTAATCGCATGGGGCACGCCGCTTTGCAGGGTGTCGTAGGTGTCCACCAGCAGCACCGTTTCCTTGGGCCGCGCCTCGGCGAAGCGCCGAAAAGCCGTCAGTTCGTCGGCGTGCCACTGGATGAACGAATGCGCCATCGTGCCTTCGGCGCGCAGGCCGTACTTCTGGGCAGCGTACACGTTGCTGGTCGAATCGAAGCCACCGATGACCGCCGCTCGCGCGGCCATCACGCCGCCCGGCCCCTGGGCACGGCGCAGGCCGAAATCGCTGAGCACGGCATCGCCTGCGACCGAACGCATGCGTGCGGCCTTGGTTGCGATCAGCGACTGGTAGTTGAGCACGTTCAGCAGCATGGTCTCGATCAGTTGCGCCTCCAGAATGCGGCCCTCGACCCGCACGACCGGCTCGGTGGAAAAGACCACTTCGCCCTCGCGCGGGGCGTGCAGGCTGCCGCGGAAGCGGAAATCGCGCAGATGCCGGAGGTAGTCCGCCTCGAAGCCGCGCCCGGCCAGGTAGTCGATGTCGTCACCATCGAAGCGCCAGTCGGCCAGGATTTCCAGCACGTCGCCGAGGCCGGCAAAAACGCAGTAGCCGCCATCGAATGGCAGGCGCCGGAAGAAATAGTCGAACTGTGCCGGCTGGTCGGCCAGGCCCTCGCGATACCAGGCCTGGCCCATGGCAATCTGGTAGAGGTCGGTGTAGCTGGCGCGGATTTCCGGTTGCATGTGATTCCTGTTGTTCAAAGAGTACGCTGCCGGTGTGGCTTGCGTGCGTGGACAATCCAGGCCCGGGGAAACATCAGCGAGGCGTCACACGCGCAGTGAGTGGTGGATGTGCGGCGCCTGTCGGGCTCGCGTGCGTTTCCACAACACCGGGCGAATCGCTGGCTGACGCCGGTGTTGTGCGCCATGACGAGGTCGTGCTGACACCGGCAAGCAGGTTGTATTCGGCTGCGCCTGCCGCGGCATTGACGGCCAGACCGGGGAGGATGAGGAGGCTGTACCATCCAGTGTGCATGCGGAGATCTTTTTTTCATTCCGGCGCGTAGCTGCCCGCGACCGCCCGCGAGCTGATGGCGAGCCGGTTCCAGCCGTTGATGGCGACGATAGCCAGGCTCAGGTTGATCAGCTCCTGCTCGTCAAAATGCTTGCGAACGTGCTCGTAGACTGCATCGGGCACATGCGTGTCGGCGACCCGGGTCAGGGCCTCGGTCCAGTCCAGCGCCGCACGCTCGCGTTCGGAATAGAATGGCGCCTCACGCCAGGCATCGAGGGTGTAAAGGCGCTGCTCGGACTCACCCGCCTTGCGGGCATCCTTGCTGTGCATGTCCAGGCAGTACGCGCAACCGTTGATCTGCGAGGCGCGCATTTTCACCAGCTCCAGCAGCGGTGCTTCCAGGTCACAGTGGTGCAGGTGGGCTTCCAGCTTGTGCATGGCCTGGATGCCGGAGTTTTTGGGGTCGTGATATTCGAAACGGGCTTGCATGACTTGTCTCCTGCGCACGAAAAGAGGACCATTATAGTCCTGATTGGACAGAATGCAGGTGGACGATACCATTCGGCGGTTGCAAGCCTACGAGAAGGCGGGGGCCGACGTGCTGTTTGCCATCGGTCTGCCCGATCTGGAGTCAGTCCGCGCGGTCTGTGCGGCGGTAGGCAAGCCGGTCAATTTCATGGCAGGCATGCCCGGAAAGTCATTTTCGGTCGCCGAGCTGGAAAGCGCCATGGCAGCAATGGTGGACGCGGCACACGGGGTGTCGGCTGCGGGCGGCTTCGACTGGCTGGCCGATACGCTGCCCGGTACCCGACTGGTAGAGCTGCTGCGCGCAGGCAGTACCGCTGCAGGTGTCTGATCCAGATCAAATGCTGCCGTGCTTGCGCGGAGTAACGTGCAATGAAGCGCGACGGATGGTAATTTAGCGAGGCAAGGTCATGACCCACGTCGTCACCGACAACTGCATCAAGTGCAAATATACCGATTGCGTCGAGGTGTGCCCGGTGGACTGTTTTCACGAAGGCCCCAACTTCCTCGCCATCGATCCGGAAGAATGCATAGACTGCACCCTGTGCGTACCCGAGTGTCCGGCTGAAGCGATCTTTCCGGAAGAGGATGTGCCGGCTGGGCAGGAAAACTACCTGGAAATCAACGCCGAGCTGGCGCCGCTGTGGCCGGTGATTGACACCCGGATCGAGCCACCCGAAGATGCCGATGACTGGAACGGCGTGGCCGACAAACTGAACCTGCTGGAGCGTTGATTGATGTACCCGAACAAGAACCCGTCACAGGACATGCTGGAACGTGAGCAATCCTGCGCCCAAGAGTCGCGCCACGTGAGCTGGGCCGACCTGCCGCTGGAATGCCCGATGCCGGACACCTCGCTGTGGAACGGCCACCCGCGCATCTACCTGCCGATCCACGAGACTGGCGAATACCGCTGCACCTATTGCGGCACCCTGTATGTGCTGGACCCGCCGAAACAGGGCGAACCGGCGCCGGAGTTTGCCAATATCGAGATCGATCGCCAGTACCGCAAGGCGCTGCAGAAAGTTCAGGACACTGAGGCAAGCAATCAGCCGGACTCCGCCTGAATTCCAGTGTGATCTCATTCGGGCCCGCCGAGCTCTCCTGCAAACGCAAACGTGGATTCTGCGACTGCAGTCGCCACGCTCCTTTCGCGTTGTCCGCGTGCTTCAATGCCCGTCTTCCTGCGCGCAAGACACTTGTGCGCTTGGTCGCGCGATCCGTCCGTAGAAAGCCAACCGCACGGTGCGCCTTTCACGGCGTTTGTGCGATCATTCCCCGTTCACGGCAAGGGGGCACGCTTGATGGCAAAGAAGAAAGTTCTGCTGGTGCACTATGCTTCACCCAGCGGGCAGTTGACCGAGGTGATGCGGCATTTGACGGCGCCGCTCGGCGAGGCCGGCGATATCGAGTGCCGTCATCTGGTCTTGCGGCCGAAACAGGCCTGGACATTTCCCTGGCCGTTTTTGCGTTTCTTTGACACCTTTCCCGAGTGCATCTATCTCGACCCGCCGCCCATCGAGCCGCCGGAACTGGACCCGCACGAGCGCTTTGACCTGGTGATTCTGGGCTACCAGGTCTGGTTCCTGTCGCCGTCGCTGCCGACCACGGCCTTTCTGCAAAGCGCCGTGGCCAGGTCGGTGCTGAAAGACACGCCGGTGGTGACCGTCATCGCCTGTCGCGACATGTGGCTGCTGGCGCAGGAGCGGGTCAAGGAAATGCTGGCTGATTGTGGCGCACAGCTGGTCGGCAACGTGGCCCTGGTGGACGAGGGCGGCAGCGCCGGCAGCCTGCTGGCCACGCCCTTGTGGATGTTGACCGGCAAGCGCGGCCCGATGCTGGGCGGCCTGATTCCGCGCGCCGGCATCAAGCCGGACCAGATCCGTGCCAGCGCCCGTTTCGGCCAGCGCATGGCCGAGGTGCTGGGGCAGGGGGACCCGCTGGACGAAAGCCTGTTGCGCGGCTTGCACGCCGTGCGCGTCAATACCCGTTTGCTGACCACCGAAAAAGCGGCGCGGCGCGGATTTCTGGCCTGGGGCGCGCTGCTGCGCAAGCTCGGCAAGCCGGGCGCCGCGGCGCGGAAGCCGGTGGTGATGATTTATACTGTGTTCCTGGTTGCGCTGCTGCTGACCGTGCTGCCGATCAGTGCCTTGCTCAAGACGCTGCTGGCGCCCCTGATGCGCGAGCGCATTGCAGCGCAAAAAGACTATTACAGCCAACCATCCGGGGAGTGACCAGGGAATCGACATGAGCGGCCAGGCCTTTATCACCCAACTCGCGGCCTGCATGCCCAATGCGCCGGTCGCCAATGAAGACATGGAAGCCGTGCTGGGAATGGTCAATGGCCAGCCGTCGCGGGCGCGGCGCATCATCCTGCGCTCCAACGGCATCCAGACCCGCTACTACGCGATCGATCCGGCCACCGGCGAGGCCACCCACACCAATGCCGGGCTGACCGCCGCGGCCATTCGTGCCCTGGCCGACAAGGGCTTTGCGCTCGAGGACATCGATCTTCTGGCCTGTGGCACCACCTATGCCGACCAGTTGGTGCCCGGCCACGCCAACATGGTGCATGGCGAGCTGGGCATTCCGCCGTGCGAAACCAAGTCCATGTCCGGTGTGTGCATCGCCAGCACCGCGGCCATGAAGTACGCCATGCTGGGTGTCCGGGCGGGCGAGTTCCGGCACGCGGTCAGTGCCGGTTCGGAAATCCCATCGGCGGTGATGCTTGCGCGCAATTTCGAGCCGGAGAGCGACGCGCAAATCGCCGCACTCGAAGGCAATGGCGCGCTGGCCTTCCAGAAGGACTTCATCCGCTGGATGCTGTCTGACGGCGCTGGTGCCGCCCTGATCGAGCCGCAACCGGCCGCCGAAGGCCTGTCACTGCGGCTGGAGTGGATTGCCGAACGCTCCTACGCCAACGAGCAGCCGGCCTGCATGTACGGCGGCGCCGAGAAACAGGCCGATGGCCGGCTCAAGGGCTGGCTGGCGCATGAGCCGCGCGAGTGGGCCGAGCGCTCGGTATTCACCATCAAGCAGGATGTGAAGCAGCTCAACGAGCATGTGATGCACTACACGGTCGAGCGGCCCCTGCGCGAGCTGCCCAGGCTGCGCGAACTCGATCCCGCCAGCATCGACTGGTTTCTGCCGCACTACTCCTCGCACTATTTTCGCGAGCGCGTGCGCGAGCACATGCTCAAGGCCGGCTTCGATATCCCCTACGAGCGCTGGTTCACCAATCTGTACACGCATGGCAACACCGGGGCGGCCTCGATCTACATCATGCTCGAGGAACTGTTCCGTTCGGGGCGTCTCGAGCCCGGCCAGAAGTTGCTGTGCTACGTGCCCGAAAGCGGGCGCTTCAGCACGGCCTGGATTCACCTCACCGTGTGCGGCCCCGATGGAGTTGCCTGATGAAGCGCGACGAGGTGCCGCAGGATCAGGCCAGGGCCTTCATGGGCCTGAGCAAGGTGCTGTATGCCGAAGACGAGCAGGGCCGCTACGTGCCCGCGCCGTGCAACGGCTGGGAGGCCGAGGAAATCGTGCTGGAGCAGGCCATCGCCGAGTTTGAAAAGCAGGCGGCAGACGCTTGGCGGCGTGCCCGCGACGGCCACGGCTCGGCGCTGGAATACCACATGTTCCACGAGCGCATGGACCCGGTGTTGCTGGCGCAATCGGCCGGCATTGCGCGCTGGCGGGTGCGCCGGCACCTGCGCCCAGGTGCCTTCGCCCGCCTCTCGCCGGCCTTGAAGTTGCGCTACGCCGAAGCGCTGGGCAAGTCGCCCGAGAGGCTTGATCGCCTGCCGGAGCAGCCATGAACAGCCTTGCCGCAGGCGCAGCCGACGCGCCGCTTGAAATCGCCTACCAGCACCGCCAGAGCGCGCACTGCGAAAGCGGCGCCATCAGTGGTCTGCTGCGCCACGCGGGGTTGGACATTTCCGAGCCGATGGCTTTCGGCATCGCCGCCGGCATGACCTACGCCTACCTGCCGTTCGTCAAGATGGGCGGTCTGCCCCTGTTCGCCTACCGCATGCCGCCGGGCAAGGTGATCAGCGGCCTGACCCGGCGCCTGGGTATCGGCATGCGCAGCGAAACCTTTCGCAGTGCCGATGCCGGCATGGCCGCGCTGGACGGTCATCTTCAGGCCGGGCGGGTGGTTGGCCTGCAGGCATCGGCGTATTGGCTGGGTTATTTCCCGCCCGACATGCGCTTCCACTTCAACGCGCACAATCTGGTGGTCTATGGCCGCCGCGGCGATCATTATCTGATCAGCGACCCGGTAATCGGGCACGTGGTCGAGTGTTCAGCGGCAGAACTGAAAAAGGCACGCTTCACGCGCGGCGTGATGGCGCCCAGGGGTCGACTCTACTACCCGGTATCGGTTCCCGCGCAACCGTCGATGAAGCAGGCCATCGTGAAAGCGATCCGCTTCACCACGGGCATGATGCTGCGCACGCCGCTGCCGATTCTTGGTGTCCGCGGCATGCGCATGGTGGCGCGGCGGATCGAACGGCTTGATCCGGCAGCGGACCATGCCAACAAGCAGTTGCTGGGCCACATCGTGCGCATGCAGGAGGAAATCGGCACTGGCGGCGCCGGCTTTCGCTTCCTGTACGCCTCGTTCCTGCAGCAGGCTGCCGACATTGTGGAACGGCCGGCGCTGGCCGAGGCGGCGCGCGAACTGACCGATGTCGGCGACCTGTGGCGCGAGTTCGCACTCAATACGGCCAAGATGTGCAAGGACCGCTTGCCGATGGATTTTGCACTGCTGGCGGGCCAGTTGCGCCAGTGCGCTGACGGTGAGGCCTCAGTCTACCGGCGCCTGCGCGCGGCAGTGCAGTAGACAGCCGTCGCCGGCAATATCGCCGTGCACCAGCACCCATTCGCCCGCTGTACCGCGCGCCAGTTGGCCGATCAGCCACGCGGCCTCGACGCTGTCGTGAAAGGCGAGACTGGATTCGGGCATGCTGGTGATGCACGCGCCACGCCGCTCCAGCAGCGTGTGCAGTGCCGGCGCAGCGCTGCGGCCGAGACCGAATTCGGCCTCGTTGCCGACCTGCGTGTCGAGGTATGCCGCAAGCCCGTCGGCGTCGTTGAAGCGCTGCAATGTGATGGCGCTCTGTCCGCTACCCGGTGCCGAACCCAGCGCAAGCCAGTGGCTGCCTTCGGCCAGCACGGCGTCGTCGGCCACGCGCAGCCGGCGACGCTGGTCGGCCAGCGGCTGCGGGCATTCTTCAACCACACCGAGCAGGGCGTGTTGCACCACGCCCAGCGCCAGATCGGTGAGCGCCAGTTCCAGCACCGCTTCCAGGCTGCGCGCGCGGCGTGAGACAAACTGGTTGGGGCCATCGAGCTCGAGATTGTCGGCCACGTGGAAGCCGGCAATGCTGCCCAGGGTGTTGACGAAGTCGAACGGTCGCGCCAGTTCGCGTTGGCGCAGCATGTGCTGCTGCACGCGGATATTGCTGGTCAGTGGGCCATTGGCCGAGCCGAGATAGATGCCGCAGCCCGCCCCAAGATGAACTTTGGCGGCGCACCCGCCGGAGCCGGCCAGGGCCAGTTGCACGAAGCGGTCGACACGGCGGAACGGCTTGCGACAGGCCGCCTGCAGGCGCTCGCCCAGCGCGGGCAGTTCGGTGTCGCCGGCCAGTGGTGCCAGGTAGTCGGTTGCAGCAAGAATGCCGGCCCTCAGCATGGCCATTCCAGAAGCAGCGTGGTGTTGTTGCCGCCAAAGCCGAACTGGTTCAGCAGGTAGTGGCCCGCTCGCGAGGGCAGCGGCGCGGTGTGTGGTGTGAGATCCAGTGCCGGGTCGACGTTCTCGAATCCCGGTGTTGCTGGCACAAAGCCGCGTTCCAGCGCGCTGGCCAGCAGCACCAGTTCGTTGAGTCCGCAGGCGCCCAGGGTGTGCCCGATCCAGGGCTTGAGCGCACACACGGGTGGCATGCTGTCGAAGGCACGGTGCAGGCCCGCGGCCTCGGCTGCGTCATTGCTCGGCGTGCCGGTGGCGTGGGCCTTGATGGCTGCAATGTCCCGCGGCTCAATGCCGGCGCGCTCCAGTGTCTGCGTGATCAGCGCACCAATGGCGTGGCCCGCGGGATCGCTGCCGGTGAGATTGTGCGTGTCGCAGGCGGTGGCACCGGCGGCGATGGCGGGCAGTGCCATGGTTGCCGGTTCGGCGCTCAGCACCATGGCGCTCAATCCCTCGCCAAGCACAATGCCGCGGCGCGCGGCATCAAAGGGCTGCACCTGCTCGGCGATGAGCTGCAGCGAGGAGAAGCCGCCCAGGGTGGTGAGGTTGGCCAGTTCCACGCCGACCACCAGCGCCAGCGGCCAGCGTCCCAGCGCCAGCGCCCGTTGCGCCGCCAGCAGCGCATTGGCGACCGAGCTGCAGGCCGTGTTCCAGGTAAAGGCCGGCCCTTTGCTGCCGAGCTGGCGGCGCAGTCGGTCCGCGATGCCGTCAAAGCCCATCTGCTGCATGGCGACCGCCGCATCCGGCGTGTGCGCGAGCGCGGCCGCATAGCGTTGTTCCTCGGCCGCGATCTCGAAGCATGACGAGCCGATGAAAAGCGGCAGGCTGCGACACTGCGCCGCGCTCAGGCCGGCTTCGTCCACGGCCGCCTGCGCCAGTGCTGGCAGCATGGCGTCGAGACGGTCGGGATCGAACAGCACCGCGCCGTCGTCGATGCGGTAGTAGCGCATCGCCAGCGCTTCGTCGAAGCTGTCGAGCCGGACCGGCGACGACGCGATGTGCCCCCCGTCAAGCGCATCGACGCAGGCCATGCGCCCGTTGCCCAGGGCGCAGCGCAAGGCCATGCCGCGGATGCAGGCCTTGTTCATGACTGGATGTAGTCGGCCAGCGTATTGATCGACTGCAGGGCGGCACGGGTTTCGTGGCCACCTTCCAGGCGCTTGTCGTAGCGCTTGCGCACCGCCAGCGCGATCTGCAGCGCATCCAGCGAATCGAGCTCCAGCAGGCTGCCCGGACCCATCAGCGGCGCGTCATCGGCGATGCTCGCGGCAGCGATGTCGGTGTCACATTCAGCCACGACCAGTTCCTTCAGTTCCTTGAGCAGTTGTTCGCGCTGCATGAAGTCAACCTTTGGTTTGGCGCATGAATGCGGCGGCCAGCAGCAGACAGACGGTCCCGAATGCCAGCAGCTTCAATGCCGGTCCGGCCACCATCGGCACGCCGCCGCCGCGCAGGAAAATGTCCAGAAAGCCGTCCAGGCCCCAGGCCATCGGCGAGTACTGGCTGATGGCCTGCATTGCCGGCGGCATGATGAAACGCGGCACCATGATGCCGCCCAGCGCCGCCATCAGCAGATTGGCAACACCGGTGAAGATGGTGGCCTGCTCGCTGCTGGTGACGATGTTGGCAATCAGCAGCGCATAGGCCACGGCGGCAAAGCTGGCCACCAGCGCCATCAGCACCAGTGCCGACGCGGAGTGTCCGAGGCTCAAAGCTTCGCCGCCCAGCCACGGCACCACGAACACGCCGACCAGCAGCATCAGCACTACCTGCAGCAGATTGACACCAAGGTAGGGCACCAGCTTGCCAGCCAGCAGCCAGCGCGGCGCAATACCCATGCTGCGCAATCGGGTGTAGGTGCCTTGCTGACGTTCGTGCACCCAGGTGGTGGACAGCGGAATGGCGATGAAGAACATTGCGAACAGCAGCCACGCGGGCACATTCTGCTGCACCGAGGAAGGCAGAGCCGCCGCAGCCTTGTCGCTGTGCCGGGCGCGCTGCATTACCAGCCGGTCAATGGTTGCGCTGACACTGTCGTCGCCCTCATCGATGCCACCAGGCAGTACCTGGTCGAGATAGACCTCAAGCACGGCGCCGCGTACCCCGGACTGGAACAGCCGCCACAGCGGTGCCGACACGTCGGGCGCGACCGCGATCTTGAGTGGCAAGGGCTCGTCGCTGTCCAGGGCGGTTCCAAACCCGCGCGGAACGATCAGCGCGAAGCGCGCCTTGCCGTGGTCGAGTTGCGCGTGCACGTGCGTGGCATCGCCGGAGGTCGGCAGCGCGCTGAAGCCGTCCAGCTTGTTCAGGGCGTGCAGCAGGCGCTTGTCCACCGCACCCGAATCCTGATTCAGCAGCAGGTATTCGATGTGCACGCCGGATTCGGTCGAGAAGCGGTTTTGCAAGGCCAGCGACATGATCAGGATGAAGGCCACCGGCATCACGAACAGCAACAGCAGGGCGTGCCAGTCACGCAACAGCAGACGCACTTCCTTGGTCACGAGATGGGCCAGTATGCGCATCGTCAATCCCGCAACTGGTGGCCGGTCAGGTGCAGAAACAGCCCTTCCAGATCGGCATGGCCGTAACGCAGGCGGGTCGGCGCGATCCCGGCCTGCTCAAGCTGCGCCAGCAGATTCTGCAGCTGCAGCGGCGTGCACTGCGGCACGCGAATCTCCCGGCCCTGCAGTGACAGTCCCTGGGTGCCGCGCAAGCGGCTGGCCAGCGCGACTTCCGGTTCGTTGGCCATGCCCAGCAACAGTGCCGTATCGCCGGTGTCGCCAAGCAACTCGTCCAGGCTGCCGGTGGCCAGCAGGCGTCCGTGATCCAGAATGCCGATTTCGCTGCACAGGGCCTGCACTTCCTCCATGTAGTGCGAGCTGTAGACCACCGTGGTGCCGGCGGCATTGATGCGGCGGATGGCTCCCAGAATGAAGTGGCGTGACTGCGGGTCGATGCCGACCGTGGGCTCGTCCAGCAGCAGCAATTCGGGTTCGGCCAGCAGGCCGATGGCCAGGTTCAGGCGCCGCTTGAGGCCACCGGACAAATGCGCCGCGCGCGTGTGGCGCCAGTCCTCGAGGCCGGCTGTGGCAACAACGCCGGCAATGCGTGCTTCGTCCCGCAGCCCCTGCACGCCGGCAAAGAAGTGCAGATTCTCCAATACGCTGAGGCGCGTATAGAATGCATATTCCTGCGGGACCAGCGCGACCCGTGGGCGGTTGCCCTCCTGGCCAATCCGGATGCGGCCCGCGCGTGGCCGCAACAATCCCGTCAGCAGCGCGGCCAGCGTGGTCTTGCCCGAGCCATTGGGGCCGAGCAGGCCGAACAGGGCGCCGCGCGGCACGCGCAGCGACAGCGCATCGATCGCATTCCGCGTGACGCCGGGATAGCGATAGCTCAGCTCATCGACGTGGATCATCGCCGCTTGCGTCATGTCCGTCCGGCCATCAGCACCTTGCCCGGGTTCATGATGCCCTGCGGGTCGAGTGCCTGCTTGATGGCGCGCATCAAATCGAGGCCGACGGCGTCCTGGTAGCGGGGCAGGGCCTCGCGCTTGAGCTGGCCGATGCCGTGCTCGGCACTGATCGAGCCGTCGACGGCTTTCACGGCATCATGCACCAATGCCGAAACCTCGGCCTGCCTGGCCAGCAGGTCCTGTTCGCTCAGGGTCTCGCCCGGGGCCACGTTGTAGTGCAGGTTGCCATCGCCCAGATGGCCGAACACGACCATGCGGATGCCGGGAAAGGCCTTTTCCAGCGCCGCGCTGGTAT
>CBFGSA010000020.1:0-29525 GCA_965651365.1 uncultured Rhodanobacteraceae bacterium | reverse complement strand
CCGGCACGGAGGCGCATTGTAGCCGATCAGAAACACTGGCGTGTGCTGGACTGGATGCCGCTCTGGTCAGGCAGATAGTGGTGCCAGTCGAGTGACTGGCCCGGCGACAGCGCGTAATCGACGTAGAATTGCAGAACCTGCTCGGTGCGCTCGTGCATGACCGGCTGGAAGCCGAGCTCGGCAATGGCCTGGCTGCGGCGGCGGGCGTTGGCCGGGTCGTGGAACAGGCCCAGTGAAATGGTGTTCTGGCGGTCGCCGGCGGTGACGACGTAGTAGTCGCGTACACCCTGGTCGGACAGCTTGCGTGCCGTGGCCAGTGCCGCATCGCGATTCGGCAGGGCCGGCAGGTACACCCACCAGCCGCGCGAAGCGGTGGATTGCTCCTGGCGGAACTGGATGCCGGCGACATGCGGCGTCAGCGCATCGAGCGCCTTGCGCACATCGGCCTCGGTGGCGAATGGCCCCAGGGTATGGCACTGGTCGGTGCTGGCCGGCGCCTTTTGCGGCGCCTGGCTGAGCTCGGCGCTTTGCGCTTCGGCGTTGCCGCCCTGCTCCGACAGCAGACGCAACTCGGGCACACCGGGGTCGGCAGCCGACGGCATCGGACGCGCGTTGTCGCCCACCAGCAGCCAGCCGGCCACGCCGAGGTTGAGCGCCACCAGCAGCAGCAGCAGAAATCTCAGGAACATCCGCGCATTCTACTCAATCCCTGCACGTGACCATACGTGCAGGCCGCGCAAGACCGCCTGCGCAAAGGGCTCGCTTTCGATACCCAGCAAAGCGGCCACGCTTTCCGCATTGCCACCGCACAGCAGCACCCGGGGCCGACAACGCATGCGTTCGGCGGACTTGGCCGCAAAGCGCTCGATGGCCGCGGCGCTGGTCTGCCAGACACCCGAATACATGGCATCAACCGTGCTGCGCGCGAAGTTCAGGCACTGCGCTTTTTGCGGCGCGGGCAACACAGGAGCGGCGCTGTGCAGCCCGGACTGCATGGCTTCGATACCGGGCACGATCTGGCCGCCCAGGTGTTGGCCGTCAGCGGCCAGTGCGTCCAGGGTCAAGGCCGTGCCACTGGAGGCCACGACACAGGGCGCAAGGCCGGCGTCCAGCGCCGCCAGCATGATCAGGAAGCGATCGATGCCCAGATCCTGCGGCACATCGTAGGCGTTGATCAGGCACCCGAATTTTGCCGGGCTGCGCAACCAGCTCGCCGTCGGCCAGGACATGGAAGCGAGAACCTCATCGACTTGCCGGCGGCGCTCCGGCGTCGTGACCGATGCCCCCAGAACCTGCTGCGGAACCTCATGCAGGCTCAGCCGATCACGCAGCGCACGGTGCCAGTTGGCATCAGCCCATGTCAGGCTGTCTGCCGGGCCTGGTTGCCCAGTGGCAAAAGCCCATTTCAGGCGACTGTTGCCCAGGTCCAGCAGTGCAATCATGCGGACCGCACGCTGACTTCGGCGCTGTCGACCGGCACGATGCCCTCCGCGGTGCGCACCCGGAGCGCACCGTTGGCATCGATGCCAGCGCCCTGCCCATGCCATTCACCACGGCCTGTGACGATACGCAGATCTTGCTTCAGCAGCCGATCATCACGCGCATAATCGTCGGCAAATGCGGCAAATCCGTTGTGGCGAAAATCATCCAGGCCTTCCAGCAGGCGCCGGATCAGGGCCGCGGCCAGCGCATTGCGTGATGGCAGTCCGTCCGGCAGCAGATCCACCAGGGCCGCCACCGGCTGGCCCGCCGCCGCACACAGCGCCTCGGAGCCGCGCAGATTGAGACCAACACCGATCACCACGTCGGATGGTCCGCTGTATTCGCCATCGATCTCCACCAGGATGCCGGCCAGCTTGCCGCTGTCGGTGACAACATCATTCGGCCACTTGAGCCCGGCCTGACTGCAGCCGATGTCGTTCAGCGCACGCACGAGCATGACGCCGGTGGCCAGGGAAAGACCCGCCAGGCCCACCGCACCGCATTCGAAACGCAAGCCCGCGGACAGGCAGATATTGACGCCAGGCGGTGCCAGCCATGCGCGCCCGCGCCGACCGCGCCCGGCGCTCTGGCTCTCGGCCAGCACCACGCGACACGCATGATCCAGCGCGTGTGATCGCTGGCGCAACAGGTCGGACGTCGAGGTCGGCCGCCAGACGACATCCAGGCTCGCCAGAGCTTTGCGGGACGGCGCACCCAGAGCCGCCATGATCGTGTCCTTGTCCAGCAATTCCAACGGCCACGGCAATTGATAGCCGCGCCCGGCAACCGCCGCAATCGGCAAACCCTGCTCGCGCAAGGCGGCCACCTGTTTCCAGATGGCCGCGCGTGTCATGCCCAGTCGATCCGCCAGATCCTGCCCGCTGTGCACCCGGCTATCGGCAAGCCCGGCCAACACCGCGCGCGCCGTGCCCGCTGCACCGCCAGGGTCCTGTGCTGGCATCGAATCAGTCATTGTGACAGTGTACCCGTGGGATGTGCCGACAGCGACGCCGGATCGACTGGCGCGCAGCATGGCGATCTGCCACAATGCGAGCACTGCACAGCGCTACAGGTGCAGACGGGAGGCGATCCGCAATGAAATGCCTGCAAACCACACTCGTCGCGTCGGCACTGCTGCTTTGTGCCGCTGCGGCCAATGCCTCGTCGGCCGATTCGGCGCATGCCGACTCGCTGATGTCGGGCGCATTCACCCAGCAGGATACCCCGCAAAGCGGCATCCGCCACGGCGACAGCCGCAATGCGGATGATTCATCCGATTCATCGGTGCGCTCCAATGGCAGCGACGATACATCTGGCCGCCTGCCCGCCACCAACGGCAAATCAGCCGACCCGAGCCCGTCGAACAACGTCCGTGCACCGTCGTGGCAGTCGCTGCTGCCCGGCTCCATCCAGTAGCGCCCGATCGGCTATCATTCGGTATCCGGCAGCGTCTTGACCCGCCGCCGCAGATTCCGCTTGTGAGCCAATATGTCTGAACGTCCTCTTGCTGCGTGCCTTGCGCTCATTGCCCTCGCCTGTCTGCCACTGATTTCACCGAGCGCCCTCGCGTGCTCCGGTCGGCTGCATCTGGAAACCGGCCCGACCGGTGTTTACAGCCTCGACTTCGATGATGCGATCGCAGCGCAGCCCGGACTGGCCGACTGTGACACGGGCCAATTGCGGCTGCTCAACCACGGCCAGGAAGTGCCGATCCGTGTCATCAACCAGGGCGGCACCGGCTTCGGCAAGGGCGACCGCATCGAGTGGGTCGGGCAAAAGCTGCATGGCCCGGAAAGCTGGTCGGACCCCTACAGCCGGGTCAATGTCTACGAGCTGGATGCCGCTCCCGGTCAGCGCCTGCGTTACCAGCCACGGGAGGCGCAGGCGGGCCTGAGCAAGCCGGCCCAACTGGCCCGCCACCTGCATCTGGAAGACGACCACCTGATGATTCGCCTCAAGACCAGCCAGGTCAAGCGTGGCGAACAGCCCGACGTGTGGTATTGGGCCAAGATGACCATGGTCGATCCGCAGCCGTTCACCACCCGCTTCGACCTGCCCGGCATGCGCCTCGATGCGCCCAATCCGTCACTGAAGCTGGCCTTCCGCGGCTTGTCCACCGTGCGCACGCCCAAGGGCAAGGCCGCTGTCAGCGACCACCAGATCAACGTGGTGCTCAACGGCAAGGCCATCGCCCAGCTTGCGTGGGATGGCGAGGATCACGTGGAACGCACCCTGGTCGTGCCGCCCGGGCTGCTGCGCCGCAAGGACAACGCCCTGAGCCTGAGCGTACCCTCGCGTACGCCGACATGGGCAAAGAACCCGCTGGTCGATGTGGTCATGTTCGACTACATCGACATGCACTACCCGCTGGCCGACAGCAATGCCAGCGCCCGCGAACCGATCGAAGTCAGTGCCAGCGGCGTACCCGAGCTGGCCGGGGAGGCAGCGCCACTGCTGTTCGGCAGCGACGGCACCCTGTACAAGCCCACGATCGGGCACGACCGCGCGCGCTATGCCGTGGCCAATACGGGTACCACGCTGTTTCCGCTGGCGCCTGGCCACACCCCGCTGTCACCGGTGGGGCTGCGCGCAGTCGCCAATGCCCGCGACTGGCGTCGCCCGGACCAGGGCCACGACTACATCATCATTGCCCACCCCAGCCTGAAGCAGGCGATCCAGCCGCTGGCGGACTTTCACCGCAAGCGCGGGCTGAAACCCGTGGTGATCGATGTCAACGTGGCTTATGACCAGTTCAATCACGGCATCGTCAACCCGACCGCCATCCGCGACCTGCTCGACTACGCCTGGCACAACTGGCCCAAGCCCCGACCGCACTATGTCCTGCTGGTGGGCGATGCCAGCTTCGACATCCACGACAAGCTGCGCAACCAGAAGTTCTACTCGAAGTGGACCGATCGCGAACTGCTGTTCCCCGGTCATTTCGGCACCATACCAGGTACACCGTACGCCGATGCACCGGACAAGGCCGATGCGCGCAACCTGATCCCGACCTTCCAGTATTTTGCTCACGAAGGGCAGTCGGCCAGCGACAACGCCTTTGTTGCTTTCGAGAACGACAGCGACAAACCGCAGATGGCCATCGGCCGTTTTCCCGTAATCAAGCCGACCGAGGTCACGGCCATCGTCGACAAGACCATCGACTATGTCGAAAATCCGAAGATGGGTAACTGGCGCCAGAGCGTGATGTTCATCACCAATGATGACCTGGCCTTCCAGAAGACCTCGGATCGCCTGGCTGCCGAAGTCGGCGACATGGGCTTTTCTCCGGCCAAGATCTATCCCAAGAGCAGCGACAAGGACAATGCGAAGCACCAGCAGAAGCTGATGCAGGACTTCGACAAGGGCCAGTTGCTGGTGCACTTTCTCGGCCATGGCGGACGCTACATCTGGCGCACCGGCCCGCCCGACCCGCGCAAGAACCACGACCTGTTCACGCTGGACAACGTGTCGGAACTGAAAAACGCCGGCCGTCTGCCCATGGTGCTGTCGATGACCTGTTATTCGGCGCCGTTCGACAATCCCACCGAGGATTCCATTGGCGAGAAATTCCTGCGCGAGAAGGACAACGGCGCGATTGCCGTGTTCGCAGCGTCCTGGCGCAACGCGCCGGATGTCAACTTCTCCAGGGTCCTGCTGAAGGATCTGGTGAAACCGGGCATTGCCATTGGCGATGCCATCCTCAAGGCCAAGCAGTCCACCAGCAACCGTGACATGATCGAGATGTACAACCTGCTCGGCGATCCGGCCATTGCACTGCAGCGCCCGCGCGAGCAGTTGCAGATGACCCAGCTTCGTACCCGCTGGAATCCGGGTGTTGCCATTCGCGTGCCCGACACCAATGTGTTCCACGGAAAGTTGCACGTGCAATGGCTGGACAGCAAGCACACGCTGCTGTCCGACCAGACCTACGCCATCAACACGCCGCAACTGCGCCTGCCGGCCGCGCCTGAAAACGCACATCAGGTCCGCGTCTATGCCTTTGATCCGTCCCGCGACACCGATGCCCTGGGCGAGATGACCCTGACCCAGGCCAAGCCGGAGCGCCCCTGGTGGATGCCGGCACCGCGCCCCAAGCCGCTCAAACCCGCCGCCGACCGCATCCACGGCAGCAACTTCGGCGGTTGAAGGCACACCACCCTCTGGCGCGCAATGCGTAGGTTGGGGCAAGCCAATGGCGAACCCCAACACCTGTACGCATGAACAGGTTGGGGTTCGCTCTGCTCACCCCAACCTGCAGCGACTTCGCCGTGGCTCGCGCGCAAAATGACTGGTGCTTGTCACGATGTGTCCAAAGATCAGCGGAAGGCCCAGGGAATGTGCTGCGGTGTCTCGGCCAGCGGCACGCCGAGCGCCCGACAAACCGGGGCCAGGCCGTCGTCGGCAGGGCCACTGACGGCCTCGAAGCCGTAGCGTTGCAACCACTGGCACAGCGTCTCCAGTCCCTGTGCGGCCGGCGCACTGATGCATTCGTTGCGGTCGGCATCCAGCAGACGCAGGGTGCGCCCATCATGGTGCAGACACCAGACGGCCCATCCGCGCCAGTCGTCTGCACGCTGATCGCCGTACAAGAGCACCCGGGGCCGCGGTGCAGCGGCGGCCACATGCCACAAGCGCCGCACACGCCAGTCCAGCACCAGGCGCGGAAAGCTGAAAAGACGCGCGCCGACCCTGGCCTCGTAGTCCGGGTAGCGCTTGCGAAGCACCTGCATCCCGGCCAGGCCCAGCTTCACTCGCCGTTCCTCGCCAAAGCTCTGGCTGCGCGCATGGCCCACCAGCACGTTGCCGGCAATCACGTGCAGCCAGCCGCGCTGCTCGGCACGCTGGCACCAGTCGTTCTCCTCACCGTAGCCGGCCGGGAAGGCCCTGGCATCAAACTCGCCCACCTCGGCCAGGGCGTCATGCCGGATGTACATGCAAAAACCGTTGCCGGTCGACAGATCGGGGTAGGCATGTCCGGCCTGCTGCAGCAGGGCGCGCGCCGCATCCGCATGCGACCAGCGCGCCGGCAACGGATTGGTCTGCTCCAGCTCGGGCACGGAAAAGGCGCCGGCATTGTCCGACACCGCCGTGGCGGTGGCATGCTCGGGACGCGACCAGGCCGCGGTCGCCAGGCCCTGCAGCCAGCCCGGCCCGACCTCGGTATCGGCATTGAGCAGAACCACATCGGCACCGGCGGGCACCTCACCCAATCCGCGATTGATCGTGCGCGTGAAGCCGCGATTGCGGCGGTTGCGCAGCAAGGTGACATTCGGCCAGGCCGAGGCCATCTGCAGCAACGGCCTGATTGCCGGCTCCTTGCTGGCATCGTCGATCAGCAGCAGCCGGGCGCCCGCAAGGGTGTGTTCGCGCAGCGCAGCCAGACAGCGCGTCACGGCAGCGGCGGCATTGTAGACCGGCACGATGATGACCGTGGATGGACGGTTGCGCGGCTCGTCAGGCGGCAGCAGGAACTTCTCGGCGTGCCGGTCGAGCGGCAGCATGGGCGGCGCGATGCCGGCATCGACGCGGGTGCCCGGCTCACCCCAGCGCACCGCCAACGTAGGGTGCAGGGGCATGCCGCCACAGGCCACCTGCACCTGCATGCGACTGTGGCCATTGGGCAGATAGGCAAACGTCTGACGGATGCGTCCCTGCGCGCTGCCCGGCCAGGACAGGAAGCGCTCGCCGTCGATCAGCAGGTCCACGGCACGTCCGGGCTCAAGCCTGAGCGAGAGCGTGCAACCATCCCAATCCAGTGCGATCAGTGGTGCAATGCAGTCGTTCATGCCACCACCTTGCAGGATGCGTCGAGCCACGGCCCCGCACAGGCCAGAAACAGCAGCAGACACGCAAGCAATGCTCCAGCAACCAGGCGCCAGCGCGCAGCCGATAGTGGCGAAGGGGCACCGGCCATGGTCGGCGCAATCAAGGATACCAGCGCGCTGGCCGCAAAGCCGGACAAAAACGGCAGCATCGGCAGCAGGAAGCGGGCCTTGACGTGCAGGCCGGAAAACAGCGCAAGCTGGTAGCCGAAAAACAGCACAATGACCCAAACCGGAGCACTGCCGCGCCGCCACAGTGCAATGCCGAAGGCTGCCAGCACCAGCAGCAGAAGGTACTGCGCCCGGGTCAGAAACTGGACGGCTTCCGCCCAGTGTCCGGGCACGATGTACGCTCCCAGATAGCCCGCACAAGCCGGGCCGGGCAGTTGCGACAGCACGGTTCGCTTGGCATTGAACAGGCGGAAATACTGCACCTGCAGGCGTTGCACGGCAGTTGCCACAAGGCCCTGCTGCGCAATCCGTGCCTCGACCCGCCGGGCGAAAGCGGCATTGCGCGCGCGTGGGGTCGCGCCGGTATCCAGGTACTGGCGCATGTACTCGCCGCCGCGATCCCGGATGTAGTCGCTGCGCCACGTGTCGTTGATGCCGACGTAGAGGTTGTAGGTCGAGCTGTCGGCAATCAGCGGCTTGCCGGTGGCCTGCCAGCCGCGCCACAGGGACGGCCCGGTGATGACCAGCACCGCAACCACGAAGGCCGCAACCGGCCGCCACCGTGTCTGGCGCAACGGCCAGCGCAGCAGCAGCACGATCAGAACCGGCCAGAAGCCGGACAGCAGGCTCTTGCTTAGCAGGGCCAGGGCCACGGCAGCACCTGCGCCAATCGCTGCTACAGGAGATTCCCGATGGCAGATCAGCAGGTACAACGCTGACAGCAACAGAAACAGATGCAGGGGCTCGGGCCACAGGTAGAAGCCGAAGGCCATCAGCGCCGGGCTGGCCAGCATCAGCCAGGCCGCGATGTCGGCGGCCAGCGGCCGCGGGTCCAAATGCCGCCAGATCTGGCGCAGCAGCAGCGCGCAGGCCACCAGCAACAGCGTCTGCACGATCTGGGCCAGCCACAGCCGGCCGTCCAGCGGCCCGACCAGCGGCGCCAGAAACCACTTTTGCAGCGGTGGCCAGATGAAATCGGTCGGCGGCGGATGGCCGTGCCAGACAGACATCGCTTCGTGCAGGTAGCGGTTTTCGTCACCAACCGGCTGCCGAGGCCCGAAGGCATAGCTGGCCGACCACAACAGCGCTTGTACACCCAGCGCGGCGCAGGCGCCGAGCCCGTGTACGAGCCAGCGCAAGCGCGCTGCGTTCACCGCTTACTCGCCCGGCTTTTCGGCGCTGGCGGCCGACGCGGGCGCACCGGCCTGGCGTTTCGGCTTGGCCCGAAAGATCGGCGTGAAGCGCTCGCGCTCGCCCTGGGTGGAAATGGACTCGACGTAGTACCAATACGACTTGCACGGATCAATATCGGCATCCCGGTAGCTGTAATGGCTGGTCTCGTCGGTGGTGCCGTGACCCAGAATCGGTTTGGCCGTCAGTTTCTTGAACGGGCCTTTTTCGGCCGGGCCGCGGAACACGTCATAACCGAAATTGTCCTGCTCGCTGGCCGTGGTCCAGCGCAGGGTGTTGGCCAGCCGATCGGCACTGGCCACGCCATCTTGTGGACCGCAGCCATTTGCGACCGTGCCGGCATGCGCGGCAGCGGCAACCAGCAACAGGGCAGATAGAACAAGCAGACGCATGGCATGGCATTCCGGATGACAATGCGCCACATTAGCCAAGCAGGCGCAGAAGTTCAATCGGGCATGATGCGCACCAGGAAACTGGCACCGCCAAGCTCCTCGGACGGGCCCACTTCCAGGTCGGCATGATAGGCGTGCACGATGTCCTGCACGATCGACAGACCGATACCGTGACCCTGGACCCGTTCGTCGCCGCGCACGCCGCGTTGCAGCACTTTTTCCACCTGATTCGGCGAAATGCCCGGGCCATCGTCTTCGACCGCCAGCTCCAGACCACGGCGCCGATGGCCCGGCGCTTTCAGCACGGTCGCACGCAGCAGCACGCGGTGACCGGCCCACTTGAAGGCGTTCTCCAGCAAATTGCCCAGCAGCTCCAGCAAATCGCCGCGCTCGCCGTAGAAGCAGGCCTTGTCGTCTATCTCGAACTCGCACAGCACGTTCTTGGCCGCATAGACCTTTTCCAGGCTGCGTACCAGATCTTCTGCCTCGGCCTCGATGGGAACCGGCGCGGAGTAGGTTTTGTGGCCGGTGGTGGCGGCGCGCGACAACTGGTAAGCCACGATTTCGTCCATGCGTCCGACCTGGTGCATCAGGTCGTTGCGCACCGGGGCATCGATATCGCCCGACTCCAGGCGTGAACGAAGCACCGAGAGGGGTGTTTTCAGGCTGTGAGCCAGATCCGCCAGAATTTTCCGGTAGCGGGCAATGCGCTCGCGCTCGGCGTCGATAAACCGATCCAGTCCGCTGGCCAGCGGCGCGACCTCGGCGGGATAGTCGTATCCAAGTTGCTCACGATCACCACTCTCGATCTGCTGCAGATTGCGCGACATGCGTCGCAGCGGGGCCAGGCTCCAGCGCAGCAGCATGAACTGGAACAGCAGCAGTCCCAGCCCGATGCCGGCCAGCCAGTAAAACAGGGTGCGGCGAAACACATCGAGCTGGCCCCGATAGCGCAATTCGTCTTCGGCTACATGGAAGGTCAGCGACAGTTCTCGACCGTTCGGCAGGACCCAGGCCACGCCCTGACTGAGCACAAAAAGCCGCCCATAGGGCGTGTCCACGGGGCCATGAAAGCTCTCCTGCGACGGCTCCAGCGAGGCGGACAGTTCGGGCAGCATGTACATCGTCGAAGGCGAGGACCATTGCTGTTGCGGACCGGTCACGGTCGCGAACAGACCCGAGCCGGGCCGCGCAAATTCGGGGTCGGGCAGGCTGTCCGGCGGAATCAGCTTGCCGAAACGGCTGACGTCAAAGCGTGCCATGTAGGCGTAGATGTAGCTTTGCAGCCGCCCGCGCAGCGCGCTGACCGCGCTTTCCGTATAGGCATGGTCCAGCGCAAAGCCGGTGCTGCCGAGAAACACCAGCAGGATCAGTCCGGTGGCAACGGTCGATCGCGCCCCCAGCGACCAGGCTTGGCGGCGTGCGCCTGCGTCAGTCTTCTTCGATGTCTTCACGGGGAATGGCGAAGCGGTAGCCACGCCCGCGCACGGTTTCGATCGGCTTGAGTTCGCCATCCGGGTCCAGCTTGCGGCGCAGGCGGCCGATGAATACTTCCAGCACATTGGAGTCGCGATCGAAATCCTGCTGGTAGATGTGCTCGGTCAGGTCGGCCTTCGAGACCAGCTCGCCGGCGTGCATCATCAGAAACTCCAGCACCTTGTATTCGTAGCTGGTGAGATCCACGGGCTTGGAATTGACGCTGACGGTCTGCGCCGTGGTATCGAGATGGATCGGCCCGCACTTGAGGACCGGCCGCGACCAGCCACTGGCCCGGCGCACCAGCGCATTGATGCGTGCCAGCAGCTCCTCGACGTGGAAGGGCTTGACCAGATAGTCGTCGGCGCCATGTTTGAGGCCCTCGACCTTGTCCTGCCAGCTCGAACGCGCGGTCAGGATCAGCAACGGGTAGCTGAAGCCCTCCTCGCGCAAGGTGCGTACCAAATCCATGCCCGACATCTTGGGCAGACCCAGATCGATGATGGCCAGATCAAACGGCACCTCGCGACCCAGGTACAGGCCTTCTTCGCCATCACTGGCTGCATCCACCGCGAAGCCGTCGCGCTTGAGGCGGGCGGCCAGTGTTTCACGCAAAGGGGCTTCGTCTTCAACCAGCAGGATTCGCATCAATGTTTCTCCTTGGTGGATGGCTGCTCCGGCAGCTTACGCATTTTCTTGTCCGGATTCGAGTCGACTTCAATCACGCGCACCCGACCGTCGTTCATCAGGGTCTTGATGCGGTACTTGCTGGCATGACCACTGCGCACCCGATCGGCCGACAACACGCGGCCGTGCGTCTTCTGCTGCACCTTCTGCACCGCCTGATCCAGCGTCAGGTGCTTGTGTTCGGGGGGCGAAGCCGTCAGGCCCAAAGCCACGATCAGGCTGGCAAAACCGTGAATCAACATGCCGGTATGGTAACCGAGCAACTGGCAGATTAGACAACCTGTGCTGAACCGCGTGTTGCCGCGATGGCCTGCTCCAGCAATGCCCAGCCGGCATCGGGCTTGTGTGCGCCCTCGGCCAGACAGCGGCGAAAACGGCGCCCACCGGGCTGGGCATGGTAGATGCCCAGCATGTGCCGCACGATATGCTTCAGCGGCACGCCCTTTTCGCGTTGCGATTCGATCCAGGACCGCATGCGCTGCAACACCGCATCGCGTTCGGGCAAGGCCGTGCCGTACAGTTCAGCCTCCAGTTCGGCCAGCAGCCACGGCTGGTGGTAGGCCGCCCGGCCCAGCATCACGCCGTCGACATGGGCCAGATGGCTGCGTACCGCAGCCACGCTGTCGATGCCACCATTGATGATCACGGCAAGCTGCGGATAGTCGCGCTTGAGCCGGTACACGCGCTCGTAGTTGAGCGGCGGCACATTGCGGTTTTCCTTCGGCGACAGGCCCTTGAGCCAGGCCTTGCGGGCATGTACGGTGAGCACCCCGGTGCCGACTTCCAGCAAGGGCCGCACCAGGTCTTCCAGCGCCTGGGCTTCGCACTGCTCATCGACCCCGAGGCGGCACTTGACCGTGACGGGGATCTGCACCACGCGCTGCATGGCTTGCACGCAATCGGCCACGCGTTCAGGCTCCAGCATGAGGCAGGCGCCAAAGCGGCCCGACTGCACGCGATCCGACGGGCAACCGACGTTGAGGTTGATCTCGTCATAGCCAAAGCCCTCGGCAATGCGCGCAGCCTCGGCCAGCTCGACCGGATCACTGCCACCAAGCTGCAGCGCCAGCGGATGCTGTGCAGCATCAAAACCCAGCAGATGCGGGCGATCGCCGTGCACCACCGCAGCCGCCGTCAGCATTTCGGTGTACAGGCGCGCGTGCGGCGACAGCAGGCGGTGAAACTGGCGGCAATGCACATCCGTCCAGTCCATCATCGGGGCCACGCTCAATTGCCAGGGCGATGGATTCATGGCGTTCATGGTGGGGTCAGTCCAGCCTTGCGGCACGATTGCGCCCGAGGCAATCAGGCAAGCTGCTTGGGAATCGACCGATTGGTGTGCGTGATGGCGTTGCCGACATCGACGTAGACGCAGGTGGGCTGGTAGCCAGCCAGTTCGGCCTGATCCAGGTGCACGAAGGCGGCAATGATGATGAGGTCACCAACCTGCACGCTGCGCGCGGCGCTGCCGTTGACCGAGACGATTCCAGAGCCTTCCTCGGCGCGCAGGGCGTAGGTGACGAACCGCTGTCCGCTGGAAATGTTCCAGGCGTGGATCTGCTCGTAGTCACGAATGCCGGAGGCATCCAGCAAGCTGCCGTCGATGGCAATCGAGCCCTCGTAGTTGAGCTCGGCATGCGTCACCGTGGCGCGATGAATCTTGGCTTTGAGCATGTTGAGATGCATGGGATCAGTGTTGCTGCGGGAGCGGCCTGCATTATAGCGGCTTGCGGTCGTCCTTGTTGCAGTGCATCAAGCCCCGATTTCGACATTGTCGATCAGGCGCACACTGCCCAGGCGCGCGGCGGCCAGCACCACGAGACCATCGCGCTGGTCTGCTGCAGGCAGCGTCAGGTCGGCCGCCTTGCGCACGGCCACGTAGTCCACCGCAAAGTCGGCCGCTTGAAGTTCTCGGGTGACCTGTCCTTCGGCCGCCTCCCGGCCATGACCTTGCCCGATCAGGCTCCGCACCCGTTCCAGCGCCTGATGCAGCCTGGGCGCGATGGCGCGTTGAGCGGCATCCAGGTACTGGTTGCGCGAGCTCAGCGCCAGGCCGTCGGCATCGCGCACAATGGGTGCGGCAAGAATTTCCACAGGCAGACACAGATCCTCGGCCATGCGCTCGATCACGCGCCATTGCTGATAGTCCTTGCGCCCGAACACCGCGGCATCGGGTTGCACGATGGCCAGCAGCTTGCTGACCACGGTGGTCACGCCGTCGAAATGCCCGGGGCGATGCGCGCCCTCCAGCACCTCGGTCAATTGCGGCACATGCACCGTGACACTGGCGTCGACGCCGCAGGGATACAGCGTTTCGGCTGCGGGCGCAAACAGCAGCTCGCAGCCATGCGCGGCCAGGCCCTCGCGATCGGCGTCCAGGGTACGCGGGTAGCGCTTGAAATCTTCATCGGGGCCGAACTGGGTCGGGTTGACGAACACGCTGGCAAGCACATGATCGCAATGCTCGCGCGCCCGCCGCAACAGCGAGAAATGACCGGCATGCAGGTTGCCCATGGTCGGCACGAAGGCCACTGTATCGCCCTGCTGACGCCAGACGGCGACACGCTCGCGCACCGCGTCGGGGTGTTGCTCGGTGTGCATCACCAGCCGTGCTCGGGTGCCGGAAACTCGCCGCTGCGAACAGCCTCGACATAGGCATTGATCGCAGAGAGCACGCTGTCGCGGCCAGTCAGGAAATTCTTGACGAAACGCGGGTGCGGGCCGGCGCTGATGCCCAGCAGATCGTAGATCACCAGTACCTGGCCGTCACATGCCGCGCCGGCACCAATGCCGATCACCGGAATGGGCAGTTCCCGGGTGATGCGCGCACCAAGCTGCGCCGGCACGCACTCCAGCACCAGCATGTCGGCGCCCGCATCGGCCACCTGACGGGCCTCGTCCAGCAGGCGCTCGGCAGCATGCTGCTCACGGCCCTGTACGCGATAGCCACCCAGCGCATGCACAGCTTGCGGAGTCAAGCCCAGATGCGCACACACCGGGAGGCGCCGGGCAGCGAGCGCGGCAATCACCTCGCATATCGGACCGGCGCCCTCCAGCTTGACCATGGCTGCCCCGCCCTCGCCCATCAGACGTGCGGCAGCATCCAGCGCATGTCGGGGCGAGCGGTCGGCCATGAAGGGCAGATCCGCCAGCAGCAGGCTGCGATCAAGCCCGCGCGCCACGGCGCGGGTGTGGTAGACCATGTCGTCAACCGTGACCGGCAGTGTGCTGGAATGGCCCTGGACCACGTTGCCCAGCGAGTCTCCGACCAGCACCACATCGACACCGGCAGCGTCAGCCAGCGCCGCGAAACTGGCATCGTAGGACGTCAGCATCACGATCTTGCGGCCTTCGGCCTTCATCGCGGCCAGGCCGGTGATGCGTACCGGCTTGTTGCGCTTTGCGGATGTCGCTTCGCTGTTCAAGAGACGCCCCGACAGAAAACCGCCATTATGCGGTGCTAGCGCCTTTTGGCCAACCGGCAGCCGCTGCAATCAATCACGCGCAGCAGCGTCGCGACCGGCCCCTTGCCGGGAATCTCGAGTTCCGGTGCAAGCTCGGCCAGCGGCAGCAGTACAAAAGCACGCTCGTGCAGTCGCGGGTGCGGCAACGTCAGCTCATCGCAATCCATGATTTCCTGGCCAAACAGCAACAGATCGATGTCCAGCGTGCGGGGGCCCCAGCGCGGCCCGCTGCGGCGGCGGCCGTGGGCATGTTCGATGCATTGCAGGCCTGCCAGCAGCTCGCGTGCCGACAGATCGGTGTCCAGCGCGGCGACGGCATTGATGAAATCCGGCTGATCCGTCTTGCCCCAGGGCGGCGTTTGATACAGGCGCGAGGCCAGCACCAGTTGCCAGCGATCATCACCGTTGGCCAGCATCCGGAGTCCGGAGCGCACTTGTGCAACCGGGTCATCCAGATTGCTGCCCAGAGCAATCCAGGCACGGGTCAATCGCTGCCGCCCCCGGCCGTCTTGCGCGGTCTGCGGCGACGCTTGCGCTTGCTGCCCGTGCTGCCTTGTGGCTGCGAACCAGGCAAATTGGCCAGCGCGTCGCGTGGCATCTCCTGCACCTCGGTCCACCAGCGGCCAGATTCGGCAATGGCTTCGGACTCGCCTTGCCGCATCAGCAGAAAATCATAGGCCGCCCGGAAGCGCGGATGGTCCAGCAGACGCAACACGCGCTTGCGGCGCCGGTCCGGGAAGCGCAACTGCAACGCCCAAATTTCTTCCATCGCGTAGACAAAACGCCGCGGCATGGCCACACGCCGGGTCTGCTCGCGGATAACGTCCGCTGATGCCTGCTGCCATGCCAAAGCCACCAGCTCACCGTTTTCCACGGCGCACTCGGCGCGGTGACGCACTTCGCCCCACAGCAGCAAGGCCAGCAGAAAGGCCGGTGTCACACTCTTGTCCTCGGCAACCCGCCGGTCGGAATTGGCCAGACCACGCTCCAGCAGATCAAGATAGTGGCCGTTCGGATCGTGCGCCAGAGCGTGCGCCGTGGGCGGGAACAGATGCACCAGCAGGTCGTGCTCGCGCAACCGGCGCATGCTGGCCAGACCGTGCCCGGACAGGAACAGCTTCAAGGTCTCGTCAAACAGGCGCGCCGGTGGCGCGCCGTCCAGCAGCGGGCCGAGTTTGGCCAGTGGCGCGGCCGCCTCGGGGCCAATCGCGAAGTCGAGCTTGGCCGCCAGGCGCGCTGCGCGCAACATGCGCACCGGGTCTTCGCGATAACGCGTCTCCGGATCGCCGATCAGACGCAGCACGCGGTTGTCCAGATCCTGCATGCCACCCACGTAGTCGCGCACACTGAAATCGGCAATGTCGTAATAGAGGGCATTGACGCGAAAATCGCGGCGCACGGCATCTTCCTCGATGCTGCCCCAGACGTTGTCGCGCACGATACGCCCATCCACGCTCTGGCTGCGCTGGTCATCCTCATCACTGCTGCCGCGAAAGGTCGCCACCTCGATGATTTCGCGGCCGAAGATCACATGCGCCAGCCGGAAGCGGCGCCCGATCAGGCGGCAGTTGCGGAACAGGTGCTTGACCTGCTCGGGTGTGGCATCGGTGGCCACGTCGAAATCCTTGGGCTGCACGCCCAGCAGCAAATCGCGCACGGCACCACCCACCAGAAAGGCGGCAAATCCGCTGTCGTGCAGCCGATACAATACCTTCAGCGCGGCCTGACTGATGTTCTTGCGCGACACCGCATGCTGGTCCCGCGGGATGATGTGTGCATCGGCTGACCGATCGGCCCCGGCTTGATCACTCAAATTGACATTCCATTTCGATACATGCAGATTTCCGCCCCGGAAGGCTTCGCGCCGCCGGATTATTCCGATATACTAGCGCGCTTCGACATTCCGCTCCCTTCGTCTAGCGGTCCAGGACATCGCCCTCTCAAGGCGGGAACACGAGTTCGAGTCTCGTAGGGAGCGCCATTTCACAGGCCATTGGCCCACTCGTTTCGGTGCGCCACTGGCTGTCGACAGGCGACCGACAACGCCAGCAAGCTCAATGCAACGGCATTGCCTGGCGCATTCGCGATCTCAGTTTGTCCGCCCGGATGCGTCGGGAGCGCCGGAGTTTTCACTCCGCACGCGATTGCGCTTGTACTCAACACTGACACTGCCGCCCTTGGCCTTCGCGAACTGCAGGGACTTGCCTTCCAGCAAGTGTCCGAAATACAGCACCGCGCGACCGTCACCATCCAGGTTGACGAAGGTCTCGCCGTTTTCCGATATCACCTTGATGTGGGTGAAGTAATCCCGCTTCGGGTCCGGTTTGCTGCGAAACATCCGGGAAAAGAATCCACCCTCGGGCTTGGGCAATTGACTACCCTTGATGCTGACCCCCAGATTGTGCTCCTGGTCGTCGCGGCTGATCACCTGGCCCGCATCCGCAGCTTTCAGTCGATCGGTTACCGTCTGCCAGGCCGCTGCCGGATCCTGGTCACTGGTCATCGCAACCGTGGTCGGCGGAGTGGTGTCATCGTGCACCGAACCTTCGACCTTGCCGACTGCCGCAGGCACGGACATTTCGGCACTGCGGCCGGGCGTATCGATCCCTGCCGGAATCTCGAGATGTGGCGCGACCCTGGCCTGCTGCCAGTCGGGCCGGGTATCGCGATGACAGGCAGCCAGCAGGGGCAGGCAGGCGATTATGAGCAAGCTGGAATATTTCATGGGCAATAGTGTATCCGGTTTTCAGGCCTGCAGGCCGATCGCAAGCTCGGCCAGTCGCGAGCGCGCCTCGCCATCGGGCAAGGGCAGCAACGGCATGCGGACCTGATCCGGGCAGATTTCAAGCGCTGCCAGAGCCGCCTTGACCGCGATCGGGTTGGGTGCGCAGGCCAGCGCCTCCAGCAACGGTGCCAGTCGATCATTGACCTGCCCGGCCCGCGCGCGATCACCGGCAAGTGCCGCATCACACAAGGCGCGGAACAAGCGCGGTACGGCATTGGCCACGACCGACACCGTACCGGCTGCCCCAGCCAGCATCGCCTCCATCGCGCTGCCGTCATCACCGGACAAAAACACGAAATCGTCCGAAGCCAACCGAGCCAAGGCGGCGATGCGCTGCGAATCGGGCACCGCCTCCTTGATGCCGATGATCCGTGGATGCCGGCACAGAGCCGCCACGGTCGCCGGCGGCATGTCGCAAGCCGTGCGACTCGGCACGTTGTACAGGATGATCGGCAGTTCGGCGGCGTCGGCCACAGCGCGGAAATGCGCCTCCAGACAACGCTGATCCGGACGCACATAGTAAGGTGTCACCACCAGCGCAGCATCGGCACCGATTGCAGCGGCGCGTTTGCAGCCCGTGATGGTCGCCGCCGTGGCAGCACTGCCGCAACCGGCAATCACCGGCACCCGACCATCAACCTGACGCACGGCGACACCAAGCAATCGCTCGTATTCGTCCACATCAAGCATGTGTGCTTCGCCGGTTGAACCGGCGACCACCAGGGCCTGGGTTCCACCTGCAAGCTGTTGCTCGATCAGCCGTCCGAATGCGGCAAGCTCAAGCGCCCCCCGCTCATCAAACGGGGTTGCCAGAGCGCAAATACTGCCGTGGATGTGCACCTGTGTGCTCCGTGGAATGTCAAACCCGCATGGTAGCGGCCCGGCGCTGTCGGCGTCCATGCAATGACAGGCGAAAACAGGGGTTGCCCGGTATCTGTACTGCAGCGCCTGCGCCGATAGCGGGGCGCGTGAACCTGCCTTGCACGCGTGCGCCAGCCGCCTTAAGCTGCAGACCTGTCCGGCCGTACCCTGCGAACGGCTGCCACCACGGAAATCATCAGCTTGAACGTCCCTGCCAAGCGCCCCGGAAACGAGCACCGCCTGCTGGTGCATGCCCTCACCACCGCCGATGTGTCGCCGCTGCCCATGCTGGTGCAGCGCATTGCCGACAGCGGCTGCAACCTGGCTGATGCACGCGTTTCAACGCTGGGTTCGGACTGCAGCGTGGCGCTGCTGGCTCAAGGCTCGTGGGATGCCATTGCCAAGCTCGAAGGCGTACTCGAGCGGCTGGCGCGTGATCACGAGCTGCATCTGAGCTGGTACCGCACCGAGGCACGCGACGTGCAAGCCAATCTGCTGCCGTACATGGTTGAGGTGATATCGGCCGACAAGGCCGGCATTCTGGCCGCGATCGTCAACTTTTTCAGCCAGCGGCACATCAGCATCGAGCAGATGGTATCGATGCGCTATCAGGCCATGCAGACCGGCGCGGCGATGTTTTCGGCCCAGATCACGATTGGCGTGCCCGCCGACAGCCACATTGCCGCACTGCGTGACGAGTTCCTCGAACTGTGCGACGGCCTCAATCTCGATGCCATCCTCGACCCCATGAAATTCTGATCCGGAGTCCGCATGATCGAACAAGGCAAGCCTGCTCCTTCCCTGTCCGGCACCACCGGCGACAACGCCACCATCCGCCTGGCCGACTTCCAGGGCCAGTGGGTCGTGGTGTATTTCTACCCGCGCGACAACACGCCGGGCTGCACCACCGAAGCCAGGGATTTTCGCGACTTGTACCCGCAATTCCGCCAGCGCAATGCCGAGATCATCGGCGTCTCGCGTGATTCGGCCAGGTCCCACCATGGCTTCAGCAGCAAGCACGAGCTGCCGTTCCCACTGGTGTCGGACCCGGACGAAGTCTGGTGCAAGGCCTTCGAGGTCATCCACGAGAAAAAGCTTTACGGCAAGATTGGTCTGGGCGTGGTGCGCAGCACGTTTCTGATTGATCCAGAAGGAAAAATTGCGGAACTCTGGCGCAAGGTGCGGGTCAAGGGACACGCCCGGGCCGTGCTCGACGCCATTCCCGAATGACCTGCGCTGCATGAGTTGCCAACAGGAGAACGCACCTGCATGACTGAAGCCGACCAGGGCAAGCGCATCTATGCGCTGGACACCAACGTGCTGCTGCACGATCCGACCGCGATGTTCCGTTTCGAAGAGCACGATGTTTTCATTCCGATGACCGTGCTGGAGGAGCTGGACGAGAAAAAGCAGGGCTCCTCGGAAGTCTCGCGCAACGCCCGCCAGGCCAGCCGTTTTTTCAACGAACTGATCGAGCGCCAGGACGGTGCCGGCATTGCCGACGGCCTGCCACTGGACAATCCGGCCGGCTTGCAACTGGAAAGCGACGCTGCCAGCCATGGCCGCCTGCATTTCCAGCAACGCACGGAAAACGGCCACGGCAAGGCCGACAACCAGATCATGGCGGCCGTCCTGGAGCTGCGCGAGCGGCGTACCGATGCGCCAGTGATCCTGGTCAGCAAGGACATCAACCTGCGCATCAAGGCAACCATTGCCGGCATCCGCAGTGAAGACTACGAAAACGACCGCGCGCTGGATGATTTCGCGCTGCTGTTCTCGGGTTCGCAGGAACTGCCTGCCGACTTCTGGGATCGCCATCCCGAGCTGCGCTCGTGGAGCGAGCACGGCCGCACCTGGTACGCGCTCGAACCTGGCGAGGAGGAACACTGGTACCCCAACCAGTGCCTGTACCTGCCGGGTGAGAACAACATCGAGTTGCGTGTGACAGAGTGCAACGACGGCAAGGCCACCCTGGTGTTGCTGGACGACCACACCCAGGCCAAGCACAGTGTCTGGGGCATTACCGCCCGCAATCGCGAGCAGAACTTTGCCTTGAACCTGTTGATGGACCCGGACATCGACTTTGTCACCCTGCTGGGAACGGCCGGCACCGGCAAGACCCTGCTGACGCTGGCCGCCGGGCTGGCCCAGGTGATGGATCAGCAGCGCTACCGCGAGATCATCATGACCCGCGCCACCGTGTCGGTCGGCGAGGACATCGGCTTCCTGCCCGGCACCGAGGAAGAGAAGATGACGCCATGGATGGGCGCCCTGACCGACAATCTGGAAGTGCTGACCAACCCGGATGATGGCAGCACCTGGGCGCGCCAGGCCACCAACGACCTGCTGGCGTCGAAGGTCAAGATCCGCTCATCGAGTTTCATGCGCGGGCGCACGTTCCAGGCGCGTTACCTGATCATCGACGAAGCCCAGAACCTGACACCCAAGCAGATCAAGACCCTGATCACGCGCGCCGGACCGGGTACCAAGATCGTGTGCCTGGGCAATGTCGAGCAGATCGACACACCCTACCTCACCGAAACCACATCGGGCCTGACCTTTGCCGTTGACCGTTTCAAGAACTGGGCCCATGCCGCGCACATCACGCTGCGTCGTGGCGAACGCTCACGGCTTGCGGATTTTGCTTCCGAAGCCTTGTGAGACATTCGCGGAGATCCCGGGAATGGTGAGTGCGGTTCGCGCAGGAAATCGGTTGACCAAGATATCGCGACGGTGATTGCCTGCGCGCAGGCAATTCACTCGGTTGCGCGGGGTCACGGGCTGAAAAGTGGATTCCGGGGATCGACGCGTGTCAGGCAGGTGGCGGTACGACTCACGAAAGACCGCGCTGCGGGGAGCTCAGAAGCTCCAGGACCAGGTGGATTCGAATTCCAGCTGGCGGGCGCTGCCAGGATTGTCGCGTCGCGCACTGGTGGGTACGCCGAGCACGAACTCGGCCGGTGCATAGTTGGCCATGAACCGCCACTGCAGAGCATCCACGCGATGCATGAAGGACAAGCCGAGACTGTAATCTGCCGAATCGGCCTTCAGGACACGTGCCAGCAGAGGTGACGTCGGCTGCGGCTGCTCGCCGGTGCTGTAACGGACACTCACGCGGTTGCGCGGACTGAACTCATGGCCCACCGTGAGACTGTACACATCCAGATCACGCCAACTGAACTCGGGGCTCGTGCCATCGCCCAGCACGGCCAGCAGGCGGCGCGGCAATGCCGTCGAGACGAAAGGCTCGATCGAGCTGTACTTGATCCGCTCCACGCCAGCATCCAACCAGGTCCGCTGAGCCGCCTGCCACGACAGCCCCAGCTGCATGCGCGCCGGGATATCCAGATCACCGGGGTTGCCATAGATGCCGCGGTAGTTCTGGAAGGAATCCATATTGATGCGGGACCGATAGCCCGCGTACCAGCCCAGGCCGACACCCAGAGAATCGCTCGCACCCAGTTCCAGTCCGGAGCCATTGGAGGCTCCTGCCAATGCCGACACGCCGGGCTGTGGCTGATCGACCAGATAATCGTGGCCGTCGAGCGAGGCTGCCGCGAACCGCTGATGCGCGAGAACCACCGACAAATCCAGCTTGCCAGATTTCCCGAACCGGCGGCTGATGCCGGTATTGGTGGCGCTGCCCACGAAGGGTGAATTCAAGCGCCCCAGCACCGGGGTGCTGTCTGTTCGCCGATCCGATTGCAGTCGCGGCTGGTTGGCCAGTGGCAAATCCTGAACGGCCAGGGTCAAGGCCAGTCCGGCGTGGCTGTCCAGAGGCACCGCCAGCTGGACGCGCTGACTGTCGAGTCGATCAAGCACGGTCGGCGCAGCTGTATCCGGGACGGATTGACTGGCCCAGCTGAAATCGGGGGTGATCCGGCTCAATGCATAGCCGCGCCAGCGCTGCATCAAATCCGACGCGGAGCCGACCGAAGATGCAGCTTCAGAATGGGAATCGGGGGAAGCAGCAAGCGTGACCACGGGGGAAGTCAGAAGAACTGTCCCGGCCAGAAAGGAAAGCGGGAGCGACCAGAATATGGCCGCCCCCTTAAAATTGCGCCTTGGCGCTTCAAATTGCCGCATAGCCCTGTGCAGCTTCCTAACGGAGTGGTCGTTGCGGGGCCATTATCTGCAATCACCCCCGCCTGTGTCAAGCACACAACAGTCTTGTGTCGAAAATACACCAGCGCCAGCCACTGCGCCAAAAGCGTGGAAGCAATCAGTAGCAATTCTGTTGCATATTTGCAACACGTTTCATGATTATCAGTGCATGCCCCAGGAGTGCCGGGCAACAGCTGCGAATGTGACACGGGCGCGTGCTTGCGCGATACTGGGACTCTTTTCTGGCCAACAGAGACCCCAGCATGAAAACCATCGCGCTGCTTTCGAGCGTAGCCATACTGCTTGCCGGCGCCAGCATCTGCCGAGCACAACAGATTGATTCCAGCCTAAGCCGTACGGCCACATTGTCGCCGTCCGATACCCCCACGGCAACCTTCGCCACGGCATCGCGCGACAAGTTGAAAGTCTCGCCGCTGATGACCCGTGCCGTCGCGCACCGCAGCGCCGAGGGCAAGGTCACGGTCAAGTGTGAAGTCGATCATGCTGGCGCGCCGCATTCCGGGCACGGCACCCAGACCAGCGAACAGACGAGGAAGTTCAAGTGAAGATGCGATTCTGGATTCCATTGGCCTTTGCCGCACTCGCGCTGACGCCGGCGCACGCCGACGAGGTCACCGTCACCATACCGAAATACTCGGTCAAGACTGGCCTGGCCATTGATGTCGGCAGTAACGCCAAGATCCTCAACCTGAAGGTCGCGGGCGCAAGCGACGCCAAGCTCGGACTGTTCCTGAAAGATGGCGATGACTTCGATACCGCAAAGGGCCTTGGCCCACAGGCCGCGTATTTTTCCAACAACAACGGCGGCGATGCCTCGCTGGCCATCGGCACTTACGCCAAACCCGCGCTGCATGCAGGCACCTGGTATGTGGCCATTGCCAACTACAGCCAGACCAAGGCGGTGACCGTGACCCTGACCACCTCGGTCAGCACGACCGCCAAGGTACCTGCCGACTTCCAGATCAACTTCAGTGCAGCACCCAAGGCACTTGAAACCGCGTTTGGTGGTGCGGACAGCCTGGACTGCGATGTCGACCCGTGGACCGATGCCAAGGAAATCACGGTCAACGGCAGCACCACCACACTGGGCGAGTTCCGCCAGTCTCTGCTGAAATCCACGCTGACCGAGCTGTCGACCCAGGTCCACAGTCCGGTTCCGGTGCACATCCAGGCCTGCTGGAAGGACTTTGATGACAGCGGCGAGCACGCCGGTGCCTACACCCTGGCCGCGGCACAGGGCACCTATCTGTTTCGTGGCGATGCCGGCATGCCGCTGCAGGACACCTGGTACGCCATGGCACCGGCAGAACGCCTGGCCGGGCGTCGTGCCTGCAAGTACTACTCAGATGTGGATTGCGCAATTCCGGATATCGTCGTCTGGTACAACAGCGCGGATATCGCCAAAGGCAACTACGACGGGCCGGAGGATGAGGCTCTGATCAGATCGGTCACCATGCACGAAATCACGCACGGCCTGGGCTTTCTCAGCCTGCTTGGCGTCAGCGAGAAAAACGACGATGGTTCGGACAACCCCGACTTCCTGTTGCTGAATGGCGGCTATGCCGATGCCTACACGGCCAACGTCGGCTTTTTGTCTGCCCCGCCCTTGAGCAGCAAGTATCGCACCATCGCGCTGCACAACCTGAGCAAGGACAGCCGCAAGAAGGCACTGACCTCCGACTCGCATCTGGTATGGATGGATCAGGCACTGGCCGACAACACCCAGAACGTGCTGAAGTCCCGCCCCGCGCCCGAGAACCTGGTGGAACTGCACGCCCCAAGCAATATCCAGCCCGGCTCGACGCTGTCGCACCTGTCATCCGTGCACAGCGGCCAGTTGATGACGGCCGTGATCCAGGGCAATTTTCCGCAGACGCTCGGCCTGGCCGGTCCGATGCTGGCCCGCGCCGGCTGGAACACCAGCCCGCTCGACCTGGCCAGCCCTTATGACAACCCGGTGCCAGGCAGCTGGTATGACATCGACCACAGTGGTCATGGCATCGAGATGGAACCGACGGTGCGGGAATCTGCCGGCACTCTGTATTCGATCATATTTTTCACTTTTGACAGCGCCGGAAATCCCGAGTTCTTCGTCGCTCCGAGCCGTCTGAAGGATGGCCACATGGGCTCGTTCGATGACCCATCGCAACCCGCTGCCATTTATCGACCCATTTACGACCCTGCACAGCACAAGGCCGTTACCCCGGATGGCGAGGTTGGCACTCTTGCCATTGATTTCACCCCCACGGCGACACAGAGCGCTGCATGCGCAGGTCACACGGAAACCCAGCTTGCTGTCATGCACTGGAGTCTGGGCACCGAAAGTGGCACTTGGTGTATCTCGCCAGCACTTGGTATGGTTCGTCGACCGTCGCCGGGAAGCGACCTGAACGGCTTGTGGAACGCCGGCAGCTCCGATTCCGGCTGGGGTTTTGCCACCATCGAAACCAGTGACGAACAGGGCACCAATCTCAACAACGGACTGTTCTACTTCTATGACAAGAACAATCAACCACGTTGGGCGGCAACCGATCCCGGCAAGAACAGCGACAACGTCTACGCGGTGCACGGCTACTGTCGCACTTGCGAGAAGGAGCCTGTAAGCCTGCAAACTGTGGGTACGGTCAACTTTGGTCTCACCAGCCCGGAACATGTGGATCTGCCAAGCGGCGACAACACCATCAGCATTGACATCAACGATGGCGAGTTCAAACGCACGAACACGGCCGTACGCATGCTCTCCTTGCCATCCGAGTAGTAAGTGCCCTCGACCAGTTGCCACCAAGCATGCAGATCATCGTGCAGAGTCCCGGCCTGACTCGCATCGCTCTCTACTTTGAGCGCCGTAAGTTCACAAGGCGAGTTCAACTACGAAGCGCGACGCTTGATTGATCGAAACAATACCTCGGTCAGGGTCTTGAATCCAAGGACCTTGCTAGGCCGGTCGTTCAGCTTGTCCTCGATGTCCTGAAGCTGCTTGTTGATGATCTGAGTCATGCTCTTGCACTTGGGAAGATATTGGCGCAGTAGACCATTGGTGTTTTCGTTGGTGGCCCGTTACCAAGCACCGCGCGGGTCGGCGGATAAAGCAACCCCGTTTCTGATCATCAAACTTTTACAGTTGAGCTGCAAAATTGCGAAATAATCGTGAAAAAATTGCTAAGAAGCTTTGGTTCTATCGATTTGAGTTCCCGGACGGCATGGTAACGCGGACCTATGACGAGGGTGTGCTGGATGAGGTGCACAATACGCGCCTGGCGATGCTGGAATCTGTCCTCTTGCACCGGTACGGCGAATCGCTGACGGGTCGCGCGGTCATTGATCTGGCCTGCCATCAGGGATGGTTCGCAACCAAGCTGGCCCAGCGTGGTGCTGCGCGTGTGATAGGTGTAGATGCACGCGCCTCACATGTCGAGGATGCCACATTGATCCGCGATGCGCTTGAACTGAAAAGCCTGGATCTGTTGCAGGCCGACGTACACACACTGAAGTCGGATTCGCTTGGACAATTCGACGTGGTGTTGATGCTGGGCTTGATCTACCACCTTGAAAATCCGGTGGGTGCACTTCGCATCGCCCGTGCGCTGACTGGACAAGGAGGCGTATGCGTTGTTGAGACCCAAGTGATACCTGGAATGAGTGGTTGGGTGGATTACGGCAGTTATCGCTTTGTGCGGCCGTTGAAAGGTTCGTTTGGCATCATTGACGAAACTGAAGAAACACACGGGCCCGAAGCCAGCACAACAGGAATCTGTCTTGTACCGAGTCTGGAAGCGCTGCACTGGATTTTGCGCAAGGTGGGATTTGATCGGGTGGAACAGGTGCCGGTTCCCGAGGACGGTTACGAGCAACTCCGCTACAACAAGCGCGTCATGTTGGCATGCTTCGTTGAATCCTGAGCACATGCTGGTTCCGCAAATCCGCGACTGGCCGCTGCCCTACGTCGATGCGTTGCAGGCGCGCGCCACTGATCGGATTGATTTGGTGGTCATCCACTGCACCGAATTACCGGACATGGCCGCGGCACGCGAATACGGCGAGCGCATCTGTCACAAAAGCGGCACGGGCAACAGCGGCCACTTCTATATCGACAGGGAAGGCGGCATCAACCGCTTCGTGCCAATCGAGCGCATTGCCCATCACGTGCGTGGCTGCAACGAGCGCTCGATCGGCATCGAGCTGGTCAACCGCGGTCGCTGGCCGGACTGGCTCGACTCGCGAAGCCAGGCCATGACCGAGCCCTATCCCGAGGCACAGGTCGAGAGCCTGATCGCCCTGCTGGCGTGGCTGAAGAGCCAGATCCCCGGACTGTCCCGAATTGCCGGTCATGAAGACCTGGATCGCGAGCGCGTCCCGGCCAGCGACGACCCGCACAAGACGGTGTATCGAAAGCGCGATCCCGGTCCGGCATTTCCCTGGCAACGGGTGGTGCACGCCTGTGGCCTTGAGCGGTTGCGCGAGCCGCAAACCACCCTCCCGGACGATTCATGAATAGTCCGGGCTAGCGACTCAGGCGACTGAAGGCGGCCTTCCAGAAGCTATAATGGGCTTTTGCACAGGCCGCATCATGCAAGCATCACCGGTTCAGGAACTGGTTCACCTGCTGAGTCTGGAACGACTGGAAGACAACCTGTTTCGCGGCATCAGCCGCGACATCGGCACCGCCAACGTGTTCGGCGGCCAGGTCCTGGGGCAGGCACTTTCGGCAGCCCAGCAAACCGTCGACAGCGCACGCGCGGCGCACTCCCTGCACGCCTACTTTCTGCGCCCGGGAGATATCGAGAAACCGATCATCTACCAGGTCGAGCGCAGCCGGGACGGCCGCAGCTTCTCCTCACGGCGGGTGGTTGCGATCCAGCACGGCAAACCGATCCTCAACGGCTCGGTGTCCTTCCAGATCGAGGAAGACGGTGCCGAGCACCAGACAACCATGCCGGTAGTTCCCGCACCACAGGATCTGGCACAACCCCAGCGCCTGCCGGAAGAGGAGCTGCGCAAGCTGCCGATCAAGCTGCAGCGCTGGCTAAGCATGGAAGGCCCATTCGAGTTTCGTCGCGTACACCCGCGCGATGAACTCAATCCTGTGCGTCAGCCACCGCAGCAGTACGTGTGGTTCAAGCTGACCGAGAGCGTGGGCGATGAGCCACAGTTGCATCGCGCCATGCTGGCCTACGCCTCGGATTTCCATCTGATTGGCACCGCTTCCCTGCCCCACGGCATTTCATTCCTGCAGAAGAACGTGCAGGTGGCCAGCCTTGATCATGCCCTGTGGTACCACCGCCCCTACCGCGTCGACCAGTGGCTGCTGTACGCTTGTGACAGCCCTTCAGCCCAGGGCGCTCGTGGACTGGCACGCGGCATGATCTTCACCGAAGACGGCACGCTGGTGGCCTCCACCGCCCAGGAAGGCCTGATTCGGGTCCGCAACGGAGCCTGACATGCGCAAGATATACACCTCACCCCGCGTGGAAAATGTGGACCGCGTGGCCCAGCTCTTCGCCGAGCACGGCATCGCCGCCCGCGTCACCAACGACGGCGGCTGGCGCGGTCGCAGCCACCGCCGCTTCAGCTACTTCGGCGACGATCGCCAGCACGCCGCCTGGCCGCAAGTCTCGGTCATCAAGGCCGAAGACCAGCCGCGGGCGCGCGCCCTGCTGCGCGAGATCGGGATCAAGCCCGCCGTCCAGTTCGGCGAAGAACTGGAACTCGAGCGCAGCGGCAACAAGCCGATCGTGGCCAAGCGGCGCCAGATCGTCACCCGTGTGCGCCTGGTTCTGTTCGCCATCATCGGCGCGCTCCTGGTGATATCCCTGGTACGCAGCCTGTAGCTTTCGTACAGGAACCTGCAAACGAAAACGGCCGACATCACTGCCGACCGTTTCCAAGAATGGCGCCCGAACTTGGACTCGAACCAAGGACCCCCTGATTAACAGTCAGGTGCTCTAACCAGCTGAGCTATTCGGGCAAAACTGTGTTGTGGATTGTAGCGCCGCAACCATCCATGGTGCCTGGCGCCATCACCGTTGCCAGCCGCGTAGTCTGGGCTTTTCACCGCCTCCTGTCAAGGTTTTCTCAAGCATTGCAGGGTGGGCAGGCTTCATCTGCCCACCGTGGCGGGATGGACATTATCCGCGTGGGCACGCTGCGCTTTGCCCACCCTACGTGCTCTTGGTGGCCGTTTTCGTGGCGATGCGGTAGCACGGCACGTAGGCACTGCCACCGGGAAGCTTCATGCGGTGCTGGGTCACGAAGGCCCGCAGCAATTTGTCCAGCGCGTGCATGATGTCGGTGTCGCCGTCGATCACGAACGGGCCCTGCTGCTCGATCACGCGCATGCCCTCCTCCTTGACGTTGCCGGCCACGATGCCGGAGAAGGCGCGGCGCAGATCGGCGGCCAGTTCGTGCATCGGGCGACCGTGGCGGATCTTCAGCGCACCCATGGTCTCATGGTCGGGCTTGAACGGCTGCTGGAACTCGAAGGGGATGTTCAATGCCCAGTTGAAGAAGAAGGCATCCTTGGTGTCCAGACGGTATTGCAGGACGCGCTGGAAGCCGTCGATCATCGCGTGCGCCACGGCTTCCGGGTCATCCACGATGATCTGGTAGTGCCTGGCCACCTCCTCGCCGAGGCTCAGGCGCAGGAAGCGGTCGATCTGGGCAAAGTAGTCGGCCGACTCGGCCGGTCCGGTGAAGATCAGCGGGAACGGCGTGTCGGCATTGTCCGGGTGCAGCAGGATGCCCAGCAGGTACAGGATTTCCTCGCAGGTGCCGACACCACCCGGAAACACGATGATGCCGTGGCCGATGCGCACGAAGGCCTCCAGGCGCTTCTCGATATCGGGCATGATCACCAGGTTGTTGACGATCGGGTTGGGCGACTCGGCGGCGATGATGCCAGGCTCGGTAATGCCGATGTAGCGGTTCTGGAAGCGGCGCTGCTTGGCGTGGCCGATGGTCGCGCCCTTCATCGGGCCTTTCATGGCGCCGGGACCACAGCCGGTGCAGATGTCCGCCCCGCGCAGGCCAAGCTGGTAGCCGACCTTCTTGGTGTAATCGTACTCGTCGCGCG
>CBFGSA010000019.1:0-29592 GCA_965651365.1 uncultured Rhodanobacteraceae bacterium | reverse complement strand
GCACGCACCCTGGAACCGGCTCGCTACGAATCCCGGTGAATAATGCGGGCTAGAGAGCTGGCTGGAAGCTGCTGATCAACCGCTGCATCGCGCCAAGAATGCGGGACGCAGCCAGGTCGATCGAGCTGAACACAGGGCCTCCAGACGAGTCTGAACGCAAATGCAAACGGCGTGAAAGCATCCGTCGCTCCGGCGTGTCTGTACAAGCAACGACACGACGGAGTTTCCATGAACATACTCCAGCAACTGATTGCCGGCTTCACCATCGCAGGCCTGGCCACCATTGCCATCGCCGGCACGGCCACGCCACCTGCGCCCCAGGGCACGGCCAAGGCCACGTTCGCCGGCGGCTGCTTCTGGTGCATGGAACCGCCTTTCGAGCGCCTGGATGGCGTGGTCAAGGTCACGGCAGGCTATACCGGCGGCGACCTGGTCAACCCGACCTACGAGCAGGTTTCGGCCGGTGGCACCGGCCACGCCGAATCGGTCGAAGTGATCTACGACCCGCGCAAGGTCAGTTACGATACGTTGCTGAACGTATTCTGGCATAACGTCGACCCGACCCAGCACGACCGTCAGTTCTGCGACGTGGGCGATCAGTACCGCACCGCGATCTTCTACCACTCCGATCAGCAGAAGGCTGAAGCCGAAGCATCCAGGCGCAAGCTTGAAGCCTCGCTCCGCTTCAAGGGCAAGACGCTGTACACGCAAATCGTGCCAGCGGGGCCATTCTATGCAGCCGAAGACTATCACCAGGACTACGCCCGCAAGAACCCGATCCGCTACAAGTTCTATCGCTGGAACTGCGGCCGCGACCAGCGCCTCGAACAAGTTTGGGGTCAGGCGCCAGCACACTGAAGGAATCTCGACATGAACCGACGACATTTCATTCGCACCAGCGCATCCGCTCTTGCCGGACTGGGAATCCTGGGTGCTGCAGGCTGTTCAAAAGCCGTGGGCACGGAAGATTCGCGCCCACGCGCCACCGATCCAGCCTGGCAGTTCAGTGATGCCGAATGGCGCCAGCGCCTGACGCCAGCGCAATACCGGATCCTGCGCCAGGCCGGCACCGAGCCCTCCGGCTCAAGCGCGCTGAATGACGAGCACCGCAAGGGCACCTACCACTGCGCCGGCTGCGACCTGCCCGTCTACAGCTCGGAAACCAAGTTCCATTCCGGTACCGGCTGGCCCAGCTTCTACAAGCCGCTGCCGCATGCCGTGGGCACAATGCCAGACCGCAGCCTGTTCACAACCCGCACCGAAGTGCACTGCCATCGCTGCGGCGGCCATCTGGGGCATGTATTCAAGGATGGCCCGCCACCCACGGGGCTGCGCTACTGCATGAACGGACTGGCGCTCACATTCACGCCAGCGTGAACGCCTGATCAGCTGTTTCCGAGCAGATCCGCCTGCACCAGCACATCCACGCCACTGCTCGGGGTTATGGCCGCGGCCGGCATCGAGCCGCCCTCGCGCCAGCGCTGCACCGCAGCGCGCTTGCCTTGGCCATCGACCAGGAACAAAATATTGGCCGCCCTGCTCAGGCGGTTGGCGCTCAGCGTGACCCGCTCGGCAGGCGGTTTGGGGGATTTGAAGACCGACAGCACAAATCGTGAATCGTGCTCGATTCCCCAATACTGGCCAGGAAAAAGGCTGGCGGTGTGGCCATCTTCACCCAGACCCAGCAGCACAAGGTCAAAATCACCCATGCCCTTGAGCGTCTTGGCGTAGGCATTGGCCGCCTTGTAGGCGCCGTTCTCCGCCGGAATGGCATGCACCTGCCCAGCCGGAATCGGCACGTGATCCAGCAGGGTCTCGCGAGCCATGACGCTGTTGCGCGCCGGGTCATCCGCGGGCACGCAGCGTTCGTCGCCAAAATAGATGTGCCAGGCACTCCAGTCAGTTTGCGCCTTGCTCAGGCGTTCATACACGGGCCGGGGCGTGGAGCCGCCCGCCAATACCACGTTGAACCTTCCATGCCGTGAAATGGTGGTCTCGGCCAACTGCAAAATGCGCTGCTCAGCACTTTGCACCAGTTCGTCGACATCCTTGACTGGATGCCAGCGCGTTGCGATTTCCTTCATATCCTGCGTCCTTGTTTTCAGCGATGTCATGGCAAGGTGATGCATGTCCGCCGAAAAGCGTTCCGGTGAATGATCGTCGAATAGTCACTTGCCTCCAGCCTGTGGAAAGACGCGTGGCCTCCTGCCGCTTGCCCACCTGCAGTTACACAATTGCACTGCCAGTGGATTCACTTGCTTGTGTCCTTTACTGAAACACCTACAAAGTTAAACTACCGTTGCACGATCCTTAGCAAGGATCATGCCAACAGAATCAACCACATATTTGGCCGATTGCAGGCATACTTTACAAGAATTGTCGACCCATGCGCGCCAAACCGTGCGACGCTCGAGGTCGCTACACGGCAAAATCTGGTCCAGACATGCCGCCTTGCCGCCGTAATGTGCGCTGTGCCACGGCAATATCGGTACAACCTGCGGCAACGCACCGCTCCGGCCCCGGAATGAAGCTGCGACCGCTCAGCCGAATTCGCGCCTTCGCCATTCTGGCGGTCAAGGAACTGGGTGGCAGCGCGCGTACCGTGGCCGCCGTCAGCGACGCCGAACACCTGGGCCGGGTCAAGCTGGTCCAGCCCGACATCGTCATCGCACCGCAAGTGCTCGGCGGCGAGTTGCTGGCCATGTTGCTGTCGGGCGAGGACATCACCACCGACTTCGTGCTGCAACGGGTCTTTCAGGAAGGCCAGGCTGCTGCGGGCAATGCGGGCGACACATAGTGTTTCAGCCTGTATACCGGCTCAGATGAAGTGTTCGACGTCGACCTCCTGTGACGGTGCGGCCATGAAGTAGTCGTGCAGGTATTTTTCACCTTCGTCGCACAGAATCGTCACCACGGTCTGAAGCTGCGGATTGTCCTCGCGCACCCGTCGTGCGGCCAGCATGTGGGCGCTGGAACTCGGTCCGCACAGCAAGCCGTGGTCGCGTGCCAGGGAGCGCATTTCGGTGATGGCCTCGTCGCTGGACACGCTCAGCACATCGCTGACTTCCTTGCCGTGGCGCTGGAAGATGCCCGGCACGAAGCCATCGGAGATGCCTTCGATGTCGTGCATGGCCACTTCACCGCACAGGATGGTGCAGGATTCGGACGGCTCCATCGCGAACAGGCGCACATCCGGATTGACCGCCCGAAAGGCCTGGCCGACACCAATCAGGGTGCCGCCGGTGCCCACGCCCATCACCAGCGCATCGGGTACCCGACCATCGGGAAGCTGGGCCAGAATCTCCGGACCCAGTATCCGCCGGTTTTCCTCCACGTTGTACTCGGACTCGAACTGACTGGGGCAAAAGAAACCGGGCTGCTCACCCAGCTCGCGCGCCCGCTCAAGCGCCTGATTCACATGAAAGTTGCCGCACAACATCACCTCGGCGCCATAGGCGCGGGAAATGGCCACCCGTTCATTGGACAGACCTTCCGGCATTACCACCAGCATGCGGTAGCCCTTGACCGCGGCCACCATTGAAAGTGCATTGCCGGTATTGCCGCTGGTGGCCTCGACAATCGTGTCGCCAGGCTTGAGCAGACCCTGCCCTTCGGCCTTCTCGATCATGTACAGGGCAATGCGGGCCTTGATCGAACCGGACGGGTTGAGAAACTCGAGCTTGGCAAAGATGCCGTCGAGCTGGATCAGCGGCGTATTGCCGATGGCGTCCAGAATGGATCCCGCCAGGGGGCGTACCGAGTCGGCCTGCAGACTGTTCATTGCGCGTCGTCTCCGCCGTGCCGGTTCATGACATCCATGGCCAGCAGCGAATGGGCATAGGCGCCCCCGGCGCGCATCTCGGCGGCCACCCAGATCGCTTCCATGATTTCCTGCTCGCTGGCGCCGTCCTTGAGTGCGCCTTCGGTATGACCCTTGATGCAATACGGGCACTGGGTCACGTGTGCCACGGCAACGGCAATCAGCTGCTTGGTTTTGCGATCCAGCGCGCCGTCGGCAAACACCTGGCGACTGAAGTCGTGCCAGGCCTTCATCGTGTCCGGCGCCAGTTCGCGGCGTTTGCGCGCCAACTCCGGTCCCGGGGAAGGAAAAATGCTGTCGCTCATGACACAGCTCCGTAAATGGATTCACTCGCCAGTATCCCACTTCCAGGCGTGTGCAAGATGACCTGCATCAAAACAGCCGATGGGCGATACTTCGCGCCCATGAACATGCAATCCGAGCTGCGCCTGAGCCGACCCCTGGCGGTCGCACTGACAACGATCCTGATGGTGGCCTGCGCCAGCTCCGGGACACGGCCATCCACACCGTCGGCACCCGCTGCTCCAATCTCGCCGGCAAAAGCAATCCATGCACCCGCGGCACCCCCTGCCGCGTCAACCCACGCCACGGCACGAACGGCAGCCAGCAAAACCGCCGTGCCGATCGACCTGGCGGCCCGCATCAATGCGTTCATTGCGCAGCCCCGTTTCCGGCATGCCGACTGGGGAATCGAGGTTTCCGAACTCGATACTGGCCACAAGGTGTATTCGCACCGTGCCGACAAGCTCTTTGTTCCGGCGTCCAACAGCAAGCTCTTTACCGCCGCGCTGGCACTTGACGTGCTCGGCCCCGACACCCGCTTTACCACCAGCCTGGTCAGCGTGGGTGGTGCGCGGCGCGGCTCGACCTTGCAGGGCGACCTGGTCCTGCGCGGCGGCGGCGACCCCGCCCTGGGCGACGTGCAGGTGGCGCCGGAAACCGCGGATTGGGCCGCGCGCATGGCCGAAGCCCTGCACAAGCTCGGCATCAGCCGCATCGAGGGTGATCTGATCGGCGATGCGACGTTCTACGCCACACCCGAGTACGGCAACGGCTGGGAAGCCGACGATTTGCAGGCCTCCTACGCACCGCCGGTCAGTGCCCTGACCAGCGCCGGCAACGTGATGGCCGTGACGGTGCGCGAGCATCGCAAGCAATGCTGCCGCATCGACGTGTGGCCCGATGTGCTCAAGGACAGCATCCTCGACCGGATGAACAAGGACCCGGCCTTACAGTACCGCAGCTTGTCGGTGTTTCGCCGGCCAGGCCACGAAACGGTCTGGGTGACCGGCAGCATGCCGGCGGGCCAGCAAAGCCGACGCTTTGTGCTCAGCGCGGGCGACCCGGCCCGTCTTGCCGCGCTGCGCCTGCGCAAGGCGCTGTCCGGGCACGGCATTGTGGTTCAGGGCCGGGTGCGCTCGCGCTACTGGCCGCAGCCCAGTGCGCTTGAAAGCGGCAAGCCGGTCACGGTGCTGGTGCGGGTGTCGTCACCTCCGGTGCACAAACTGGTGCGGCACATGCTGAAGGAATCGGACAACTTGTACGCGCAGATGCTGCTGCTCAACGTGGGCCAGCGTCTTGCCCGCAGTGGGACCTGTGTCGATCGCCTGCGACCGCCCGCCACCGCCGAACAATGGGGCTTGTGTGCCATGCGTGACCTGCTGCGAAGAATTGGCATCGACCCAAGCCAGGCAAGTTTCTCCGAAGGCAGCGGGTTGTCACGGCGCACCCTGGTGAGCCCGCAGGCCGTCACCGACCTGCTGCGCTGGGTCACTCAGCAGAGGTTTGCGCCAGATTTCATCGACGCCCTGCCGATTGCCGGCGTGGACGGCACACTGAAACGGCGCCTGCGCGAGAGCCTGGCTGCGGGAGCCCTGCGGGCAAAAACCGGCACACTGACCCACGTCTATGCCCTGTCGGGCTACACCACGGCCGCTGACGACACGCCGCTGGTATTTTCACTGTTGCTCAATCATTACCAGCGCCCGCGCGATGCGTTCAACCGCCGCCTGCCACCCTCGCCAACGCATGACCTGGATGCCATCGTCGGCATGCTGGTCGGCGATGTCCCGGCGCAGCCGGCCATCGAACCAAGCGCAACCGAGGCTGTCAGCCCGCGTTGACGCTGGCGCCCAGTCCCGCGTTGTTCTTCTCCAGCACCCGCTCGGCGCGGTAGCTGGAGCGCACCAGTGGCCCGGCCACGACCTCGACGAAGCCGAGCTTGAGCGCCTGCTCGCGATAGTGGCTAAACTCGTCCGGCGTGACAAAGCGTTCCACGGCCAGGTGATGCCGGGTCGGGCGCATGTACTGGCCCAGCGTAAGCACATCGACGTTTGCTGCGCGGATGTCCTCGAAGGCCTGCAGCAGCTCGTGATCGGTTTCACCCAGGCCCAGCATCATGCTGGTCTTGGTCAGCGTGTCCGGAGCATGTCGCTTGGCGAACTTCAGCACCGACAAGGTGCGCTCGTAACCGGCACGCGGATCGCGTACCGGATGGGTGAGGCGGCGCACGGTTTCGACATTCTGCGCGAAGGTCGCAAGACCGGCATCCAGCACGCGCGCCACATCCTTCTCACGGCCGGAAAAATCCGGTGTGAGTGCTTCCACCGCCGTGTCCGGCGAGCGCTTGTGGATCGCTTCGATGCAGGCGGCATAATGTCCGGCGCCACCATCGGCCAGATCATCGCGGTCAACCGAGGTCAACACCACGTATTGCAAGCCCATCAGGGCTACGGCGTCGGCCACCTGCAGCGGCTCCATCGGATCCAGCCAGCCCTTGGGGTTGCCCGTGTTGACCGAGCAGAAGCGGCAGGCCCGGGTGCAGACCGAGCCCATCAGCATCAAGGTGGCCGTGCCGCGGCTCCAGCACTCGGCGATGTTGGGGCACTTGGACTCCGAGCACACCGTGTTGAGCTTGTGTGTGCGCACAATATCCTGGATCGACTGATAGCGTGCACCGGTCGGCAGGCGTACCCGCAACCAGGGCGGCTTGCGGCCGACATCCGGGCGGGCACTGGCAGCGCTGGGCTTGATGCCGTCCTTGACCGCCCGCGTGCCCTGCGGCGAGGTGAACTTGCTGCCGGCCTTGGGTCGCGCTTGTGTGGCTTGCTCGGTCATCGTTCACATCCGTCTGACAAGGCGCGTATTTTCGATGATCCACGCATGCACTTCAATGACAAGCGACCTCTGCTTCAGCGTGCATCACGCCAGCGCTCTTTCGATGTCTTCCAAAGGCGCCTTGGTCATGGTCTTGGCAATTTCACCTGTCAGGCGCTTTTGCGTTTCCATGTGCAATTGCGGGCGCATCTGGCCAAGTGTTTGCGGATCGGCCATCAACACCAGATGCTCGAAGCTGTTGTTCAAGGCTGCCGAATTGAGACGCTGCGCGAGCTGCTTGGCAAACGTCGCCTCGTCGCTTGCCTGTTCATCCTCTTCGGGAGGCCGACGGCCGGATGGCCCGTCATCGAGCAGATTTTCGGGCGTCACATGCTGTTGCTGCTTCAGGGAAACATGGGTGACGTTGCCGACATTGGTGAACAGGCGCGCTTCGGTGCCGTCGGCTACCATCACCCAGCAACCCGGATGGATCTTCAGCATCACGTTCTCCTTCGTTTTCAGCCAGGAATACCTGCGTAGGCTAGTTCGCAACGCCTTAACCTGTCGCAACCTTGACATGCGCCCAATGCGATCAACATCCACCACCGCAAAACTCAGCCGCTGCGCGCTTGCGGCGAGTACCCCGCTGATGGTGTTTTACACCGTGCTGGCCGCGGCGGCGATGCTGTGGCTGTCGCCGCGCGTGCCGTATGCCGACACCTGGAACTTCGACACGCAACTGCTGGCCAATCCGTTCCCGACCAACGTCCTGATGGTCGACAACGGCCACGCGCAGATTCTGCCGCGGCTGCTGCGCTGGCTGGAATTGACGCTTTGGCACGGCAACCAGTGGCCCACCATTGTCGCCGGCATGCTGCTGCTGGGCATGTGTGTTTTTCTCTGGAGCAGCGCGCATCCGCGCCGGATGAAGCCGGGCAATCGAGATGATGATCGCCTGATCCATGCGGCCTGGGTGCTCACCGGCACGGTCGGGCTGTGCTGGCTTGGCAACGGACGGACCCTGGCCCACGGCAACGAAGCCATTCACAGCTATCTGATCATTGCCTGCCTGCTGCTGGCGTTGCGTTTTGCCGCGCGCCCCGGCAAGCTGCGCCTGGCAGCAGCCCTGGCGCTGGCGGTGCTGGCGTCGCTGACATTCGGCACCGGTGCCGCTGTATTTGCTGCCATCATGGTGACCCTCATCTTGCGTCACGCACGCTGGCCGGCACTGCTGGCAACGATCGGTACCGCCGCACTGGCTGCTGGACTGTATCTCATGCTGCCCAAAGCCATCGGCGGTACCGGCGTGATGGCCCTGCACCCGGCATTGCAAATGACACAGTTGGCGCGCTGGCTCGGCTCGCCCTGGCTTGTGGCCGGCGGCCCGTTTGTCGATGCAAGTCTGGTCACCAGGCTGCCAGCCCCCTTGCAGCCACTGGCAGCGCCATTGGCCGACCTTTCCACGATGCTGTTTGGACCGGCAGCGCTTGCCGTGTGGCCCGAGTTCGGTTTGGGCCTGTGCGGAATCGCACTTCTGGCGATCCTCACCTGGCAACGCTGGCGTCGGGAACAGGCCCCTGATTCACCTGAAACACTGGCTCTTGGCTGCGCGTGGTTTGCTCTGACATGCGGTGTCCTGGTGGTGTTGGCACGCAGCAACGCCTTCGTGCAACTGCCCGACCAGATCTACGCCACACGTTACGCCGTCTGGTACACCCTGTTCTGGTGCGGCCTGCTGGGCGCCCTGTTGTGTCGCCTGCACGCTGCCGGGCGCAGCCACACCGCGCTGGCATTGGCCGTAATCACTGCCATCGGGCTTCTGCCCGCCACTGGCTGGAACGGATATCGCGCACAACACATGAGCCGTATTGCTGCGCGGGACGCACTTGCCTTGCGGGTCGGCGTGATCGACCGCAACGGCGATCATGGTGAGAACTGGATCCAGATCATGCGCCGAGCCAGGCCCTGGTTGCTGGAAGCCGAAACCTCGATTTTTGCACCGTCCCAGGGCCCGCTGCCTGGCAGCAAGCTGAACTCTGCCATCCCTGCCCGACCCGTTCACGCGCTGGCGTGGCAAGCGGTCGACAATGCCCTGGGCGGTGGTGGGGCACGCATCCGGTTTTCGCTGGACTACCCGGGCGCAAACCGCCTGCTGCTGATCGATGCCGGGCAACGCGTCATTGGTGAAGCGCGCCGTGCAAGCGGCAAACAGCGCTGGCAGGGTTGGGCAATGGGCCCGGCAGCACCACAGCACGTGCTCGGCGTAGGCATCACTGACGCCGTCGCAAACACCATTCCCACTACAGGAACACAAGCCCGATGAGACCAAAGCTGATTGCCTGCGTACTCGGGGGTACCGCGCCGGGCGCGCGCACCGAACTGCACGACATCGCCTTTGTGGTCGGCCACAGCCTCGATGCGGTGCATGAACAATTGCTGGATACCTGGTTCGGCACGCCCGAGGGCCTGCATGTCGATGCCTGGACGGTACTCGATTCGATCGCCGGTTACCGCGTGCACCTTGGCCAGCAAGCGCCGGGAAACGGGCTGCACCTGTACTTTGTCAATATCGGCGGCTATCTGCCCGGCGAGTTTGGCGAACGTCACGCCTGGGGCTTCTTCGGTGCCAGCAGCCGCGCCGAAGCCAAGGCCCGGGCCAAGGCCACCCTGCTGCCCGGCCACCAAACCCCGCACAAGGACGACTTGTACCAGGTCGACGACTGCATCCAGATCGACGCCATCGAGCGCTGGCACATCCAGCTGCAGCCCGATCCCGGCGCCACCGCGGCACCCGTGACCAACGGCTACAATCCGCTACCGGCCGCCACCATCCGCAACTGGCGCCAGAAGCGCGCCACCCGGGCTTCCGGACAGCCACCATGAAGCTGCGAATCACGGGTGCCGTGACAAACCCGCAGTGCGCCAAGACCATCGAGGGCAACGCCTGAACGCGCGTGAATACTCCGGACTAGAGAACAGGCTTGCGCATGATGTCAAGCACCTTGCTGATCGGCAGCGCATCGACCTTGTGGCCATCGCGGCCGGAGCTGCTGCGGGCCTGAAAGAGGGAGTTGAGGATCGCCTCTTCGGTCGCTTCGATCGCGGACATGAACAGCGGCGACATTGCATCATTTCGCAGCACACGGGTCTGGCGGGTCAGGGACTGCGCGCTGTAGGCCACCCGCACATCCTTGCTGGTGGAAAACGCGATCACGTAGTCACCGCTGCCGTTGGAGGCGATGCCGCCGGTACGCGCCAGACCGAGAATGGCGCGTTTGGCCAGGCGTTTCAGGTTGCGCGCATCCAGCGGCGCGTCGGTGGCCAGCACGATCATGCACGAGCCATCCGGCGAAGCATTCAGCTTGTCGCTCATGTAGTACTTGCCGAGCGCCTTGCCCACGGGCACCGCATTGACCCGCAGCACCCCGCCGAAGTTGGTCTGCACCAATGCACCAACCGTGTAGCCGCCGAAACTCTGCGGCAGCACGCGCGACGAGGTGCCAATCCCGCCCTTGAACCCGAACGCGATCGTCCCCGTACCGGCGCCGACATTGCCCTGCCCGACCTTGCCGGTGTGGGCCGAACGTATCGCGTCCAGCACATCCTTCTTGTGGACGTGGCGACCACGAATATCGTTCAGGTAACCATCATTGGTCTCGCCCACCACCGGGTTCACCGAGCGCACGTCTTCGTTGCCTTTCTGGCCCAGGGTGTAGTCGAGCAAGGCGTCGGCCGCGGTGGGCACACTGAGCGTATTGGTGAGCACGATGGGCGTTTCGATATTGCCAAGCTCCTCGACCTGGGTGCTGCCGGCCAGCTTTCCAAAGCCGTTGCCCACGTACACCGCCGCCGGCACCTTGTCCTGAAAGATGTTGCCCGGATGCGGCACGATGGCGGTCACTCCCGTACGCACATTCTCGCCGCGCACCAGCGTCACCTGCCCCACGCGCACGCCGGCAACATCGGTTATGGCATTGAACTTGCCCGGAACCAGCACGCCTGGAGCAATGCCGAAGTCACGGACATTGCCATGCGCGGCCATCGCCTGCGCAGCCGCAAACATCAGCGTGGCCATCAAAACCGGAATACGCATCACATGCCTTCTCCCAACGGGTCGAGACTGCATTATTGATCAAGATGGTCGCGCACAAAACCGGTGGCAGGCTCCTCACCGCGCAATCGACAGCATCAGCACGATCCCCGTGAGTGCAAGCAGCGAAAAGACCACCTGGCGAAAGCGTCGCTCATCGATCCGGTGGTGCAGCCATTCACCCAGCACCACGCCCAAAAAAATGGCCGGAAGAAAGGCCGGCAATTTTGGCAGCGCGGGCAACAACGCGCCGCTGAACAGAAACATCACGCTCAGCAGGCCATTCAGAACCAGCCACACGGCGATCAGGGTCGAGCGCATGCGCGCCTTGTCCAGTTCGGTACCGGCCAGGGCGTACACCAGCATGGGACCGCCGGAAGCGAACAGACCATGGATCACACCCGCGCCCAACATCAACACCGACGTCAGGCCTGCCGGGTGGCGGGAGGGAGCCTTGCTCCGCTGCCACAAGCGCCACAACTCGCGCACAGCAAAAATGACGATCAATGCACCGTAGAGTGGTTTCAGCACCTGCGCACTCATCTCCGGTCGAGCCAGCATGCCGATCACGGTGCCTGCGGCCATCAGCGGCAGAATCAGGCGCAGCAGCGTCGGCCAGTGGATGCGCCGCCAATGCCTGGCGCTGAGGTAACCGGTCATGATCAGGGTCAGCGGCACCAGAATCGGCAACAGAACCGGGATGGGCAGCACCAGCGCGCCCAGTGACAGGGCGATCACGGTGCCGCCGAAGCCGGCCACGGCCTCTACCGTATAACCGAGCAAAATGAACAAGCCGAGCAGGATCCAGACTGTCACGGTTCACAGCAGTCCAGGCCATTGTGGATCAGCACGATGCACTGGGATGCAAACAACATCCGCGGACCCAGCGAGAGCTTTTCCGCACCGAGGCGCTTCAGCGTGTGAAAACTCTTCTTCGGCATTGGAACGTGATCGGTCAGCACGAAGCAGGGATTGGCAGGAAGCACCCTGCCCCGGATGGCCGTACCTTTCCGATCCAGCACAAACAGGGGATGCGACTGGGCCAACTCCCGCACCAGCTTCTCGAAACTGACGGTGCGCACGGCCAGACCCGGCTCAACCTCGCGCCGATCTTCCTTGCCCATGCCCTGCGAGGCATCCAGTGCCCGCGCAATCCTGGCCAGCCACGGCTGCTCGTGAAAGCCACCAAAATCCTGCAGCGCATTCGAGTCAAAGCTGACCGTCCGGGAAAAATCCCGCGAGCTCTCCAACACCAGATGCACCTGCACATCTGCACGGTGCGACTGCGCCAGCAGAATTGCATTGATCAGCACATGCGCCAGAACTTCCGTGTGTGCTTCACCGCCAACCGCCGCCAGAAAGTCCCGGCCCGTCGTCGGCGCGGCCCGTGCCCTGAGTACAAAAACGCGCATGCAGTCTGCTCTTCCTCGACGTTGATGATCATTCAGCGTTTGAAAATGCGATCTTAAAGGATCTGAACGCGACCGTAAGCCGGCACTCGGTGCCCACCTGGCGGCATGTTGCGCACTTTGTTGCATCCGTGTATATTGTGCATATTCAATAAGCACAGTTAGATGAATGAGTGCCGAGCTCTTCCTGTCTGCGGATGACCCGCGGCCCATGTACCAGCAGATCATCGATCAGGTGATTGCACGGGTCATGGCCGGTGACTGGGAATCGGGGACGGCTTTGCCCTCGATCCGCGAAATGGCCGCGGCAAGCCGCGTCAGCGTGATCACGGTGCGCCGCGCTTATGAGGAGTTGGAGCGCTCGGGCGTCATCGTCACCCGCCAGGGCAAGGGCTCGATGGTGGCCGAACAGGCATCCCTGCCCACCCGCCTGCTGCAGGAAGACTTCGACCAATCGGTGCAAGCGATGCTGTTGCACGCCGAACGCCTTGGGCTGTCGCCCGATGCATTGCTTCAGTCGGTAAAGCAAGCCGTGGATGCACGTTCCCAATCACCCTCCAGAACCAACCCACACAAAGGAGCAGCGTCATGACGCTCGCGTTCTCCGTTTCGGGTATTGCCAAGCGCTACCCGCGGTTTCAACTGCAGGACATTTCCCTGGATCTGCCGCAAGGCGAAATCATGGGCCTGGTCGGCGTCAATGGTGCCGGCAAGACCACGCTGTTGCGCCTGCTCAGCGGGCTCGCGGCCGCCGATGCAGGCGAGATCCGCGTGCTCGGCCACCGCCTGCCCGATGAACAGGTGTCGGCCAAGCGCGAAATGGGTTTCGCCTCCGAAGACATGCGCCTGTATGCCGGCCAGACGCTGCGCTGGCACATGACGCTGGTCAAGGCGATCTACGCGGACTGGGATGACCACTACGCCGCGGAGCTGCTGCGCCGCTTTGACCTGCGCCCGGACCAGGCGCTGGCAGGCTTTTCACACGGCCAGCGGGTCAAGGCCCTGTTGCTGCTGAATCTGGCGCACCGCCCGCGCCTGTTGCTGCTCGACGAGCCGACCACCGGACTCGACCCGGTCGCGCGCGTGGAAGTTCTCGAGGCGCTGGCCGACGTGCTGCGCGACGAGCGGCGGAGCGTGCTGTTCTCCTCGCACAACACGCAAGACGTGGAACAAATGGCCGACTCCATCACCTTTTTGCACCAGGGGCGCTTGCTGTCCTCTGACGACAAGGAGTCTTTCCTGGAGCGCTGGCGTCGCATCATGTGCCAGGGCGCGCTGCCCGATGCCCTGAGCCAGTGGCCGGAAATTGCCTCGGCGCGGGCCAGCGGAAGCCTGGTGGAAATCAAGACGCGCGCCTGGAATGACGGCCTCCGCACACGCCTGGAACAGGCCGGGCTCACCGTCCAGCAGGTCGATGCGATGGCGCTGGAAGACATTTTCGTAACCACCGTTCGCGCCGGAGGCAAGGCATGACACTCAATACCCCCATCATCCGCCAGCTGATCGTCAAGGATTGGCAACTGTTTCAGAAACAGATCGCCGCCTACGTGCTGGCCGGCATCGTCGCTCTGGCGCTGATCGGCCTGGGCAAATCGTGGTCGTTCTACCTCGGCTCGCTGGGCATGATCATCGTGTTGGTGGCCACGGCCTGCTTCTCCATTTCTGCCGCCCTGGTGCAGGAACGCAAGCAGCGTACCCTGGCCTTCGTGATGTCGCTGCCCGTTTCGCCGCTGGACTTCACGGTGGCCAAGCTGGCCGCCAATCTGACCACCTTCGGCGTGCCGTTTGCCTTGATGCTGGCCGGAACCGTGGCCACGATCCTGTTCACCCCGCTGCCGGACGGACTGCTGATCCTGGCGTTGCTGGTTTTTGCCTACGTGTTGTTCGCCTTTTGCATCTCGCTGGCCGTGGCGATGTCGGTCGAGTCGGAAGGTTGGAATACCTTCGCCATGATCGGTTCGATGGTGCTGATCAACCCGTTCCTGATGGGCCTGGGTCAATTGAAGGGCTTGCAGGAAAGCTTCAAGCACGACGCCATCGTGTGGAGCACCCCGGCGCTGGCCATTCTGGTGCCACTGCTGGTGCTGTCGGTGCTGGTACTGACCGTGACAACCTGGCAACACGCACGCAAGCCGGCGTTCTACTGATGGCCAACGCGGCTTGGAGCCGGGCTGTGCAACCAGGGCAGCGCCTGCACTACATGGACCACTTGCGCGCACTGGCCATGCTGGCCGGCGTCGGCTTCCACGCCGCGCTGGCCTACAGCCCGATGATGCGCTCGCTGTTCCCGACCGCCGACCGCCAGGACTCGCCGTGGGTGGACGCCGTCATCTGGCTGCCGCATCTGTTTCGCATGTCGCTGTTCTTCGCCGTGTCGGGATTTTTCGCGGCCCTGATCCTGGCCCGCTCCGGCGGGCTGGGCCTTGCACGGCAGCGCCTGCGGCGAATCGCCGTGCCGTTCGTGGTCGCCTTGCCGATCGTGCTGTGGACGCTCAGTGCGTCGACCGAATGGGCCGCCAGCCATGTCGCCCATCCCTCCAGCATTTTGCAGTTGATCCGGTATTGGCAGGGACGCCCCGATGCACCGCAACTACCGCCCAGTACCACCTACCTGTGGTTTCTCTACTACCTCCTGTGGTTCGGGGTGTTGCACTGGATCGTGCGCACGCTGGAGGTAAGCATGAGCTGGCTGATGCGCGCGTTCGCATCGCCCGGCCGGGTGCTGTTGGGACTGCCCCTGGTGCTGACGCCGGCGCTGGCCTTGGTCAGCGCGCCGTTTCCTGCACCGGACGGATGGCTGCCGCAATTCTGGGCCCTGCTGTATTACGGCGCCTTCTATGCGTTTGGAGTGCAGTTGTTTGCGCAGCCCGACTGGCTGCAGAAAGCCAGCCGGTATCTGGGGCACATGCTGGGACTGTCCACGCTGATGTACGCGCTGTTTCTGCTGTGCCTGCAAAACCCCACCCCGACCGCATCCTGGCCGGTGGCATGGCTGGAGGCCTGCATCGGCACCTGGCTGACGGTGTCGAGTCTGGTTCTGGGCCAGCGCCTGCTGGATCGCCCCAACCCGGCACTGCGCTACCTGTCGCGCAGCTCCTACTGGATCTACCTGCTGCACCTTCCCGTCCTGTTCGTCATCCAGTATCGACTGATGGATCTGGACTGGCCATGGGGCATCAAGTTCGCTGCCGCCTGCGCCGCAACCCTGGCCGCCTGCCTGCTGAGCTACCAGTACCTGGTGCGCAAGACGCCGCTGGCGCGCTTCGTAGGCTAGAAGCCTGTTCGACCCTGTACGGTGCCGCGCGGACTTTTTTACTGCGCGTCGACTTGCCTGCAGCAATCGGCACGTCGCCGATGGTGGACCGCTGGTGCGCCCGGCAGATCGGAACTTGATCTGGTTCACACGAGACAAAAAAGCAGCCGGCACGCGGCCGGCTGCAAAAAGTGGAGAGGCGGAAACGACTCTGCTCCTCAGATCGACTGCTTGAACTCCTCGACCTGCGCCTTTGCCTCGTCGCGGGCCACGCCGTAGCGCTCCTGCACCTTGCCGACCAGGTATTCGCTGTTGCCTTCGGCAGCCTGCAAATCATCGTCGGTCAGTTTGCCCCATTTGGCTTTGATCTTTCCGGACAGCTGCTTCCACTGCCCCTGAATGCGATCTTCATTCATCGATTGACTCCTTGGTTGGTTTGGGTGTCGCGATTCGAATGCCGGACCCGGCAAATCATTCCGCAGACTTCAGGCCACTGGTGTCCACTTTGCTTACACCCTTGACACTGCGAGCGGCCGCGACCGCCTTCTTGCGTTCGATGTCCGACTTGACCGTACCGGACAAGGCCACGACACCATTCACGGTGTGCACGCTGATGTCCATGCTGTCAACGCCATCGGTCGTGGCAAGTTCCGTCTTGACCTTGGTCGTGATCCAGGTATCGCTGACCGGCTGATCGGAATCGGCCGACTCCTGCTCGCCTTCTTCGGCTGGATGCGCCGAAACCTTCAGGCCGCTGGTATCAACCTTCTTGACGCCGTCAATGTTGCGCACTGCCGTGACGGCCTTGTCACGCTCGGCATCCGAGTGCACGTCACCGGTGAGATGGACCACGCCGTTGATGGTATCGACGCTGATGTCCAGACTCTTGACGTCATCGGTTGCAGCGAGCTTGGCCTTCACCTTGGTGGTGATCCAGGTATCGCTCACGGGTTGCTGCGATTCGGTGGCCTGCTGGTCACCATGCGCAGCGGGAGTTGCCATCACGGCATTTGCCGCGAGCACTGAAAGGCCCAGCGTGCTGGCCAGTGCGAGAGCGCTTGCGCGGACAGGTCGTGAGGTCTTGTTCATTGAATGCTCCTTTTCGATTCAGGGAGCGCCCTGAGCAGGGCGCGGAACAAGCCTATTGACGCGATCCTTGCCTGCGTATGAACAACAACAATGCCGCCCCTGTCTGTATCAGAAGTGTTCAGCAAGTCTCGTACGAATGCGTGAATGACTACCGACTTTCCTCTGTGCGACCCGGTGCCGGTGTCATGCAACATGCTGGACGCCAGGATGAGTCATAGTGAGTTCGATGCGAGGAAACGCCGCTCCGCTGCAAATGCCGGTATTGTGCTTGCACTGGTCACCGGCCACCTTCAGGGCCATTCGCACATGTTTGAAGCCATCCGCAACTGGCGCTTGCGCCGTCTGTTGGCGCGCCATCCAATCGCCGAGGCGCACTGGCGCAGTGCTCTGGAACACTGCAAGCCGGCCCAGCGTCTGGCCCCTGGCGACCAGGCCAGCTTGCGTGTGCTGGCGACGCAGTTTCTCGACGGCAAATCGGTGGAGCCGGTGCAAGGCCTGGAACTCGATCAGGCACAACGGGTGCTGCTGGCGACTCACGCCTGCGTGCCGATTCTGAAGCTGGGCTTTGACTGGTATGAAGGCTGGCACAGCGTCATCGTGTACCCGGATGCCTTCATCCCGGGTCGCCCGCACATCGACGATGCGGGCGTCGTGCACCAGACCGACAGCGCCCTGGCCGGCGAAGCCTGGGGCCGCGGCCCGGTCATCCTGTCCTGGGCCAATGTGCTCAATGCCGAGCGTATCCCCGGCCACAACGTCGTGATCCACGAAATGGCGCACAAGCTCGACATGCTCAATGGCGATGCCAATGGCTTTCCGCCACTGGACCGGCGGCTCCACCGGCGCATGGATCGGCGCAAGTGGTGGCAAGTACTGTCCAGCGCCTGGGACCGGCTGCGCGCCGATCAGCGCGAGGGTGTCGAGCCGCCAATCGACCCGTACGGGCTGGAGAGCCCGGCCGAATTCTTCGCCGTGCTCAGCGAGCAGTTCTTCGAGCAGTCGTCCGTCCTGCGCCGACACCTGCCCGCCGTGCACCGCCAGTTGCAGCTGTTCTACCGCCAGGACCCGTAACAGGCAATATCCAGATCATCCATATTGACCTGCACGGCTACTGGCTCGTGGCGCAACGCCCGTGCGAACCGCGGCGTCTCTTTGCCGATAGCCTGGCACTGGATACGGGCAGCGCGTTGGCGCCGGATGATGATCGATTTGTGTGGTAGGACCGTTCTGCTCCCGACGCAGATCATGAATGGCGACCTGCGTACAATGGTCGGCGACCGACATGAGCGATGATCCACGTCCACAAGCGCCCGAAAAACCCGCGCCCGACGAATGTTGCGGTGGCGGCTGCGCGCCTTGCGTGCTGGAAACCTACGAGGAGGCGCGCAGCGAATACCAGGCCCGCCTGATCGAATGGTATGGCCGCAACCCGCCACGCCAGAATCCGCTGAAAGCCGAACACGAGCGTACACGTCTGGTGCTGGACACCAACGTAAGCCTGGATCTGTTCGTCTTTCGAGACCCGCGTTGCGAGACCCTGCTCCGCATGATGTATGAAGGCGATTGCGAAGTGGTGGTGGATGCAGCCTGCCGCCAGGAATTCAGTCGCGTCCTGGCCTACCCCCAGCTCAAACTTTCGCTGTCGGCACGGGTGAACACGGTCGAGGTGTTCGATCAGATGTGCCGGTTTGTCGGTACCGATGCGCTGCCGGATAGCGCGAACACAGAGCTGCCCCGCTGCGCCGATCCGGATGACCAGAAATTTCTGCAACTGGCCCTGCTTTCCGGTGCCGATGTGCTGCTGAGCCGGGACGACGCCGTGCTGCAACTGGCCAGGCGAATGAGGGGCACAGACCTTTTCACAATCGCCACGCCACAAGACTGGCTGTCGCGAAACGCCTTGCAGCGGGATTGATCAGCGTTCGCGTGACCTGATTAGCTCCGTCCCTCAGCTCGTCATTCCCGCGAAGGCGGGAATCCAGTGCCTTTCGCCATGTTGCACGCACATATCCAAAGCGAAGTCACTGGATTCCCGCTAAAAGCACGCCGGAATGACGAGCATGAGCATTTCGCGGCTGGGGGACAGGGCTATCAGGTCGAGTGAAGTACCCGATGTTGATTGAGTTTCCGCCCGTATTGCCCGCGCAATGAGATGCGTCGCGCCATTTCATCGATCATCTATGATGACGGTTGTTTCAACGGAGCCAGCCATTCAAATGCAGCCAATCAACAGCCGTTGTCGCGCTCTGGTTACCGGCGCCTCGGCCGGCATCGGCGCCGCCTTCGCGCGCGCCCTGGCCGCGCAAGGGTGCGATCTGGTCATCACCGCCCGCCGCGCCGAGCGTCTGCAGGCATTGGCCGAGGAACTGGGCCGCGAGCATGGCGTTGCCGTCACCGTGGCCCCGGCCGATCTCGCCGACCCGGCCGCGCCCGCCGCGATGGTGGATCAGTTGCGCGAGCACGGCCTGGACATCGACATCCTGATCAACAACGCCGGCTATGGCGTCCCCGGCACCTTCGATTCGCAGCCCTGGGAAACCCACAGGGACTTCATCCAGGTACTGATGACCGCGCCGACCGAACTGGCCCACCGCCTGCTGCCGGGCATGCGCGAACGCGGCTACGGCCGCATCATCAACGTCGCCTCGCTGGCCGGACACCTGCCCGGCTCCACCGGCCACACCCTGTACGCCGCCGCCAAGGCCTACCTGATCAAGTTCTCCCAGTCGCTGGCACTGGAGAACCGCGATCACGGCATCAAGGTGAGCGCACTGTGCCCCGGGTTCACCTGGAGCGAGTTCCACGACGTCACCGGCGCGCGCGAGCTGGTGTCGAAAATGCCCAAATGGATGTGGATGGACGCCGAGCGTGTAGTCGCCGAGGGCCTCGCCGCTGTCGAACGCGGTCGCGCCGTGTACACCCCCGGCCGCATCAACCGCAGCATCAAGGCCATCGCCGAACTCCTGCCCGACCGCCTGGCGCTGCACCTGACCGCGAAGAACTCCAAGTCCTACCGTGTCACTGATTGAGGCATCAAAGGGCCGGTTTTCAGCGCTTGCCGGACAGCAAACCATGCGCGCGGTGCCAGTCTTCCAGTGACTGATCCGGGAAGTGCTGAAAGTGGTGCTCGTCCGGCCCAGACGGCGGCACAACCCACGAGGCTCTGGAATCGAGCAGGATGTGGTTGCGCTCCGGTGGCAGCGGCAGTGGCGTGTCGATGGCCGAAGCATGCGGATGCAGCAGTTCCGGCCACTGATCGTCCCACGCCCACAAGGCGCTGCCGCAATGCTTGCAGAAGTGGCGCCGGGCGCTGCTCGGGACCTCGCGACCTTCACGCTCGATGCGCGCCCGATACACACTGACCGAATTCATGCCCTCGACTTCCAGCGTATCGCGCCATGCGCCCAGGTTGATGGCATATCCGCCACCCCCGGCCGTCTTGCGGCAGATCGAGCAATAGCAAAGCATGTACGGCACCGGCGCGTAGGCATCCACCGAAAAGCGCACCGCGCCGCAATGGCAGGAACCATCCAGTTTCATGCGTTCATGCTACACCCGAGTGCCGGGAATGCGGAGCCTGGCTACAGCGCAAGGCTTCGGATGCGGCCCAAGTTCACACTTTCTCCGCGTGACAATCCCATTGCAAATCATTCAGGCGACGATATACACTGAACCATATGGTTCACTGTCACCCCAGTCTGGATGCAACGTTCGCTGCCCTCTCCGATGCCACGCGGCGTGGCGTGCTGGAGCAACTGGCGCGTTCCGGCGCATCGATCAGCGACCTGGCGCAGAAATTCGAGATGACCCTGACGGGCATGCGCAAGCACATCAAGGTGCTGGAACAGGCCGGGCTCGTCTGCACCGAAAAGATCGGCCGCGTGAGAACCTGCAAGCTTGGCCAGCACCGGCTTGAGCAAGAGGCCGCCTGGATCGACAAGCACCGGCAACTGTGGAGCGCACGCTTTGATGCGCTGGACGACATCGTCGAAAACCTGAAAACCGAGGAGAAGGCAAATGCCCGCAACAAACAACGAAGGTAGCTCGGCTTCCCCGAACGCCACCACCGTGCAACGCAAGTCGGATCGCGAACTGCTCGTGACGCGGATTTTCAGCGCGCCGATCCATCTCGTTTTTGAAGCCTGGAGCAAACCCGAACTGTTCCAGCGCTGGTGGGTGCCGCAGTCAGCCGGCCTGACGCTGCTCTCGTGCGAGATGGACGTGCGAACCGGCGGCACCTATCGCCTGGTGTTCCGCCATCCCATGTCCGACCAGCCCATGGCGTTTTTCGGCACTTACCAGGAAGTCATCCCGAACAAGCGCATGGTCTGGACCAACGAGGAAAGCGATCAGGGCGCGGTCACCACGGTGACGTTCGAGGAAACCGCTGGCAGTACCCGCGTGACATTCCACGAGCTTTACCCCACAGCCGCAGCCCTCGACGAGGCCATCACCGGCTCGGCCGAGGGATTGCCCGAACAGTTCGCCCAGCTCGATGCGCTGCTTGCATCTCGAGCCTGACCTTTGATCCAAGCCGGTGGCTGCCACACATAGCCACATCGCCGCTCCCAAAGGTTTCGGCTGCCAGCCATGAGTCAACCTGACGCCGTTTTTTCCGTTTTTGGCGCCCCATATCGGCATGGATCGACTCGTGCCCAGCGTGCAGGTTCGGGTTGCTCAGCAAGCGATCATTTATGAGTTGCAGGTCATCGGGCTCAGCTTTCTTTGATCCGCACACCGTCAGCCACGATACGATACTCCACCGGCTCAACCACCAGACCGTTGTCGCTTTCGCGTTGGAAGTGTTCGAGCTGTTCGGGCGTCAACTCCTTGCGTTCGAGCACGCCATGTACCACGGCGGTGCCGTGGCTGTCTTTGGGAATGAAGAAGTCGTGCTTGCCGAACATCACGCGCGCGATGGCTCCATCGTGCTCAATCATCATCCAGCAGCCCCTGGCCTGGCACACTTGCGTGATGCGGCCGCTGAACAGGCGGGGTTCGCCAGCGTGGGCATCAAACTGGGCGATTGCACGGGAAACGGGTACTGCCGGAGCATCGGCGAAGGGCTGGCCGTAGGTGCCTGGGGCGGCTGCGTGAGCGAGCATGGCTGCGGCAAGAAACAGAGTTGAAAGCAGCAGGGTGCGCATGGGGTTCCAGTGACCAATAGAGGCAAGGCATGACCATAGCGGCTGGAGGCTTTTTGTACCAGTGTTGGCGGTGAAATGGCTTGTCGCGCAGGGTCATGTTCTGGCAGGCATGCGCTTCGGCGCTGCGTCGGGTCCGGCCTTTGGCCGGTCCCGACCTACTGTGCGTGTCGATATTTTGGATTCAGGTGTCTGTTGGTGAGGGCGTTGATGAACTCGTGGTGGACGTGCCCGGCTTGGTCCGCGCGTCTGCCAGTCGGTCGCGGGCGTCAAATTTGTGGGCCAGACTCACCATTTCCTCAAAAAAGGCAATCTTTGCGCGCGTGTCCAGGGCGATGCCCTGGATCAGGGTGGTGCGACGCGCGTCGTCGTAGGTGCATTGCAATGGGTCGCGTTGGTTCATTCGAGCTTTTGTCCGGTTTCTGCGGCGACGGTGCGTAGCGCTTCGATATCGTCGAGATCCTGCGGACGGTGAGCTGCTTCTTTCAGCTTTATGAGATGGTGGATTGATGCCACCCGTATGAGTGTACCGTCAAGATCCTTGACCACAGCATCGGCAATCATGGTGTCAAAGTCCAGCGGCTCGCGTACGAAAATATCCACGGAACGCTCCAGGTTGTCCGGATCCCAGAGCTGAAAGACCAACATGTTGCGATTCTGTACCCAATCCTCGCGCTTCTCCGGGTCGGTGAAGTCGTCCATCGTTACCGGCAGTCGCGGCCGCAGTCCGATGCCGGAAAGCGCCTTCATTGCCTTGGCGCAGTTGTCGGTCTGAAGTCCCACCACGAGATCGACATCGCGCGTGGCACGCAGGTGGCCGTGCATGATCACGGCCAGGCCGCCGACCACGACATAATCCACTTCGGCATCGGCCAGGGCCTTGAATATTTGCTGGATGTTGAACGCCATTGCGATCCGATTCGGGTGGTTTACGCCCTCGTATAGTACTCACGAACACGAGGCGGGCCATCGGCTACGCCGATGTTCGCTTTCGGCATCCTGCCTCCAGCGTCCGGGTTCTGCGCTGCGCGCAGCCCTGGAATGAGGAGCTTCACGCCAAGGACGGTCCCAGACCGGCGCCGGATCAAGTCCGGGTTGTCGTCTGGGTTGTCTTCTGCCTGTTTGATTGCGCCGGGTCCGGCCTTTGGCCGGTCCCGACCTACCTGGCTGGTCGCAACAAGGGTGTTTACATGTTGCGGCGGTATTCGCCGCCTACTTCATAAAGTGCATGAGAAATCTGGCCCAGGGAGTTGTATTTGACGGCCTCCATGAGCTGTTCGAACAGGTTTTCGCGCTGGCGGGCGGTGTCTTGCAAGACGGCGAGCGAGCCGGGTTGGTGGCTGTCGCCGCGGTCTTCGGGAGCTTCTTCCAGGCTCGCCTGATTGGCGGCCGTGCCGACGGGCTCGCCGGCGAGCGGGTTGCGGGCTTGCTGGAAGCTGTGCACGTTTTTGATCTGCTGTCCCTTTTCTTCCGGCGTGGAGCGGATCAGCTCGATTTCGGTCTCGATTTCGCCGGCGTGTTCGGCCGGCAGGAAGGTGTTGACGCCGATCAGCGGCAGCGAGCCGTCGTGCTTCTTGTGTTCATAGTAGATCGACTCTTCCTGGATCTTGCCGCGCTGGTACATGGTGTCCATGGCACCCAGCACACCACCGCGGTCGCTGATCGACTCGAACTCCTTGTATACGGCTTCTTCCACCAGGTCGGTGAGCTCCTCGACGATGAAGCTGCCCTGCCAGGGGTTCTCGTTGAAGTTGAGGCCCAGTTCCTTGTTGATGATCATCTGGATGGCGACGGCGCGGCGCACGCTTTCCTCGGTGGGCGTGGTGATGGCCTCGTCGTAGGCGTTGGTGTGCAGGCTGTTGCAGTTGTCGAACAGGGCGTACAGGGCCTGCAGCGTGGTGCGGATGTCGTTGAACTGGATTTCCTGGGCGTGCAGCGAGCGGCCGGAGGTCTGGATGTGGTACTTCAGCATCTGGCTGCGCGTGTTGGCGCCGTAGCGCTCGCGCATGGCGCGGGCCCAGATGCGGCGGGCAACGCGGCCGATGACGGTGTATTCCGGGTCCATGCCGTTGGAGAAGAAGAAGCTCAGATTGGGCGCGAAGTCGTCGATGTCCATGCCGCGCGCCAGGTAGTACTCGACGATGGTGAAGCCGTTGGACAGCGTGAAGGCCAGCTGGCTGATCGGGTTGGCTCCGGCTTCGGCGATGTGATAGCCGGAAATCGACACCGAGTAGAAGTTGCGCACCTTGTGATCGACGAAGTACTGCTGGATGTCGCCCATCATGCGCAGGGCGAATTCGGTGGAGAAAATGCAGGTGTTCTGGGCCTGATCCTCCTTGAGAATGTCGGCCTGCACGGTGCCGCGCACCCGGGCCATGGTCTCGGCCTTGATGCGCTGATAGGTCTCGGCGTCCACCACCTGATCGCCGGACACGCCCAAAAGGCCCAGGCCCAGGCCGTCGTTGCCGTCGGGGAGTTCGCCCGAGTAGCGCGGGCGCTGCCTGCCTTCGTACAGTTCCTCGATCTTCTTGTGTGCTTCCTGCCAGCGCGATTCGTCCTCGCGCAGGTACTTCTCCACGTTCTGGTCGATGGCGGTATTCATGAACATCGCCAGAATCATCGGCGCCGGGCCGTTGATGGTCATCGACACGGAGGTTGTCGGCGCCGACAGGTCGAAGCCGGAATAGAGCTTTTTCATGTCGTCGAGCGTTGCGATCGACACGCCGGAGTTGCCGATCTTGCCGTAGATGTCGGGGCGCTCGGCCGGGTCTTCGCCGTACAGGGTGACCGAATCGAAGGCGGTCGACAGGCGCGCCGCAGGCTGGCCCTGGCTCAAATAATGGAAGCGGCGGTTGGTACGCTCGGGTGTGCCTTCACCGGCAAACATGCGGGTGGGATCCTCACCTGAGCGCCGATAGGGGTAGACGCCTGCGGTGTAGGGATAGGCGCCGGGCAGGTTCTCGCGCATCAGGAAGCGCAGCAGGTCGCCCCAGTCGCGGTACTTGGGTGGCGCGATTTTCGGGATCTTCTGGTGGCTCAACGATTCGACGTAGTTGTCCACGCGGATGGTCTTGCCGCGCACCTGGTATTCGTTGACCTCATCGGTGACGGACTTGCAGCGGGCCGGCCATTGGCGCAGCAGGTCGGTTGCTTCGGGCGTCAGGTCCTTGAGAGCTTCGTTGTAGCGTTGGCGCAAGAGTACCGGGACTCGGGACTCGGGACTCGGGACTCGGAGCGCTTCGTTGTCGAACGGTGCCAGCCCGGCGGGGAGTTCGGGATCTTCAAATTCCTTGAGCGCCTCGTGCATGCTCTGGGCCTTGCTGGCGGACTCGGCCATGCGTTCGATATCGCGATTGATGCCCCTGCCCTGCTCGGCAATTTCGGCCAGGTAGCGCACGCGCTTGCCGGGGATGAGCACCGTGGCGCGGGGTTCCCTGAGGGTGGTGTCAAGGTCGGGATTGAAGTCGCAGTTTGGAGAAAACCCATCCCCACCCTGCCCTCCCCTTGAAGGGGAGGGTTCCTTTTTCGTCGAATCTTCGTTGTCGCCTGCTTTTCCGAGTCCCGAGTCCCGAGTCCCGAGTCCCGGCAGCTTTTCGCGCAACAAGCGACAAAGGTTCACGAACATCCAGGTCACGCCCGGATCATTGAACTGACTGGCGATGGTGGGATAGACGGGCACGTCCTCATCGGTCATGTCGAAGGCGGTGCGATTGCGCTTCCACTGCTTGCGCACATCGCGCAGCGCATCCTCGGCGCCGCGGCGGTCGAACTTGTTGAGCACGATCAACTCTGCAAAGTCGACCATGTCGATCTTCTCGAGCTGGCTGGCCGCGCCGTAGTCGCTGGTCATCACGTAGACGGGAAAGTCGACCAGGTCGACGATGGTCGAGTCGGATTGGCCGATGCCGGCGGTCTCGACGATGATGAGGTCGTAGGGCTGGCTCCTGAGGAAGGCGATCGAGTCCTTGAGCTCCTCGCTGATCGCCGCGTGCTGGCGCCGCGTTGCCATCGAGCGCATGAACACGCGATTGGAGCGCAGGCTGTTCATGCGGATGCGGTCACCCAGAAGCGCACCACCCGAGCGGCGCCGGGTCGGGTCGACCGCCAGCACGGCAATGCGCATTTCCGGGAAGGCATGCAGGAAACGCAGCAGCAGTTCGTCGACCACGCTGGACTTGCCGGCGCCGCCGGTGCCTGTGAGGCCGACAACCGGGGTCGTGGGCAAAAGGGGGTCAGAGTCACTTTTCGACTCATGTCCTTCGACCTTGCCGGCGACTCCCTTCGAAAAGTGACTCTGACCCCCTTTTGCCGCCCACTGTTTGCGCAACATCGTCAATTCGGCTTCGGAGAAAATCCCGTCTTCCAAGGCGCTGAGCATGTGGCCGACGCTGATTTCATCGTTTACGTCGACGTTGGCTGCGATCTGGTTCGAGTCCCGAGTCCCGAGTCCCGAGTCCCGTGCGGCGCCCGCGCGCCGAACCACATCCTCGATCATCGCCACCAGGCCCATGTGCATGCCGTCGTTGGGATGGTAGATACGCTCGACGCCGTAGGCTTCCAGCTCCTTGATTTCCTCCGGCGTGATGGTGCCGCCACCACCGGCGAATACGCGGATGTGGCCGGCGTTGCGCTCTTTCAGCATGTCGACCATGTATTTCAGGTATTCGACATGGCCGCCCTGGTAGGAACTGATGGCGATGGCGTCGACATCCTCCTGCAGCGCCGCGCGCACCACATCCTCCACCGAGCGGTTGTGGCCCAGATGGATCACTTCCGCGCCCTGCGCCTGGATGATGCGGCGCATGATGTTGATCGCCGCGTCGTGGCCGTCGAACAAACTGGCCGCGGTGACGAAGCGCAGCGGTGTTTTATCGGGCTGCGGCTGGCTGGCGGGAACCTGTTGCGCGGGCGTACTCATGAAGACTCCGGAATACATTGGTCCATTCGGAACATTGTAGCGCGGCGCAGGCGTGGCGCAGAAACTGAACAGCCAGCACGCGTGTACGATGCGGGGCGCGACGTGCTGGGCTATGCTTTCGCCCGTTGCCGAAAGGAGCATCGATATGAAACGTCTGTTTGCCGCAATCTGCGTATTCAGCTTGCTGATTCTGGCCGGCTGCGCCACTTCGCCGACTGGCCGCCAGCAACTGATGCTGGTGTCAACATCCCAGATGAACCAGCTCGGCCTGGACTCGTTCCAGCAGATGCGCACGCAGGGCAAGTTTGCCCACGCGCCACGCGAGAAGGCCTATGCGAGTTGTGTATCGCACGCCTTGATCGGAGTGCTGCCCAAGCCGTGGAGCACGGAAGACTGGCAGGTCGAGATCATTGACGACGACAGTGCCAACGCTTTCGCCCTGCCCGGTGGCCGAATCGGCGTCAACAAAGGCATGTTCAAGATTGCCAACAACCAGGACCAGCTGGCCGTGGTGCTGGGGCACGAACTGTCGCACGTGGTGGCCCGTCACAGCGCCGAGCGCGTGTCGGACAACCTGGCCGTGCAGACCGGTGTCGCCGCGGCCGGAGCCTATGGCGCCAGCAAGGGCATGAACCCGGACATGCTGATGGCGGCGCTGGGGGTGGGATCGCAGGTCGGCATCCTGCTGCCGTTTTCCCGCACCCAGGAAAGCGAAGCCGACACCCTGGGCCAGCGCTACATGGCCGAAGCCGGCTTCAACCCCGAAGCGGCCGTCACACTGTGGCAGAAGATGGACTCGAAAGGCGGCGCGCATCCGCCGGCCTTCCTCTCGACGCACCCATCGCCGGGGCAGCGTGCGCAGAAGCTGGGCCGCGAAGCCGAACGGCTGATGCCGGTCTACAAGTCCGCGCGCGCATCGGGCCACACACCGAACTGCCGTCTCTGACGCGGGGCTGCTGTCGCCTGTCCGCGGCATGAACGGGTGCCGCGGATGGTGAGAATCGCGTCAACAGCCGACTGCGGACTGACGTTTCAAGGTTTGCGTGGAACATCCACGCCAACCGGAGAATGTCATGAGACCCTTGCTTGCCCTTGCTGGAATCACCGCGGCACTGACACTTGCCTCAAGTTGCGCCGAAGCCGCGCCACGGACCGGGCATGAAACACGCGTCGTCGTCGTGCATCGGTCACCGCCACCCGTTCGCCACGTCCGCCATGCCGCCGTTCGTCCCGGTTTTGTGTGGGCGGCCGGTTACTGGCGCTGGAACGGACGCCGCCACGACTGGGTTGATGGCCGCTGGCTGCCCGCCCGCCGTGGCTATGTGTATGTCGGATCGCGCTGGCAGCCGGTACGGCACGGCTGGCGATTTGTACCGGGGCATTGGGTTCGGCGCTGAGGGGATCTTGTCGCTGCACCGGGCCGGGCAGGATTTGCCTGACTCCCATCGCGCGCATGGCGCGCTCCTACACTTGGAAACCTTGCAGGGGCGCGCCGTGCGCGCGATTGCGTGGCGGCAATGGAGTGCGGCATCGTCAAGAGTGCCCCACCCGGTCCACGGTCGCTACCGGCACGTTATAATGGGCGGCCAGATTGTCTTTTCCAGCCTGTCCGCGGCAACCCGCTCGCATTTCCCCCAGCCGACCGGGCGGCTTCCCCACCGAAACCATCGGGAGTCATTGTTTCCATGATCTTCGAAACCATTGCCAACACCGGCCACGAGGAAGTGGTGTTCTGTCACAACCAGGACGCCGGGCTGAAAGCCATCATCGCCATTCACAACACGGTACTCGGCCCGTCGCTGGGGGGGCTGCGCATGTGGCCGTACAAGAACGAAGCCGAGGCGGTCAAGGATGTGCTGCGGCTGTCGCGCGGCATGACCTACAAGAATGCGGTGGCCGGCCTCAATCTGGGTGGCGGCAAGGCGGTGATCATCGGCGATCCGGCCACCGACAAGTCCGAGGCGCTGTTCCGGGCGTTCGGGCGCTTCGTCAATTCGCTCAACGGCCGCTACATCACGGCCGAGGACGTGGGCATCGATGTCAACGACATGGAGTACGTGTTTCGCGAGACCGAGTTCGTCACCGGCGTGCATCAGGTGCATGGCGGTTCCGGCGATCCGTCGCCGTTCACCGCCTACGGCACCCTGCAGGGCGTGATGGCCTCCCTGAACTACAAGCATGGCGATGAGGACGTGGGCAAGTACAGCTTTGCCGTGCAGGGCGCCGGCCATGTGGGCAGCGAATACATCAAACTGCTGCGCGAACAGGGCGCCAAGGTATTCGTCACCGACATCAACACCGACGCCGTGCAGCGTTGCGTCGACGACATGGGCTGCGAAGCGGTGGAACTGGACGACATCTACGATGTCGATGCCGACGTGTACAGCCCCTGTGCCCTGGGCGGCACCATCAACGAGGACACCATCGACCGCATCAAGGCACCGATCATCTGTGGCGCGGCCAACAACCAGCTTGCCACCGACGAGATCGGCGACGAGCTGAAAAAGCGCGGCGTGGTGTACGCGCCGGACTACGCCGTCAACGCCGGCGGCGTGATGAACGTGTCTCTGGAAATCGACGGCTACAACCGCGAGCGCGCCATGCGCATGATGCGGACCATCTACTACAACGTCGGGCGCATCTTCGAGATCGCCGATCGTGACGGCATTCCCACCTACAAGGCCGCCGACCGCATGGCCGAAGAGCGCATCAGCGCCGTCGGCAAGATCAAGCTGCCGATGCTGGGCAGCGACGGCCCGCGCTTCCTGGGCCG
>CBFGSA010000018.1:0-29622 GCA_965651365.1 uncultured Rhodanobacteraceae bacterium | reverse complement strand
GAACTTCACCCGTGGCGACATCCGCCACACGGAACCACTCGTGCTGGCGATCGCGCGAGGAATTGACGATGGCCAGGGTCTGGCCGTCCGGCGCCCATTTGGCGTCGTCCCAGGTGCCGTTGCGGTCGCAGTCGAGGTCATCGCACAGGCTCGACAGGCGCTGCTGCGGCGGCAGCCCCAGGTGTACCAGCTTGCGCGCCGCGACATCGATCACCACCGGTTCGATCATGAACACCTTTTCGTCGCCGGGCAGCGGGTATTTCCACTGCTCCAGCTTCGGGTGGCCGACCCGGGTGTTGACGGTGTACATCTCGCCCAGGTCACGCTGGTCCTGCCGGTAGGTGGCGATCTTCGTCGAGTCCGGCGACCAGTTGACGATGGCACGGTCCGAATGCAGCCAGCCGGCATTGTCGGTGGCGTAGCCGTAGTCCCGGACGCCGTCGGCGGTGAGCTGGGTTTCCTTGCCGGTGGCGACATCGCGCACCCACAGGTTCCAGTCGCGCACAAAGGCTTCGCTCTTGCCGTCCGGTGACAGGCGGCCCGGCTCATCACCCGGCTTGGGCTGGTCCCTGGCCAATTTCTTCTCCCTGGCCGCGCACTCGCCCTGTTGCGACAGGTCGCAGCGGAAGTGTTTGCCGCGCAGGGTGATGTCGTACAGGCCACCGCTGAGGCTCTTGAATGTGCTGATCGGCAGCTTGCCGGCCTTGACGGGCATGCCCAGCGCCTTGCCCAGTGCCGCCGCCATCTTGCTCTCGTCGAAGGCCGGGTGGATCGCGCCCGTGGCCGCATCGGCAATGCGGAAGTGATCGCCGTCGGCATCATGCTCGACATAGGAGAAATGGCTGTCGTCGATCCAGTCGACCCGACTGACCGTGTTGTCCAGCAACGGCCGCGTGTTGAAGCCCAGGTACTTCTCGGCGTGCTTGTAGTCGGCGGCCGACAGCTCGTGTGCCTGCACCGGTGCCAGCACCGACACCGCAGCAACGGCCAGCAGAAAGATTCCCGGGTTCTTCGTGTTCATTGCACTCCCCAAACGGTTTGGCCCAACACACTCGCCCATCCTAGCGTTCGCATCGCGTTCGCGCCCCTGCCAAAAGTCCATCCTGCCTGGAGCGGCCGGGCAATCCACTCGGGTGCATGGAATGATCGGCTGGCAAGTGGATACCGGATCGCCACTGCGCGGCGTCCGGAAAGACGATTCCCGAGTAACCAACCTGCTCTTCTGACAATCAGGACAGTCCGAACCCATGGTTGAAATGGGTGGACGTTGCGCGACGCCCGCGCGGCGTGCTCAGGGTTGCGCTGGCAGGCGCCAGTCGACGGGCTCGATGCCGTGCTGGCGCAGGTAGTCGTTGGCGGCGGAGAAGTGACCACAGCCGTGGAAGCCGCGGTGGGCCGACAGTGGCGAGGGGTGCGGGGCCTTCAGCACCAGGTGGCGCTGGCGATCGACCAGGCGGCCCTTGGCCTGGGCGTAGGCGCCCCACAGCAGAAAGACCAGATGTTCGCGCTCGCGGTTCAGCGTGTCGACGACGTGATCGGTGAAGCCTTCCCAGCCCTTGCCCTGGTGCGAGCCGGCGCGACCGGCTTCCACGGTGAGCACGCTGTTGAGGAGCAGTACGCCGTTTTCGGCCCAGGCTTGCAGGTCGCCGTGGGCGGGCAGATCGATGCCAAGATCGCGCCGGATCTCGGTCTTCACGTTTTCCAGCGAGGGCGGCACACGCACGCCGGGTTGCACGGAAAAGCACAGGCCGTGGGCCTGGCCGGGGCCGTGGTAGGGGTCCTGGCCCAGGATCACCAGCTTGACCTGGTTGAAGGGCGTGGCCTCGAAGGCAGCGAAAATGTTTTCCGCCGCCGGATAAATGCGCTTGCCGGCGCGGCCTTCGGCGACCAGAAATTCGCGCAGCGCCTGCATGTCTTCGCGTTCGAACCAGTCGCCGACACGGGCCTTCCAGGACGGCTCCATTTTGAGCCGGGAACTGTTCACGGCCTGACGGTCGCATCCGGCCCGCGTACTTGGCGGCTGACCCGCATCTGGAACAGCAGCTTGGTAATCAGCAGACGTTCCTCGATCGGCTTCAGCACCAGATCGTTGGCGCCGGCTTTCAGCAGTTTGGCCTGATTGGCCGGGTTCTCGTCGCCGGTCATCACCAGCACCGGCAACTGGCCCTTGCCGTAGCCGTAGTCCTCGCGGATTTCGCGCAGCAGATCGGCACCGGTCAGGTCGCCCTTGAGGCTGACATCGGACAGCACCACATCGGCACCGACCTTGCCTTGCGCACGGGCCCGTTCCAGCAGGGCCTGGGCGTCCTCGACATTGGTCACGTGCAGCACTTCCAGCTCGTGTTTTTTCATCATGCGGGTGGTTGCCAGCGCCACCACCCGGCTGTCCTCGACGTACAGTACTTCGCCGCCGGGCACGTTGGCCGGCTGCACGTAGCCGCGGATGAACTCGGACAGCGCCTCGAAGCCCAGCGACTTGTCGAAATAATCGGTCACGTCGTCGCCCAGCGTGCGCGCCTGCAGCCGCTCCTCGACATCGCCCGAGACCACCACGACCGGGATATAGGCCTGTGGCGAATGCTCGCGGATGTGACGCGCCAGCTTCAGCCCGTCCATGTCCGGCAGGCGCAGCGCCGTGCTGACAAAGTCGACCAGGCCGTTGCCCAGGGCCTTGATGGCTTCCGAGCCGGTCTCGCAGGACAGCACCGTGACGTTTTCGAGGTCGCGCTCCAGCAGGCGCGTGATCAGGCGCCGCACCACGCGCGAGCCGTCCACGATCATCACCCGTGGCGAATCGCTGGTGATGTGTCGGGTGAGGGATGTTTCGCTCATGGCCCCATGATTGCCGGGTGATCGGCTGCGGTCAATGTTGCGTGGTGTTTGCGACGCTGGTGCTGACGATCCGCGCGCCGGCCCAGCCCAGCAGCGCCGCCAGCAGCGGCACCGCCAGCAGCAGACCGGCATTCAGGCCCTCAAGGTGCAGATGGCCAGCATAGCTGGACAGCAAATCCCGGGTCGGCCCGGCCAGCAGCCATTCCATGAAAACGATGAGAACCAGGGCCACCAACCCGGCTCCGAAACCGTAGATGGCACCGGCCAGCAGGTAGGGACGCCGCACGAAGCGGGCGCTGGCCCCGGCCATCTGCAGCACCGCGATTTCTTCGTCGCGGCTGCGGATGTCCTGGCGCACGGTCTGGCCGACCACCATCAGCATGGCCAGCACCAGCAGGCCGGCCAGCAGGGCAAAGCCGCGCGTTCCCAGCCGCAGCAGGGCCTGCATGCGCTGGCGCCACTCGGCCTCGTCCTGCACCAGATCAACGCCGGGCAAGGCCCGCAGGTCTGCAGCCAGCGCCAGCGTTGTGGCCGCGCCGCCGGTTTCCCTCGGCTGTACCAGCAAGACCCATGGCAAGGGGTTGTAGGGCATGCTCTCGACCACCTCGCCAAAGCCCTGCATCGCGGCCAGCTCGGCCATGCCCTGGTCCGGGCTCTTCAGGCTGACGGCGGCCACGTCGCTGCGCCGGCGCAACTGCTCGGCCGTGCTGCGGGCCTGCGCTGCGTCGATATCGGGCTGCATGAACACGCTGACCGCGCGGCTGTCACCCAGGGTGCCGACCAGGCGCTCGGCGTTGCCCAGAAGCAGCCACAGCGCCAGCGGCATGGCCAGCGCCAGCCCGAGTACCAGCATGGTCATGGCCGTGCCGAGCGGGCGCCCGGCCAGGCGCTCGATGCTGGCGCGCAGCGCCCAGCCGCAGTGCCGCCACCAGATCCTGAAGGGACCCTGCCGGTGCGTGCCCAACCGCGCCTTGCCCGCGCTCATGCCACCTCCGTTTGCGGCACGTCATCCACCAGTCGGCCCTGGTCGAGCACGATCGTGCGCTGGCGCATCTGCTTGAGCAGGGGCAGGTCGTGGCTGGCCACCAGAACCGTCGTGCCGACATCGCGGAAGCCGGCAAAGATCTGCATGATTTCCATCGACAGTTGCGGGTCGAGGTTGCCGGTTGGTTCATCGGCAATCAGCAGGTCGGGCCGGGCGACAATGGCGCGGGCAATGCCGACCCGTTGCTGTTCGCCGGTCGACAGGCGTTGCGGCAACTGCTTCTCGTAGCGCAACAGGCCGACCTTCTCCAGTGCCGCCCGCATGCGCTTGCCGCGCTCGGCCGCGGCGATGCCGGCGATGACCAGCGGCAGTTCGACGTTGTCGGCCACGCTGCGGTCCATCAGCAGCCGGTGATCCTGAAACACCATGCCGATGCGCCGCCGCAGCGCCGGGATGCGCCGTCGCGCCAGGCGACCCAGATTGATGCCTTCGAAGCTGACCACGCCGCGCCGGGTGCGCTCGCTCATCGCCAGCAGTTTCAGCAGCGTGCTCTTGCCCGCGCCGGAGTGGCCGGTGATGAACACCATTTCGCCGGCTTCCACCGAGAAGCTGACATCGACAAGCGCCTGCTGGCCGTCGGCATAGCGCATGCTGACGCGGTCAAATCGAATCATGGCGGCATTGTAGCGTGGCCTTTGCCGTTCGATGCCGGGCGTTTGTGCAGACTCACCGCCAGTAGCCGATGCGGCGGCGGATCTTGAGCTTGCGCCACAGATTGAGCGGCTTGCGCTTGCGGTTGCGGGCACCGGCGGCGATGAAGTTGTCGACGGCTTGCAGGATCCGTTCGCCGGACTGGCCGTCGTGCCAGGGGTGGATGGCCTGACCGTAGTCGCGGATGGCCTGCATCAGGCCCGGTGGCCGCGACAGGGCGCGCTGAATGGCCGGTTCGAAATCGGCCGGATCGTCGATGTCGATCAGTTGCGGACCTGGCCGGCGGTTCTTGAAGGTGACGACCGGCTTGCCGGTGAGCAGGAATTCGTTGAGTGCGGAGGAAGTGTCCGAGCACATCATGTCGACCTGGCCGAACAGGTCGAGGATGTTGTCGTCGTCGGCAAAGCGCAGGTGCTCGTTTTCCAGTGCGCGGAAGCGCGCCACCGTGTCCGGATTCATTTTCGGGTGGAAGGTGACAATCCAGCGCCAGCGCCCGTCGCGCGACAGCCGCCTGACTTCGTCGTGCAGAATGTCGGCGGCGCTCCAGGAGGGCGAGAAGGTCGAGTGGTAGAGAATCACCGGCGGGGTGCGGCACGGCTCGGGACGGCGGTCGAGGATGTCGAGGTACGGATCCAGTTTGGGCCAGCCGGTTTCGACCACGCTGAAATGCCCCAGCTTGTCGGCCAGGGTCTGGAATTGCGCGGTGTCGCGCGGGCCGGTGGTGCAGTACAGATCGAAGAAGCCGCGGATATAAATATGCCGGGGCTTGCCGGCATCGAAGCCGTGAAAGGTCTCGACCTTGACCCCGGGAAAGAAGTGCGGCACCGCATTGCTGGGCGTGATCACGGCCAGCGGATCGAAGGCGCGCACTTCGGGCGTGGTATGCAGCCAGTGTTCGTCCCGCTTGAGGTCTTCGCCGCCGGGGCCGTCAAAAAACCAGGCCGCCGCGCCACCGCGGGCGCGGATTGCGGCCTGCACCGGGCGCAGGATGGCCAGCGCGTAGCGCTCCGAGCCGTACAGGAGATAGCGTTGCGTCATTGGCCTGGCTCCAGATCGTGGTCTTGCAGGGCCTTGGCCGCCAGCGCGATGGAGGCCGGATGGATCGCCATCTCGTACTGGCGCATGCGCTTGTAAACCGCATAACCGGCGGCCGACTGCGCGATCAGATAGCCGCGCCAGCCATCCAGAAAGGCCAGCCGCAACACAAAATCCTTGAAAAAGCTGGCCGCGTGCACGAACGGCAACTGCCACATGCGCAAGCTCTTGCCGCGCTCGTGGCGATCACGGCACTTCAGTTCGGCGTACAGCAGTACCTTGAGCTGCTTGTGCACCAGGGTCGGGTTGTTGTCGTGCTCGAACGGTGCCCGGAACTGCACTGCTGCCCCCTCGTATTCCAGCGACTCGTGCACGCGTACCTCACGCCAGCGGGCCCGGTCGCGATGATACAGGCGGGCCAGCTTCTCGCCCACCGCGGGCCGGTACCAGCGCAGCGGTCGGCCCATGTAGACGATGCGCCGGCGCAGGATCGCGGCGGCCGCATCGCCAGCGATCAGGCTTGGCAGGCGCTGACGCATTTCCGCAATCAGCGCTTCGCTCAGCCACTCGTCGGCATCCAGCATCAGGATCCAGTCGTGGCGGCACTGGCTGGCGGCAAAATTGCGCTGTGCGCCGAAGCCCAGCCAGTCCTGATGCACGACGCGCGCACCGTGCGCCTCGGCAATGGCCACGGTGTCGTCACTGCTGCCGCAATCGACCACGAGCTTGTCGGCGGCAAATGGCACGCTGTCCAGACAGCGTGCGATGCCGGCGGCCTCGTTGCGGGTGATTACGGCCAGGCTGAGGGGCAAGGTCATGTGGCGAATTGTAGCGGGCGGCTCAGTCGTCTTCGTCCTGTGTCGGCGCCGGCGTGCAGCCGGGGATCACGGCAGCGGCTGGCACCAGCCACCACTGGCGGCGGTTGGCGCGGCCGATATGGGTGGCGCGCTCGCGGTCGACGCAATCGCCCATGGCCTTTCCCAGGATGAACAGGCGCCGGTGCTCGGGATCGGCGCGCAGCCAGGTCACGGCCTCGGCGTACTGCTCGGGCCAGGGTTTCAAAAAGCCGAATTCGCTTGCCGGCCCTCGTGCCTGCAGCAGGTTCTGCTCCTTCCAGGCCACCAGGCCCAGGGTGACATCGGGGCCGGCCAGTCGGCGCGCCTCGATCATCACCTCGCTGGCCGAACGGTCGCCATTGAGCAGCGGATAGCCCCACAGTCCGTACAGGCTCCACAAGCCCGTGACAAAGAGCAGCCAGCCCAGCGGCGCGCGGCGCACGCGGGTGAAGGCCGCCGAGACAAGTCCGACTGCACCCATCGCCAGCAGCAGCCACCAGATGCCCGGGTCGAGACGCGCTTCCAGCCGCACAGCCCAGCCCGGATGCAGCAGCAAAGCTGCCAGCGCCGCTGCCGACAATGTGCCAGCCAGTGCGACGGTCAGGGTCAGCAGTGCCCGGCGCGGGCCGCGCAGGCGCAGCAAGCCGGGAAGCAGCGGCGCCAGCGCCAGCGCCGTCATCGGCAGCGCCGGCAGGATGTACACGTCGCGCTTGCCGGGACTGAAGGAAAAGAACAGCACGATCAGCGCGGTCCATGCCAGCGGCAGCAGATAGCGCGCATCGCGTCGCTTCAGGCGTCGCCACCAGGTCGGCACGGCCCAGGGCAGAAGCAGCGACAGCGGCAGCCAGTCGGCGGCGATGATGCCGGGAAAATACAGCGGCCCGTGAATGTGACCGCTGGGCGTGGCGTAGCGATGCACGGTCTGGCCGAACAGGATGTTCTGCACGTAGGCCGCGTGCTCCGGGTCGCCATCAACGTGCGCCAGCCAAAGCACCGGCAGCAGCCAGGCCAGAATCGGCAGCAGGAACAGGGCCAGGCCACCAGCCCAGCGCCAGGCGCCGGCTGGTCGCGCCAGATACTGCCAGCCGCGTATCCGCGCGAACCCATACGGCAGCAGCATCAGCAGCGCCAGCACGCCCACGCCCTTGGTGATCACGCCCACACCGGCAAAAAAACAGCCGAGCGCGAACCAGCGCCACGCCGGACCCAGCAGCAGATGCCGCAGCAGACCGTAGTTGGCCAGCGTGATCCAGCCCACCAGCAACGGGTCGATCTGGGCATTGCGGAACTGGTAGCTGAAGTGGATTGTCACCAGCATCGCCAGCGCCGCATACAGACCGCTGCGATGATTCCACAGCCGCCGGCCCAGGTCGTACACCAGGGCCACGCACATCACACCCGACAGCAGCGAAGGCAACAGAAACGCCACCCGCCACGAGCGTGTCACAAGGTAGCCGAGCGCTTCCAGCCACATGAACACCGGCGGCTTGTCCGGATACAGCTCGTGCCCGCGATGCGGAAACAGCCACTGGCCGTGCGCCACCCACCAGCGTGCCACCAGCACGAAGCGCGGCTCGTCCGATGGCCACGGATCACGCAGGCCGATCCCCACGCCCAGCAGCACCACGGCAAATACCAGCAGCCAGCCCAACTGGCGGAGCTGCTCGGGCCGCAGGGGCCGTGGGGCGGCCGGGATCGCGGGCGCGCTCATCCGCTCACGCCCTTGTCTTGTTCTGCGGACGCAGGTTTGGCTTTGCGCCTGTACCGCGGGTCTGATTGCCTCCAGGTATCTCGCTGGAAGAAGAGCAAAAGCGTTTCACGCCCTTCGGGCGCGAGTTCATTTCTCTTGCTTGCCCAAGAGAAACGAACCAAAGAGAAGGGCACCCCGCTTCCGCGCTTTGCGGACTTCCTGTCCGCAAAGTCCGCGCCGGCTTGCGGGGTTTTCCGGAGGCACGTCCATGTACCTTCGGAAAACGCGCCGACATCGTGTCGGCGCCCCTTCGGGCAAGCGTTCTCGGCGCCGCTGCGCGCCACCGCCAACGCAGCCGCAAGCCTCTGCCGCTGCAGAGGGGCCCCGAAAAGCAGACGCGCATCCTGCGCTTGAAAGGCGTGCGCGCGCAGCGCGCACACCACCGCGGACAGGAGTCCGCCGCCTTTCCGGGGCCCCTGTGGAGCGGTGATGGTCGGACGACAAGGCCTGCAGGGGCTGGTGCACGGATGCACCAGCCTTTTCGACGGCACAGGATGTGCCGTCGAAAAGCCCGGCCGGCCAGCACGAACCCGTAGGGCAGGATGCCCGTAGGGCGCGGAAAAAGGGTGGCCTCTCTTTTGCTTCGTTTTCTCTGGCCAAACAGAGAAAATGAACTCGCGCCCGAAGGGCGTGAAACGCTTTTGCTTTTTCTCACGCGAAACAGGCAAGAACACGTTCGAAAGAAACATCCTTTCGCGGAAAAAGTGGATTCCGGATCGCCGCTGCGCGACGTCCGGAATGACAGCGGTAGATTGCGGCCGCGCATGACGCAGCGCGATGCAAACCGGCTGCGAGCGGGCCGGACCGCTCACGAGGTCACCACCGGCAGGGTGAGCGTGAACTCCGCGCCGCCGCCGGCGCGGGTGCTGGCGTGGATGCGGCCGCCGTGTTCTTCGGCGATCTTCTTGACCACGGCCAGACCGAGGCCGCTGCCGCCGGACTTGGTGGTGACGTAAGGTTCGAACCAGCCCTCGTCGAAGCCGGCGGGCAGGCCCGGGCCGTTATCGGCGATCGCGAGTTGCAGCCGCCTGCCGTCGTCGATCGGGCGGGTATCGATTTCGAGTAGCAGCGGTTTGCCGTCACCGACCGCTTCGCGGGCGTTGCGGATCAGGTTGTGCAGCAACTGGCGCAGTTTGCCCGGGTCGGCCAGGACCTTGACGGCGGCCGTGTCGAGGCTGGCATGAATGGTGGTGTCGGGATCGTTTTCATACAGATCCAGCACCTCGCGCACCAGCGGATCCAGCGCCAGTGGCTCGGCGGCCAGGCGTGGAGTGCGTGCATAGTCGCTGAAGGCATCGACCAGGGCTTTGAGCGCGTCGACCTGGTTGACGATGGTCGCCGTGGCGCGCTTGAGCATGCCGGCGTCGGCGTCCTCCAGCTTGCGTGCCAGGCGGTGCTGGATGCGCTCGGCAGACAACTGGATCGGGGTCAGCGGGTTCTTGACCTCGTGCGCGAGACGCTGGGCCACTTCGGCCCAGGCCGCATCGCGCTGGGCACGGTTGAGATCGGTCAGGTCGTCGAATACCACGACGGTGCCGCTATCGGCATCACCGAGCGCGGTTCCGCGCACCATCAGAATGCGAACGCGCGCATCGGCGCCGCGCAGCCGCACTTCCTCGCGCCATTCGCGTCGCCCCGCTTGCGCGTGCTGGCTGATGGCGTCGAGCAGGGGTGCGATACGCGGGCATGCCGCGCGGATTTCGGCCAGGGTCTGGCCGCGACAGGGTTCCAGTGCCGTGCCGAGGATGTCGCTGGCGGCCTCGTTGGCGGTTTGCAGCGTGCTTTCCGGACCCAGCCCCAGGACACCCGAAGACAGGCGCTCCAGCACAGTGTCCAGATAGCTGCGCTGGCGCTCGGTTTCGGCGGCGCTGGCGCGCGCCTCCTGGTTGGCTTGGCGCAGGCGTTCGGTCATGTCGCGAAAGGAGTCGCTGAGGAAGCCGAGCTCGTCCTGACTGCCCGGTTCCAGCCCGATGTCGTAGCGGCCGGCGGCCAGAGTGCGCGTGGCCTGGGCCAGCTTGCCCAACGGCGAGAGCAGGCGCTTGGCCACGGTGATGGCCGCCAGCAGTGCTGCCAGCAGCGACAGCAGTACCACGAAGCTCAGCACCAGGGCGAAGGAGAGCTTCAGTGCGCCGCGCAGGAACTTGAGACGTTCGAAATCGAAGCGAGCATCCTCCACCTGCCGGCTCAGGCGAGCGACCTGCGGCGGCAGTGCATACAGCGCCTGCAACATCCCACGCTGGCCGGGTCCGCTGGCCACCGGCAGCAGCACGCGCAGCACGAGCTGGTCGTCGAGCGGTTCGGCGGCGGCGTAGCGGCCTTCGCTGTCGAGCTGCGTGAGCGCTGTGGCATCCGGGCGCGGCGGCGTGATCCAGCGCGGATCGGCGCTGGCCACGGCCTCGACCCGCCCCTGGCGCGAGAGCACAGCAAGTTGCAGCGCGTCGATCCGGTCCAGGGTGGAGTCCAGCACTGCTTGCAGGCCGCTGTCGGGCACACCGGAAAGCGTCCGTGCGATGGCCTCACTCTGGCGTTCGGCACTGCCAAGCTGTTGATTGACGTACAGCCGGCTCAGGTTCAGCGAATCGTCCAGTGCATGCTCCAAGCGCACATTGAACCAGGCGTCCACGGTCAGCAGCAGGAAGTTGAGCGCGAAGGCGTAGACGACCAGCGCCGGCGGCACCGCGATCAGGGCGAAACGCCACACCAGCCGCCGCGTCAGGCGGGCGCCGGGCTGGCCGGCACGGGCCCGCTTTTCCACTTTCCACAGCGCCCGCACGATCACCAGGATCAGCAGGACCAGTGCCGCCGCGGCCGTAACGGCGAGCCAGGGATACCAGCGCTCCAGCCGCGGCCGGGCGCTGACCACGTCGAGCGCGAGAATCACGGCGGCGGCATACAGGGCCAGCACCAGCACGAGCCAGGCCGCGATTCGCCAGCGCCGGCTCATGCCGCGTCCTTGTGTACGGGTGCCTGCACCGGTGTCACGCGCCAGGCGGGACGGATCAGCGCCGGCAGGCGCAAGGCACCGGGCAGACTCGAATAGTCAAAGCGCAGCTCGACCCGACAGCTGGCGGCGCCGGCACACGGATCGTGCGCCAGCGGCAGATTGAGCCGCTGCAGGGCATCCAGCAGATAGCCGCGCAGGGTGAAGCTGCGGTCGCTGCCGGGTATCACGCGCAGCTGGTAGCGGCGGCTCAAGGGGAAATAGCGCAACACCAGCCGCAGCGCTGCGGGCGGCGCCGCGCCGTCACCCACGATGCGCAGCCGCAAGCTCAGGGGTACGCCGTGGTCCAGTGCGTCGAGCTGCACCGGGCCGGGCCGGAAGGCGATGGCTACATCCAGTTCCGGTGTCGTACCCCGGTGCACCAGCGAGGCGCGTGCAACATCCAGCCGCGGCGCGTTGTCTGCAGCCGCACATCCGGCCAGCAGCAAGGCCGCCAGCACGCACATTGCGCGCTCAGGCATCCGGCTTCTCCAGGATTGCGTAGAACATGCCATCGACCCCATCGAGTCCCGGCAGCAACTGCCAGCCATCACCGGCTGCCTGCCCGTGCGCGAGTTGCGGCCGAACGATGCGCACATCATCGCGGCCGGCGGCAAATCCTGCAATCACCCGCTCATTCTCGGCGCGCAACAGCGAGCAGGTGGCGTACAGCATGCGCCCGCCGCGTTCGAGCAGGGGCCAGAGCGCAAGAAGCAGCCGCTGCTGGCTCGCTGCCAGAGCGTCGATGTCGCTGGCGCGACGGTGCAACTTGATATCCGGGTGACGCCGAATCACCCCGGTGGCCGAGCAGGGCGCATCGAGCAGGATGCGGTCGAATGGCCGACCGTCCCACCAACTGTCGGGCTGACCGGCATCGGCGGCTTGCAGTGTGCCGGTGAGGCCGAGGCGCTTGAAGTTCTGCGCCACCCTCTGCAAGCGCCGCGCATCGCTGTCCAGTGCCAGCAGCTCGATATCGGCCCGTTCGAGCATGTGTGCGGCCTTGCCGCCGGGCGCGGCGCAGGCATCCAGCACGCGCTGGCCATCGGCCGGGTCCAGCAGCTCGACCGCCAGTTGCGCCGCCCCGTCCTGAACCGAAAATGCGCCCGCGGCAAACCCTGGCAGACGGGTGATGTCGGTGGGTGCCTCCAGCGTGATTGCATCAGGCAGCCAGTCGGAGGTCCTTGCCGCAACACCCGCATCGGCCAAGCGCGCCAGATAGTCCTCGCGCGTGCCGCGGCGCCGGTTGATCCGCAGCATGGGCGGTGGCACCGCGTTGCTGGCGGCCACGATGGCCTCCGTCTGCTGCAGCCAATCCCGCGCCAGCGTATCCAGCAGCCAGCGTGGCATCGCATGCCGCGTCACCGCATCCTCATCCAGTTTGGCCTGCAGGACTTCGCGCTCGCGCTGCCAGCGGCGCAGCAGCGCGTTGCACAGGCCGGTCATGCGCTTGCGGCCCAGCTCGCGCGCTGCATTCACGGTTGCCGCCACCGCGGCATAAGCCGGCAGGCCAAGCACCTCGAGTTGCACCAGACCCAGCACCAGCAGTGCCCGCAGCTCGGCCTCCTTGCGTGGCAAGGGCCGCTCCAGCATCAGGCTTAGCGCAGCATCAAAGCGCAGCCACCAGCGTGCCCCTTCGCTCAGCAGCGCCGTCAGCAGGGCCCGGTCACGCGCATCGCCAAGCCGTGGCTGCAGCTCCGCCAAGACCCGGCTCAGCGAGGTACCACCCAGCGCCACCTCGGCCAGACCCTTTGCGGCCAGCGCCCGCACGTCAGTCATGGTGCAGCATGCACCCGGGACACAACGAAGCCCGCGTCATCCTGGACGGCGCAAAGCGCCGATCCAGGACCCACTCGACCCCTGAAACCTTCCCGCCAGAAAGTGGATTCCGGGTTCCACGCTGCGCGTGGCCCCGGAATGACGGGAGGTTTGCGCCGCAGCGCGCACGCCAATGCCTGCCCGCGCACATCCGTGAGCGAGCATGCGCAAGCACGATCCGTGGCACCGAAGCCCGCGTCATCCTGGACGGCGCAAAGCGCCGATCCAGGACCCACTCGACCCCTGAAACCTTCCCGCCAGAAAGTGGATTCCGGGTTCCACGCTGCGCGTGGCCCCACTTGCACCCGATCCCCGTTCCATCGACGAGCACAGCCCGCGTCGGCGTGCTCAGGCACGGGCACCGCGCAGCTCGGGGCGCGCGTTGAGATAGTCGGCAACCGGCATGCGCCGCTTGCCCGGTCGCTGCACCGCCAGTACCCGCAGCACGCCCTCGCCGCAGGCGATATCGATACCCTCGCGCGTGGCGGCCAGTACGCTGCCGGGTGCTCCGCGCGAGGGGATGTCGAGTACGCGGGCCGCATGCACGCGCAGGCGCTCGCCGGCAATCTCGGCTTCGGTACCGGGCCAGGGATCGAAGGCGCGCACCTTGCGCTCCAGCTCGCTCGCCGGGCGGTCGAAGTCGAGTGCGCTTTCGCGCTTGTCCAGCTTGTGCGCGTAGGTGACGCCCTCGGTGGCTTGGTCGGTGGCCGCGAGCGCCTGGCCCTGCACCGCACAACGCAGGCCTTCGGCCAGCAGTGCAGCACCGGCGACGGCCAAGCGGTCGTGCAGGCTGCCGCCGGTATCGTCGCCGCGGATCGGTGTGTGCCGCTCGGCCAGCACCGGACCGGTGTCGAGGCCGACGTCCATCTGCATCAGGGCCACACCGGTTTCGGCATCGCCGGCCTCGATGGCACGCTGGATCGGCGCCGCGCCGCGCCAGCGCGGCAGCAGACTGGCATGCACGTTCCAGCAACCCAGGCGCGGAATGTCGAGCACGGCCTGCGGCAGGATCAGGCCATAGGCCACCACTACGAGCAGATCAGGCCGATACGCGGCAAGTTGCGTCTGTGCCTCATCCGTTTTAAGGCTGGCCGGTTGTTCGACCGCGAGGCCGGCATCGAGTGCAGCCTGCTTGACCGGGCTGGCACGATGCTGTCGGCCGCGCCCGCTGCGCCGGTCGGGCTGGGTGTAGGCCGCCGCCACCTCGGCGCCGGATGCCAGGCACGCGTGCAGACAGGGCACCGCGAATTCCGGGGTGCCGGCGAAAACGACTCTGAGCGCAGAAGACTCAGACACTGGCCGCGGCAGCCGCGGGTGCGGCGGCCTGGCGGCGCTGCTTTTCCAGCTTGCGGCGCACCATCTGTCGCTTCAGCGGAGAGAGGTAATCGACGAACAGTTTGCCAACCAGATGATCCATTTCGTGCTGGATGCAGACCGCCAGCAGGCCTTCGGCGTGCAGGCTGAAGGGCTTGCCGCGGACATCGACGGCCTCCACATCGACCACCGCTGCACGTTCGACATCGGCGTAGATGCCGGGTACGGACAGGCAACCTTCCTGGCAGGTCTCGCTGCCCTCGCGCGCGGTGATCACGGGATTGACGAAGGTCATCGGCGCATTGCCATCGTCGGACACATCCAGCACCAACAGGCGCTTGTGCACATCGACCTGGGTTGCGGCCAGGCCGATGCCCGGTGCGGCATACATGGTTTCCAGCATGTCTTCGGCGAGTTTTTCAAGCGCCGCGTCAAACTCGGTGACCTCGGCGGCCACGGTGCGCAGGCGGGGATCGGGAAATTCTACGATGTCGAGCAAACTCATGGGTCAATCCGTATTTCGAACCGGGCATGGAGCCGGGCTGCAGCGCCACATAGCGTCAAATTGCGGGCAATTTGGCGAAATCCAAGCGCCACAGTGGCTTATGATGTCATTGTACGGGTTCTGCGGCCGCTTTGCCGGGTTTTTGCCATCGTGCACTTGTTCTCGGCCGCTTTTGGGTTACACTCAACAAAATCCTATGGGGATCTGGGGATTACCAGCCATGCTTAAGAAATCACTTGGATTTGCCGCCGGACTGCTGGTCAGCCTGGTCGTTTTCGCCGCCGGCGCGCAGCTGCGCGCCGACCATCCCGACACCTACGTGGTCAAGAAGGGCGACACCCTGTGGGACATCTCGGCGCGGTTTCTGCAAAAGCCGTGGTTGTGGCCGGAGATCTGGCGCGCCAATCCGCAGGTGCACAACCCGCACCTGATCTACCCGGGTGATGTGCTGAAGCTGGCCTATGCCGGCAACGGCAGCGGTTACCTGAAGCTGGAGCCGAGAGTCCGGGAATCGGACCTGGCGCCGACCCCGCCGGTACCGCTGCACCTGATCAAGCCGTTCCTCAAGGACTTCCGTATCGTTGATGCCGACACCCTGAAGTCCGCACCGTATGTGGTCGCTTTCGAGGAAAACCGGCTGCGCGGCACACCGGGCCAGTTTGCCTACGCACGTGGCATCGACGCCAACCCCGGCCAGCATTTTGCCATTGTGCGCCCGACCCATGCCTTCCGCGTGTTTGACGCCGATGATGCCGAGGACCGCGACGTGGTCGGGCATGTGCTGGACAGCAATGTGGCGCTGTACAAGGGGCCGTGGAAAGAGTTCACCCGCGACGATGGACACTGGGGCAAGGGCGATTCGCTCGGTGTCGAGGCCGAAGTGATCGGCAATGCCATGGTTCAACGCTCCGGCGATCCGGCAACCATGATGATCGAGGACAGCACCAAGGAAATCCGTGCCGGTGACCGCCTGCTGCCGATCGATGACTCGCCCTATGACGCGACCTACTATCCGCACCCGCCGGCCAGTGCGCCGAGCAAGGTGCGTGTGATCGCCTTTGCCGATGCCCTGGATGCGGCCGGCCGGCTGCAGGTCGTGGCGTTGTCGTCGGGCAGTGCGGATGGAGTCGACAACGGCACCACCTATTCAATCTACCATCCCGGCGCGCGCATCCATGACGATGTGGCTTCGTCCTCGGCCCGTCGTGCCTTTGGCGAGAAGGTGCAGCTGCCCGAAGAATACGTCGGCCACGTGATGGTGTTCCGCACCTTCGAGCATGTCAGCTATGCCCTGATCATGGACGGCATCCGTCCGGTGCATTTGGGTGATACGGTGCGCATGCCCGAATAAGCCTGTCGGCACCGGCCTACAACAGCGCGCGGCTCCGGCTGCGCGCTTTTTTGTGCGCCACGCCCTTACACTGCCGACATGAGCGACACGCGAGAACTCAGCGCCTGGCTGACCCTGCTGCGCACCCCGGAACTGGGGCCGGCCACGCTGCGCGAACTCATCACCGCGCACGATGGCTCGGCACAAGCCGTGCTGGCGCGACCACTGGCGGAACTGGGCCGCATGCAGCGTCTCGACGGCCGCTCCAGGCAATGGCTGAAGGCGCCGGATCAGGCCCTGCTGGAATCCGACTTGGCCTGGCTGGAGCAGGACAAGCACCATCTGCTGCGCTTCGTCGAGCCGGATTTTCCGCCGCAGCTCGATGACATCGACCAGCCGCCGGCCGCCCTGTTCGTGATCGGCGACCCCGGCCTGCTGCTGCATCCGCAGGTGGCCATAGTTGGTGCCCGCAGCGCCACGCCGCAGGGTCTGGCCGACAGCCGCGACTTCGCGGCGCAACTGGCGGCCAGCGGCCTGGTCGTCACCAGCGGCATGGCCGACGGGGTCGACGGCGCCGCCCATCGCGCCGCGCTTCAAGCTGGCGGACGTACTGTGGCCGTGCTTGGTACCGGGGTTGACCTGGTCTACCCGCGCAAGCATGCCGGGCTGGCGGCGCAAATCGCTGCCGAGGGTGCCCTGGTCAGTGAGTTTCCGCTCGGCACCGCGGCCCGTGCCGAGCATTTTCCGCGCCGCAACCGGATCATCTCGGGCCTTTGCCTGGGCACCCTGGTGATCGAGGCCGGTCTGCGCTCGGGCTCGCTGATCACTGCGCGCCTGGCCGCCGAACAGGGCCGCGAGGTGATGGTGCTGCCAGGCTCGATCCACAACCGCATGAAGCGCGGTTGTCACCGCCTGATCCGCGACGGCAGCCGCCTGGTCGAGACCCCGGCCGAGGTGCGCGAGGCGCTGGCCGGCCCGGCGCGCGCGCTGGGCGCCGGGTTGGCAACCCGACTGGCCGCAGAGGGTTCAGTTGAAACCGATGCTTGCAAGCCACCGGCTGATCCGGACGCGGCAGCGCTTGTGCGTGCCATGGGTGAAGATCCGCAATCGGTCGACGTACTGGCGGGCCGCTGCGGCCTGCCCGCCGCGCGGGTTTCGGCGCTGCTGCTGGAACTGGAGCTCGAAGGCCGGGTTGGCCAGCTCGCCGGTGGTCGCTACCAGCGCCTGCACCAGGCCCCACACCGGTAGGCCTGCCCAGGGAACTTCTGATTGAATCCGGCGCAGGCGTCGGCGCCAAGATCACCGGGCTTGAGTCGGGTGGCAAGTCCTGCGTACCATGGCCGCCACGCCGGCATGCCGGAAGCGATAGTGCTTGACAGCCCGCCGCGGCTGTGTTTCCAACTAATAAAAGAACCTCAGCCCACTTTTCCCCCCGATCCGGCGGACACCCGTTCTCATGGCCAAAAACCTGCTCATTGTCGAATCACCGGCCAAGGCCAGGACCATCAACAAGTACCTGGGCAAGGACTTCGAGGTGCTGGCGTCCTACGGCCATGTGCGTGACCTCAGGCCCAAGGAAGGTGCGGTCGACACCGAGCACGGTTTTGCCATGAAGTACGAGCTGATCGAGCGCAACGAGAAGCACGTGGCGGCGATTGCCAAGGCGGCAAAGAAAGCCGAAGCGATCTATCTGGCCACCGACCTTGATCGCGAGGGCGAGGCCATCAGCTGGCACATCAGCGAGATCCTCAAGAACCGCAAGCTGGTCAAGGACAAGCCGATGCACCGGGTCGTGTTTTCCGAGATCACGCCGCGCGCGATCAAGGCTGCGGTGGAACATCCGCGCACGCTGTCCAACGACCTGGTCGATGCCCAGCAGGCGCGCCGCGCGCTGGATTACCTGGTCGGCTTCAACCTGTCGCCGGTACTGTGGCGCAAGGTGCAGCGCGGCCTGTCGGCGGGCCGCGTACAGACGCCGGCCCTGCGCATGATCGTCGAGCGCGAGGAGGAGATCGAGGCCTTCAAGCCGCGCGAATACTGGACCATCGAAGCCGAGCTGAAGCACGCCGAGGGCAACTTCCGCGCCCGCCTGACCCGGCTGGATGGCGGCAAGTTCGCCCAGTTCGACATCACCGACGGCGAGCGCGCCCGCCAGGTGCGCCAGGCTCTGCTGGATGCGGCGAACGGCGAATTCACCGTGGGCGAGGTCGCCAGCAAGCAACGCAAGCGCCGCCCGGCCGCGCCATTCACCACCTCCACCCTGCAGCAGGAAGCGGCGCGCAAGCTCGGTTTCACCACCAGCCGCACCATGCGCGTGGCGCAGGGTCTGTATGAGGGCGTGGCGCTGGGCGAGGAAGGCTCGACCGGTCTGATCACCTACATGCGTACCGATGCCACCGCGCTGTCCAGCGAGGCCGTGGCCGAGCTGCGCCAGCTGATCGAACGCGACTACGGCGCCAGCGCACTGCCCGACGGCCCGCAGGTTTACAAGGCCAAGAGCAAGAACGCCCAGGAAGCGCACGAAGCGATCCGGCCGACCTCGGCCATGCGCCGCCCGGCCGACATGAAGCGCTATCTCAACGAAGACCAGCGCAAGCTCTACGAACTGATCTGGAAGCGCGCCGTCGCCTGCCAGATGATCCACGCCACGCTGAATACGGTGGCGGTCGATTTCCCGATTGCCGAAGCAATGTTCCGCGCCACCGGCACCACCGTCGTCGACCCGGGCTTTCTGGCGGTCTACGAGGAAGGTCAGGACAACAAGAAGGACGATGACGACAAGAAGCGCCTGCCGAAGCTGGAGAAGGGCGACCGCGTGCCGCTGGCCGACATTCTGGCCGACCAGCACTTCACCGAGCCGCCGCCGCGCTATTCGGAAGCCAGCCTGGTCAAGACCCTGGAGGAATACGGCATCGGCCGCCCGTCCACCTACGCCAGCATTATCCAGGTGCTGCAGAACCGCGAGTACGTGATCCTGGACAGCCGCCGCTTCAAGCCCACCGACGTCGGTCGCGCGGTCAGCAAGTTTCTCACCGCGCACTTCACCCAGTACGTGGACTACGACTTCACGGCCCGGCTGGAAGACGAGCTGGACGCCATCAGCCGCGGCGAAAAGGACTGGGTGCCGCTGCTGGAAGAGTTCTGGAAGCCGTTCAAGGCCCAGGTCGACGACAAGATCGAGAACGTCGAGCGCAGCGAGGCCACCGGTGCGCGTACCCTCGGCGAAGATCCCGAGAGTGGCAAGCCGGTGGTGGTGCGGCTGGGCCGGTATGGCCCCTTTGCCCAGATTGGTGACCGCGACGAGGGCGACGATCCGACCTATGCCAGCCTGCGGCCGGGCCAGAGCATGCACACCATTACCCTGGACGAGGCCCTGGAGCTGTTCAAGCTGCCACGCGAGCTGGGCCAGGCCGAGGACGGTGAAACGATCAGTGCCGGCATCGGCCGCTTCGGCCCCTTTGTGCGCCAGGGCAAGCTGTACGCCTCGCTCAAGGGCGACGACGATCCGCACACCATCGAGCTGGAGCGGGCCAGGGAACTGCTGAAGGAAAAACGCGAGTTCCTGGCCAACCGCATCATCAAGGAGTTCGATGACGGCATCCAGATCCTCAACGGCCGCTATGGCCCCTACATCACCGACGGCAACAAGAACGCACGCATGCCCAAAGACCGCGAGCCGGCCTCGCTGACACACGAGGAGTGCAAGGAATTGATCGCCGCCGCGCCGGAGCGCAAGCGCCGCGGTGCGAAGAAGAAAACGGCAGCCAAGAATGCCGCAACAAAGAAAGCGCCGGCGAAAAAGGCCGCGAAGAAGAAGGTGGCCGGGAAGGCGAGCAAAAAGGCAGCGAAGAAGGCCAGCAAAAAAGCCGCGAAAAAGACAGCAGCCAAAAAGACGGCTGCCAAAAAGACGGCTGCCAGGCGCAAGCCTGCCGGCAACAATGACGCGCCCGAAGATGCGCCGTTTTGATGGTTCCCCAACCGTTATTCTGCGTGCAGTGAACAGAGTCGCAGCAGCCGGACCACGGGCCGCGTGCCATGGGCGCTGAGCTTGAGATGCAAATCAAGCAGGCGGCCGCTTCGCTGAAGCGGGGCGGCGTGGTGGCCTGTCCGACGGAAGCTGTGTTCGGCTTGAGCTGCGACCCGCGCAATCGCGCTGCCTTCGACCGGCTCATCGAACTCAAGCAGCGGCCCATGAACCATGGCGTACTGCTGGTCGCGTCCGACTTCGAGCAAATCAGGGACTTCATCGACCTGGAAGGCATCAGTGCCGGGCGCCTGGCCGAAATCTGCGCCGGCTGGCCCGGGCCGCGTACCTGGATTTTCCCGCACGCCGCCAGTGTGCCCGACTGGCTGGCCGGCAAGCACCACGGAATCGCGCTGCGTTTGACTGCCCATCCGGTTGCCGCCGCGCTGTGCAGGGCCTTTGGTGGCGCCCTGGTGTCCACCAGCGCCAACCGCCACGGCCAGCCACCGGCACGCAAGGTGGCCGCGGTCCGCGCCCAGTTCGGCAATCGCCTCGGGGCCGTGATTGACGGACCCCTGGGCGGGCAGTCCCGGCCCACGCCGATACACGATGCCCTTTCCGGCGCTATCATTCGCGCCTGAGACAAAAAAAGGGAAGCTCAGGGGTGTCCGCAGTATCCGGGGAAATTCTTCTGCACCAAGGCGAGCGCAGTGTGCCGTTGCTGGCCGTGGCTGATTCGCCGCGGCCGCTGTTCTGGCACCGCGGCAAGGCCATCGGCAGCGACCAGTTTCTGGTTGATGTCGAGCGTACGCGCCAGGCGCTGCCGGTCGACGTGCCGATTCTCAATCTGTGCGAAGGGCGCTACGAGTTCGCCGTGGCCTTCGCCGCCGTGATCGCCAACGGCCAGCACAACCTTTTGCCACCTTCGCACGCGCCACAGGCCATCGACGAGATGCTGGCCACGCACCCGGGCAGCATCGCCGTGGCCTGCGTCGACGCCACAAACCTGCCCGCGCACAGCGTTCGCCTGCCGGCATGCGGCCCGGGCAGTCCGGCGTCCATGCCACGCATTCCCCTGGCGCAGTGCGTAGCCATCGGCCATACCTCCGGCTCCACCGGCCAGCCCACGGCGCACCGCAAATCCTGGGGTCAGTTGCTGGCCAGCAACGCGCGCAACATGGCCGTGTTTTGTCGCCAGCTCGGCGCTGCGTTCCAGGTCGTCGCCACGGTGCCGCCGCAGCACATGTACGGACTGGAGATGTCCCTGCTGCTGCCCTTCGGCGGCCCGGTATCGGTGGCCAGCGAAATGCCACTGTACGCGGCCGACGTGGCGGCCTGCATCGAGGCCATGCCGGCATCGCGCGCCCTGGTCACGACACCGCTGCATCTGCGCGCCCTGCTCGATGCCGATACACCGGCACCCAAACTGGACGCGATCATCAGCGCTACCGCACCGCTGGCGCCGGGCTTGGCGCGGCGTGCCGAGGAGTGTACCGGCGCGCGTGTGATCGAGGTGTTCGGCTCCACCGAAACCTGCGTCATCGCCAGCCGCATGCCGGCCCACGATGACACCTGGCGTCTGCACGAAGGTGTTACGGTGCAGGCGCAACCGGACGGCACCCGTGTCAGCGCGTCATGGCTGCCAGCCGACGTGCTGCTGGCGGACTTGGTCGAGCAGCCCGACATGCGCCACTTCCGTCTGCGCGGGCGCAGCGCCGACCTGCTGGAAATTGCCGGCAAGCGCGCCTCGCTGGCCGACCTCAGCCGCCGGCTGCTGGCAGTGCCCGGCGTGCAGGATGGCATCATTTTCCAGCCCGAGAATCAGGCCGGGCGCAGTGCCCGGCGGCTGGTGGCGCTGGTGGTCGCGCCCGGCATCGACGAGCGGGCCATCCTTGCCGCTCTGCGCCGTCAGGTCGACCCCGTCTTCCTGCCGCGGCCTTTGCACAAGGTCGAGCGGCTGCCGCGCAATGCCCTTGGCAAGCTGCCGCGCTCGGCCCTGCTTGAGTTGTTGCAGGGGCTGCACCCATGAGCGCATCAAACGGCAAGGTGCTGGTGGTTGGCAGCGGTGGTCGCGAGCATGCGCTGGCCTGGAAGCTGGCGCAGTCGCCGCTGGTGGCCGAGGTGCTGGTGGCCCCCGGCAATGCCGGCACGGCCATTGAGCCGCGCGTGCGCAACGTCGACGTTACCGCCGGCGATATCGCCGGGCTGCTGGAACTGGCCCGTGACGAGGACGTGGCGCTGACCGTGGTCGGTCCGGAGGCACCGCTGGTGGCCGGCATTGTCGACCGCTTCAGTGCGGCAGGTCTGCGCTGCTTTGGCCCGCGTGCGGTGGCGGCGCAACTGGAAGGCTCGAAGACCTTCGCCAAGGATTTCATGGCCCGGCACAATATTCCGACCGCGCGCCATGCCAGCTTCACCGAGCTCAAACCGGCGCTGGCTCATGTGCGGCAACACGGTGCCCCGATCGTGATCAAGGCCGACGGCCTGGCTGCCGGCAAGGGCGTGGTGGTGGCGCTGACCCTGGCCGATGCCGAGCAGACCCTGCATGACATGCTGGGTGCCCACGCCTTCGGCGACGCTTCCAGGCGCGTCGTGATCGAGGAAATGCTGAGCGGCGAGGAAGCCAGCTTCATCGTCCTCAGTGACGGCCGGCACGCCCTGCCACTGGCTTCCAGCCAGGACCACAAACGCCGCGACGAGAATGACCTGGGCCCGAACACCGGCGGCATGGGTGCGTACTCGCCGGCACCGGTGGTCAGCGGAGTCGTTGAACAGCGCATCATGCAAGGCATCATCCAGCCTACTCTTGCGGGCATGGCCGCCGAAGGTGCACCGTTCTGCGGGTTTCTCTACGCCGGTCTGATGATCGATGCGGGCGGCAATCCGCGGGTGATCGAGTACAACGTGCGCATGGGCGATCCGGAAACCCAGCCGCTGCTGATGCGGCTGGATTCGGATCTTGTCGAGCTCATCGAGGCGGCCCTGGACGGCCGACTGGACAGTATTCAGGCGCGCTGGAAGCCGCGTCCTGCGCTGGGCGTGGTGCTATGCGCGCATGGCTACCCCGGCAGCGTGCGCAAAGGGGATCGGATCGACGGACTTGATGCGGCAATTGGCGACGGCCTGAAGTTGTTTCATGCGGGCACCCGGACTCGCGACGACGGCGTCGTGGAGAGTGCCGGTGGCCGGGTCTTGTGTGCTTGCGCGCTGGGCGCGGATTTTCGCGATGCGCGCGACCGCGCCTATGCACTGGCTGCGCAAGTCCATTTCGATGGCGCCTTTGTGCGCCGCGACATCGGCCATCATGCCTTGCAGGGTGCGGGGAATGAGGAGTCGGGAACAGGGAACCGCTGAGTTTGCAGGAAGACTTGCTGGTGTGCCCTCAGCAACGCAGGGTGCCGCTGAGCGCAGCGAAGCGCCCCGCAGCAGCCGCCCCTGAAACCATTCAGGATGACGCTCCTGTAGTGCGGCAGTGCTTCAGACTTGCCGGCAGCGTTCTCTCACTCCCTACTCCCTACTCCCACTCTCAAGTCACCCACCCGGCCAGCACGATCAGCGCCACCGCGACCAGCCAGATCACCAGCAGGCGGCGCAGCAGCAGGCGGATGGCTCCCAGCGTGCGCACACTCCCGGCGGCAGCCGGGTCGTCGGTGTCTTCAAGATCGGCCTCGGCGCTGGCGCGGGCAATGGAACCAAGAAAGCCCGGCTCGAACTCCCAGGCCGAGCGTTCCGGCGCGGCGTGCCAGGCACGCCAGGCCTCGCTGACCCGGTCGAAGTTTGAGGCCAGCGCCATCGACAGCACCATCAGGTGCGCCGGCAGCCAGTCCAGCGCTGCCGCCAGGCGCGCGGCAATGCGGCGCGCATCGGCGTCATCGGTGTGCCGGGTGGCAAGCCACGCGCGATGTCCCAGCCGGAACAGCAGGGCACCCGCAGGCCCCAGCAGGAAGAACCAGAACAGCACGCCGAACCGGCGCCGCAGCCCTGCCATCACCGTAGCTTCGGCCAGATTGGCCGGGTCCAGCAAGCGCAGACCGGACTCCGCATCAACGTACAGCGCCCGCGCGGCCGCCGCACGCCCGGCCTCGGGCGCCTCCAGCACGGCTTCGATATCCGGCTCCAGTTCATTGATGCACAGGCCCAGCAGCAGCACTGCAAACGCCAGCCACAGCAGGTCGAACAACAGGTGATCAGACGCCAACTGGATGATCAGCGCCAGCAGCGCCGGCGCCACCACCGCCAGCAAGACCCAGCTCAGCCCCGCGCTGCCGTCGAGCTGGCGCAACCAGCGCTCGTACCAGCTCCAGCGCCGGTAGCGCGCCCATTGTGGCGCCACCGCCAGCGCAGCCAGCACAATCACCACCGCAAGCAGTTTCAGCGCCATGTCATCGCCCGTCTGCAACCGGCCCGTATTGTAGCTTGAGCCGTTGTGTTCCGTTTCTGCCCCGGTGGCTGGGACAGCAGGAACGCGCGCGCCGAAAAGCAGGGGCTGCTCGGCTATGTGCTGCCGGACCGGCACATGCACTGGGTGCTGAAAGCCGAAGCCGGCACGATTTCCACCGGTGGCACACTTGCAGCGAGGGTCAACGGTGAATCTGTCTCCCCGACAGTGTCGCTTGACGCTGGCACTCACTAGCCCGGATTATTCACCAGCATGTCTACTGCGCCGGGCCCAGAGTACGCGCCGCGCGGCTTTCGCTCGGTCGGAGCGCTCGACGTAGTGTCAACTACGCCTGCGCGCCTCTTCGGGCCGCAGCGCGAGCCATGGCGGCGTCTCGTCAATCTCGCGACGGATGCTCATGAATATCCCGGGCCAGGCTGGCGATGATGCTCATCCGTGCAACATCTGCGGTGTCCGGGTTCAGCCGACGTCCTTGGATGTGTTGGCAGCGGGCACAGACACGGTGTTTCCGGATACCTGCCAGAAATCGTGGAAGTTGAACCAGTTGTAGGGGTAGGTGCGCACGTAGTGCTCCAGGCGTGCGGCATAGCGCGCCAGCACGTCGTGCAGTTGCGCATCGCGGCGATGACGCGCCAGCTTCAGGCCGTCACTGAAGTGTTCGAAGATCACGCGGTAGCGACGACCGCCCAGGTACACGCCGAAACACAGTACGACCGGAACGTGCAAGGCGCCGGCCAGTTGCCACGGTGTGGCCGGAAAGGGAGCCGGATCGCCCAGGAACGGCACGCGCAGGCAATGCTCGCCGGAGCGCGCCCGATCAGCCAGCAAGCCCACGACGCCGCCCTGACTTACCGTTTCGGACATGGCCAGCACGGCCGGTGCACCACCGTGCGAGATGTCGATGACTTCGCGCGCAACATCCGGCGCCAACTCCTCCAGAAAGCGCGTCAGCGCCGGGGTCTGCTGCTTGTCCAGCACCACGCGCAAGCGCACCTTCTGCTTGCGCTGCATCGACACGGCGCGCAAGACCTCGAAACTGCCGAAATGGCAACCGACCAGCAATACACCGCGGCCCGGCGCAAGGCCGGCCTCCAGTATGTCCAGGCCTTCGCATTCGACATCAAACCGGTCGGCGCCCTCCTTCAACAAGAAGACCCGATCGAGCAGCGTGGCGGAGAAATTGTGGATCAGGCGCAAGACTTGCCATGCGCTGCCCGGATGGCCCTGGATACGCGCCAGATAGGCGCGCATGCAGGCGCGCTCATGGCCGCGCCGGACATAGAAGTACAACGTGATCGGATACAGGATCAGGCGCGCCACACCGCGCCCGCAGTATAGGGCAATGGTGCGGATCAGCCACACGGCAAATCGGCCGCCGCTCTCCGGCCGTTGCCATTCCGACTTCATGTCCGCCATGAAACTTCTCGCTCGCCGTTCACTGGATGATGTCCCGCATCAGTGCCTGCCAGTTGCTCACCACGCGCCGCGTGACCTGCACGAACGGCATGTGTTCCAGATGTGCCAGACGGTGGCGTCGCCAGGGATATTCCAGCACGAACAACAAGCCCATCAGCAGGTAGCCGCCGTAGCTCAGGTAACGGTGCAACCACACCGCCAGCGTGGGCGACAGTGCAATGGGCAGATCCACATGCAGCACAAGCCAGATCAACAGCAGCACGACCGATTGCCCCAGCAGCACGCAAGCCCAGACCCGGGTCAGACCGCGGGCGTAGGCTGCAACACCCGGCGCGGCCAGCCGCTGCGGACCTTCGATCTGCAAGACCATGCGTGCGATCAGCGGCTCGTGGCCCTTGCGCAAGGTGCGTGCGAAGACCCAGCCGATGGCGGCATTGATCGGGATGGCCAGCGCATCCATCGCGGCGCGCGCCATGCCGAAGGCCGTGGCCAGGGCCAGCAGGGCCACGACGGCAAGCCACACGCCCCACGCCCCACGCCGGCCCTCGCTCAGCGCCGGCCACAGCAGGGCAGTCAGCAGCACCAGCAAGCCGACAACCGGCCAGACAGCGCGGCCGGTGAGTGCGCCAGCCAGCGCCAGTCCGGCGTAGATGACAAATGCGCCAACGAGCAGCGGACCGCGCCAGCGCTGTGGTGTTGCAGCCGCGCGGTCGACCTGCGATGACTGCGGCGTCATGTCGATCCGGGCCGACTCAGGCGGCTGCCCGGTTCTGCTGGATGTAGTCGCTGAGCGCGCGCAGACTGGAAAAAATGCGCTGATTGTCGGCCTGGTCGGCACGCAACTGCACGTTGTACTTGCGGCCCACGGCCAGCGAGATTTCCAGTGCGTCGATCGAATCAAGGCCCAGCTCACCGCCAAACAGCGGCGCTTCGGGATTAATGTCCCCGGCATCCATATCCTCAAGATTGAGGCTGGAAACAATCAACTCGGCCAGCTCGTGCTCGACCGCAGTTTGCTCAGACATGCAAAAACTCCAAAAATCGATGCCGGGCCACTCCCCCGAGGGGCCCATGGCTGCCCTGATCGGGCGCCGCGCAGTGTACCATAGGCCTTTTTGCTCACGACCCAAGACAGGATGCAAGCCGAACCTTTTCAGCAGACCGCTCCGACGGCGCCAGCGGTCAACTATTCCGATGCACCGGCAGACCGGTTGTTGAACGACCCGTGCATGCTGGCGGTACTGGATTTTGACTGTGGCCGGCACGACAACGACGATCCGCGCGCGCTCAACCTGCACCTGCCGCCCTGGCAGGGTCGCGATGTGCGCGAAATTTGGCGCGTTCCGGAACCGGTGACCGCTGGCCGTGACGGGTTGATCGCGCATGCCCGCGGGGGTGGCTGGCTGCTGGTCTCGGTGTGCCTGCCGGATGACGGCCACGATATGCAGGGCGTGGCCACCGAGGCCTATCGCGCCCTAACCGGATTTCTTCGCCAGCAGCCGGATTACCACGTCCAGCGGGTATGGAACTACCTGGATCGCATCAACTTGGGTGATGGTGACGAGGAGCGCTACCGCAAGTTCTGCGCCGGTCGCCTGGCCGGCATGGGCGATTACTTCGCCAAGGGCTTTCCAGCCGCCACCGCTGTCGGCCACACACAAGCGGCCGGGTACTTGCAGGTGTATTGCGTGGCAGCGCAGATGTCCGGCCAGCGCATCGAAAACCCGCGTCAGGTCAATGCCTGGCAATACCCGCGCCAGTACGGCCCGGTGTCACCCAGCTTCGCCCGCGGGATGCGCCTTCCGGCCGGCGATGGCCTGGCCATTTCCGGCACCGCAGCCATTTGCGGCCACACCTCGCGCCATGTCGGCAACCTGCAGGCGCAGTTGCAGGAAACGCTCACCAATCTGGAGAGCCTGCTCGCCGTCGGCAATATGGCCCAGGGCTTGGGCAAACACTCACCACTGAAAGTCTACGTGCGCCATCGGCAGGACATGGCTGCCGTCGACGCCTTCATGGCCAGGCATCTGCCGGATTGCCCGCGCCTGCTGGTGCAGGCCGACATCTGTCGCAGCGAACTGCTGGTGGAAATCGACGGTTGGCATTTACCCTGCGGTGCAGGGTAAATCCCAAAGACTTTGCTGCGCAAAGTTTTGGGCCCCGGCCTGCGCTTCCACACCCCCATTCGTGCTGCGCACGAATCGCCCCCTGACTCAGGGGGCTCGGTGCATCCCTGCGGTGCAGGGTAAATGCCGAAGACTTTGCTGCGCAAAGTTTTGGGCCCCGGCCTGCTATTCGGGTTTTTGCCACTCGTCGATGACGCGCTGGCGGGCGCGTGCCACGGCCAGCTTGTCGTCGGGCACGCTGGTGGTGATCACCGATCCGGCGCCCACCGTGGCGCCTGCGCCAATGTTGACCGGTGCGACCAGCGCCGTGTTGGAACCGATGAAGGCGCCGTCGCCGATTTCGGTACGGTGCTTGTTCACCCCGTCGTAGTTGCAGGTGATGGTGCCGGCGCCGATGTTGGCACCGCTGCCGATCGCGGCATCGCCAATGTAGCTGAGATGGTTGACCTTGCTGCCCGGGCCGATAACCGCCTTCTTGGTCTCGACGAAGTTGCCAATGCGAACCTGATCGGCCAGCTCGCTGCCCGGACGCAGGCGCGCGTAAGGCCCGATATGGCAATCGGCGCCCGCGACAACGTCTTCCAGATCACAATGCGCGGCCAGCTCCGTGCCCGGACCCAGGCTGACATTGCGCAGGCGGCAGAACGGACCGATGCGCACGTTGTCGCCCAGCCGTACATCGCCTTCCAGAATCACGTCGACATCGATCTCGACATCGCGCCCGACCGTGACCTGGCCGCGCTGGTCAAAGCGGGCCGGGTCGGCCAGGCGCACGCCCTGCTCGGCCAGCGCGCGCGCCCGACGTTCGCGCAAGGCCGCCTCGAGTTTCGCCAGTTGCCACGGATCGTTGGCGCCGGCCGCCTCGACCGGATCGCCCAGCAGCACACAGGCGGCCGACTCGCCATCGGCCGCGGCCAGCGCAAACACGTCGGTCAGGTAATACTCGCCCTGGGCATTGCCCTTGCCGACCCGCGCCAGCCAGGCTTTCAGACTCGCGGCGTCCGCAGCCAGAATGCCGGTATTGGTCAGGTGGATGGCGCGTTGCGCCGCGTCGGCATCCTTGTCCTCGACAATCGCGGCCACGCGGCCGGCAGCGTCCAGAAGCAGGCGGCCGTAGCCGGCCGGATCATCCAGTTCGGCACCCAGCAACGTCAGGTCGGTGCTTGATTCAAGCAAGTCCGCCAGGGTTTCGCTGCGGATCAGCGGCACGTCGCCGTACAGCACCAGCACGCGCGCGGCATCGGGCACTTCCGGCAACGCCTGGCTCACCGCATGACCGGTGCCGAGCTGCTCGGCCTGGTGCACCCAGTTCACGTCGGCATCGGCGAAGGCTGCCTGCACGGCCTCGCCACCATGGCCGTACACGACATGAATCGCGATCGGATCGAGAGCACGCGCCGCCTCCAGCACATGCGCCAGCAGCGCTCGTCCGGCCAGCGGCAACAACACTTTCGGCCGCGCCGATTTCATGCGCTTGCCCTCGCCCGCAGCGAGAATGATCACATGCAGATTCGACATGCCGGATTTCCTTCGGAACAGGCATTCATTCTAACTGCCAGGGCGCTCGCCGCTAGCCCGCATTATTCACCGGGATTCGTAGCGAGCCGGTTCCAGGGTGCGTGCC
>CBFGSA010000017.1:0-31031 GCA_965651365.1 uncultured Rhodanobacteraceae bacterium | reverse complement strand
GGCCACTTCCTGCACCTGCTGCACGGCGAGCCGCCGACCGAGGCCCAGGTCGATGCGCTGGACAAGTCGCTGATCCTGTACGCCGAGCATGAGTTCAATGCCTCGACCTTCACTGCCCGCGTGATTGCGGGCACCGGTTCGGACATCTATTCGGCCATCACCGGCGCCATCGGCGCGCTGCGCGGGCCCAAGCACGGTGGCGCCAACGAGGTGGCGATGGAAATCATCAGCCGCTACCGCGACGCCGACGAGGCCGAAAAGGACATCCGCGAGCGGGTCGGCAACAAGGAAGTCATCATCGGCTTCGGCCATCCGGTCTACACCATCGGCGATCCGCGCAATCCGATCATCAAGGAGATCAGCCGCAAGTTGTGCGGCGACGGCGGCAACCCGCGCCTGTTCGAGATTTCCGAGCGCATCGAGAACGTCATGATGGACATGAAGAAAATGTTCCCGAACCTCGACTGGTACTCGGCCAGCGCCTACCACATGCTGGGCGTGCCCACCGCCATGTTCACGCCGCTGTTCGTGATCGCCCGCACCACCGGCTGGAGCGCGCACGTGATGGAACAGCGCGACGACAGGAAGATCATCCGCCCCGGCGCCAACTACATCGGCCCCGAAGACCAGAGCTACATCCCGATCGAAAAGCGTTGAGAAACCGAAATTGGGGGTGTGATGAGTGATTTTTCGGAACAACAGAAGGTAGCGGATACCGCCGAGCAGCCCATTCTGCGCCGGCGCTCACGCTGGCGCTGCGTCAAGTGCGACTATCACGACGCCGAGATTGGTCAGGCCCGGCAGTCCGGCAGTGTGCTGGCCTCGGTGTTTGACGTGGAAGGCCTCAAGTTCACCCGCGTCACCTGCAAGCGCTGCGGCTACACCGAGTTCTATCGCAAGCGTGCCAGCGTTGTGGCCGAACTGCCGGATCTGGCGATCAACTGATCTGGCCGTGTTGTTGTGCATGCGCTGCGCGACGACGCAGGTTGTCAAACTTCAGGCCAGGCCTTCTTCCTTCATGACCCTTTGCACCGCATCATCGCCGTGCATGCGCCTGAAAAACGCGTCGAGATTGTGGAGGCCGTCCAGGTTGACCTTCATGGCCCTGGCCCAGCGCAGCAGCACGAACAGGTAGGGGTCGGCGATGGAGCGCTGGTCGGCGAGCCAGTCGCGGTTTTCCAGCCGGGCATCGAGGCGCTCGAACTGGCCGCGCAGGGCCTGCCTGGCGTGTTCTTTGGTCTCGTCGATCACCGCGTCATCGCCGAGATAGGCTGTGGCTCCGAACAGCGCCCAGAACTGCGGGTGCATATCCGCATTGAGCATGCCGAGCCAGCGGTTGACCTCGGCCCGGCCTTGCGCCGAGCCATCACCACCCAGACCCGCTTCGGGAAAACGGTCGGTCAGGTAGTTCAGGATGGCTGCATTCTGGGTAAGAATCCAGCCGTTATCCTCCAGTACCGGAACGGCACCAGCGGGATTGAGCTTGAGATACCAGTCCTGCTTGATCTCGTCGTGGCTCATTTTCTGCGTTTCAAACGGCTGGCCGATCCACTCCAGCGTGATGTGGTCCGCCAGCGAGCAGGCGCCGGGCATGTAATACAGTTTCATTTGCGAGCTCCAAAGTTCGGTGCATCAAAAAATGGTGACCCATGCGCCGTGCTTCAAGCCCGTGCGGTGATGCCGTAGCCGCAACACTGCGTTGCAAATTTGCACACGTTTCGACATGTGCCTGGTTGCTCAATGGAATGCCTGCCTCTCAGTCTGGTGATTCCGGCCGGGTCGCGCTCTGCGCGGGCAATCACTTTTCGACTCGAACGTTCCCGTTGTCCAAGCGCTTGAGCGGCTGCATGCACGCACCGGCTACAATGGCCGTTTGACTCAACAGCAATCGTGGAGTGGCAATGAGCAAGTTTCGTGTCGAACATGACAGCATGGGTGAATTGAAGGTGCCGGAGGAGGCACTGTGGGGCGCGCAGACCCAGCGCGCCGTGGACAATTTTCCGGTGTCGGGGCGGACCATGCCGACCGAGTTCATCCGGGCTCTGGGCCTGATCAAGGCCGCGGCTGCCGAGACCAACACGCGCCTCGGCCACTTGAGCAAGCGGCGCGGCGCGGCGATCCGCAAGGCCGCGCTGGAGGTGGCCGAAGGCAAACACGATTCGCAGTTCCCGATCGACGTGTTCCAGACCGGCTCGGGCACCAGCTCGAACATGAATGCCAATGAGGTGATTGCGCATCTGGCCAGTGGTTCGGCGCTCAAGGTGCATCCAAACGATCACGTCAATTACGGACAAAGTTCCAATGACGTGATCCCTACCGCGATCCACGTCAGCGCCACGCTGACGGTGAGCGAGCAGTTGCTGCCGGCGCTGAAGCACCTCAAAAAGACCATCGACCAGCGCGCGCGCCAGTTGCGTCGCGTGGCCAAGACCGGCCGCACGCACCTGATGGATGCGATGCCGGTGACCTTCGGCCAGGAATTGTCGGGTTGGTCGGCTCAGGTTGGCTCGGCGATCGAGCGCATCGAGGATGCACTCAAGCGCATGCGTCGCCTGCCGCTGGGTGGCAGTGCCGTGGGCACCGGCATCAACGCCGATCCCAAGTTCGGCCCCGGTGTCGCAGTTGAGCTGAAGAAGCTGACCAAGGTGAAGTTCGTCCCGGCCGACAACTATTTTGAAGGCATTGCCTCGCAGGATGCGGCCGTCGAACTGTCCGGCCAGCTCAAGGCCTTCGCCGTGGCGCTGATGAAGATTGCCAACGATCTGCGCTGGATGAACTCGGGGCCGCTGGCCGGCCTGGGGGAAATCGAGCTGGAGGCGCTGCAGCCCGGTTCGTCGATCATGCCCGGCAAGATCAACCCGGTGATTCCCGAAGCGGCGACGATGGTTGCAGCCCAGGTGATCGGCAATGACGCCACGATCACGGTGGGCGGCCAGGCCGGCAACTTTCAGCTCAATGTGATGCTGCCGGTGATCGCGCTCAACCTGCTGGAGTCAATCCAGATTCTGGCCAATGTGTCGCGCCTGATGGCAGACAAGGCCATCGCCACGTTCAAGGTCAACAAGGACAAGATCGCCGAGGCGCTGGACAAGAACCCGGTGCTGGTGACCGCGCTGAACCCCGTGATCGGTTACGAGAAGGGCGCCGCGATCGCCAAGAAGGCCTACAAGGAAAAGCGCCCGATCATGGATGTGGCGCGCGAGGACAGCGGCCTGTCCGAGGCCGATCTCAAGAAACTGCTCAATCCGCTGAAGCTGACGGAAGGCGGCATTCAGGGCGAATAAGGCTGTGGTGTGCAAGCCTCGTGCATTTGTCATTCCGGGGCCGGCCGCAGGCCGGAGCCCGAATGGCGGAGGCAGGAAACCGCAGCAAACATCGGCGTAGCCGATGGCCCAGAGGGCAGGCCGCCGGGAGCGGCCAGTCAATCCAGGTTCTTGCCTGTCGCTTGAGGCAGCCGAGTGGACCCCGGATCGGCGCGTTGCGCCGTCCGGGGTGACGGGTCGGACTTGCTGATTTCTCACACTTCGCTGCGTTTGTTGCGCATCCAGATGGCGGCGACGATCATGGCCGCGCCGACGATGGCGCCGATCCAGAACTGCGGCTGGATCAGTTGTGCGTAGGCGTGGCTGACGGTGACGCTGTCCACCAGTTGCTGTGGACTGGTGACGTGACGCAACAGGTCGCCGCTGTTGCCGAGCCAGCCCATCGGCACGGCACCCAGCAGGATGCGGCCGACGATGTGCTGCCAGAACCAGCCGCTGGACAGGTTCAGGGCGGACAGCAGGTTGAACCAGCTCAGCAGGATGCCGGCGCCGAGCGGAATCCCGACCGCCCACAGGAACGGCTTGCTGCGCGCCCAGGCTGAGACCAGCAGCAGCCAGCCCAGGGTCGGCAGCGCCCACACCAGATTGACCGGGATCAGGGCCAGCAGGGTAAACATGACCTTGAACGGGTGCGATTCGCTCAGTAAATGCCATACGGGCAGGCCGTGCAGGCTGGCGGTGATGGCGGTCATCAGCAGCATGACCAGGGCGCAGGCGATGCCCGACAGCACCGCGATCACGGGTGCCACAAGGCCGGCGCTGGCCAGCTTCGAGAGCACGGTGTCGCGGTCGGAGATCGGCAGCGACTTCCACAGCAGCACACTGCGGTCGCGGCGGTCGTCATACAGTGCGCCGAGGCAGTAGAAGAACACCACGAAGATCAGCACCACACCGGCGATCGACGCCGCCGAGTACATCGCCATGTCGAGCACGGCACCGACGTTGGCGCCGTTGTTTTGCAACTCGCGCGTGATCGTGTCCATCTGCGCGCCGTTGATGCTGATGCCGGCGCGCCTGGAGAATATCTCGCCGGTGATGATGGCCATCAGGTTGATGAACAGGAAGATGCCGGAGGCAATCAGCGGCGCGCGCAGGAATCCGCCGCGGTGCTCCCAGCATTCACGTTTCAAAAGCCAGGGAAAAGTGTTCATTCGTAGGTTCCCTTCATGGTGGCGACGAACAGATCACTGACCGAGGGCCGACGCACTTCGCCCAGCGCCTCCAGCCGCGTGCGTTCGACACCGTCAAACAGAAAAATGGATTTGCCGAAGACCTGGCGCTCGTCCAGTGGCTTGAGCGCGCGCGCGGTCTCGGCCTGATCGGCATTGACCATGACTTCGGCAAAGCGCTCGCCCACCGCATCCATGTCGGCATTCAGAACAATCTTGCCGTCGCGGATGAACATCAGGTCGGTGAGGATGTGCTCGACTTCCTCGACCTGATGGGTGGTGACGAGGATGGTCTTGTTCTCGTCGAAGTAGTCTTCCAGCAGGTTCTGGTAGAACTGTTTGCGATACAGGATGTCCAGGCCCAGGGTCGGCTCGTCCAGCACCAGCACGCGGGCGTCGATCGACATCACCACGGCCAGGTGCAGTTGCACGATCATGCCCTTGGACATCTGCTTGACCTTCTGCTGCGGCTGGATTTTGGTCCGTGCGAGGAACTTGTCGCAGCGCTCGCGCGAGAAGCGCGGGTGGATGTGCTCGACGAAATCCAGCAGCTCGCGGGTCCGGATCCAGCGCGGCAGGGTGGCCACGTCGGCAATGAAACAGACCTGTTCCATCAGCTTGTCGCGCTGGCGATGCGGATCCATGCCCAGCACCGACAATTCACCCTCGTAATCGGTCAGGCCGAGGATGGCCTTCAGCGCTGTGGTCTTGCCGGCGCCGTTGGGGCCGATCAGGCCGACGATGCGACCCGACTCGATGTCGAAATCGGCCTGGTCCAGTGCCAGTGTGTTCTTGTAGCGCTTGCTCAGATTGCGGGCCTTGATGACGGCGCTCATGATGTCGCTCCCTTGCTGTGGCGGGCCGCCTTGAGCAGGGTTTCAAGGTCCAGCCCCAGGCGCTCGATGCGCGCCACCAGCGCCGGCCACTCCTGGTTGAGAAAGCGTTCGCGTTCGGATTTCAGCAGCGCTTCGTGAGCGCCTTCGGTCACAAACATGCCCAGTCCTCGTCTTTTTTCCACCAGTTGCTCGTCGACCAGCTCCTGATAGGCCTTGGATACGGTCAACGGGTTGATTTGATAATCGGCGGCCACCTGGCGCACCGAAGGCAGTGCCTCGCCTTCATTCAGAGTGCCTTCCAGGATCATCGCCACCACACGCTCGCGCAACTGGCGATAAATCGGCACATTGTCTTTCCAGGTTACGCTCATGGTGTCAAAACCCGGTTCTATCGGCGCGGGGCGCGGCGAACGAAAAGTAGGGCATCCACAACTCGCTGCGCATCCAGGGCCAGCTGCTGCGGACCGTTGCACCCGTCATGCTGGCAAAGGCGAGCGGGCTGGCCACGTTGCCGCCGACCATGAGCGAAGCCGGTGCCGTGACCCGGACGGTTGCCAGGGTGGGGATGTGATCCGCCGTGGCGCGGGTGCTCGCATGCGGTTTCGGACTCGAGTGAAGGCGTGGCGACAGGACCAGGGTGGCGAGGAGCGCCAGCAGCAGCACGAAGGGCAATGCGGCGGGAGCGACATGGGACAAACGCATGGTGGTTTCCTCTGATTTGGTAGAGTGGTGTTGTAGTTAACTATAACACCAAGTTTGAAGAAATCCATCGCTTCAACCTGCTTGTTTATCATTCATTCAGTTTCAAGTGGTGTTGGCAAGGAACCAAGCGGCATTTGCATGGTCGCAGTGTGTACCCCGTTTGCCTTCACGGCCGGACATGCCCAAAATAGCGTGCCCTGCCGCGACTGGCGGGACTCAAGAGCCCCGGCACCGCCGGCATTGATACAAACCCAGGAGTAGATATGAAGTCAGTTGTGCGTATGACGCTCACTGCGGCCGCCGTTTCCATGGCGCTCGGCCTTGCCGTCTCGGCGAGTGCTGCCACCCCGCAGCTGAAGACGGAAAAGGACAAGAACAGCTACATGGTCGGCATGAGCATGGCCGGCAACATCCCTCCACCGGTTGCCGAAGAGCTGAATCCGGCCGTGGTGGCGCGTGCCGTCAGCGACATCCTCAGCGGCAAGGAGCCGGCGCTGAGCCCGGACGAGGCCAAGACCATCGGCAAGGCATTCTCGGAGAAGATGCGCGCCAAGATGCAGGCCATCGAGAAGAAGGAAGCGGCCGAAAACAAGGCGGCCGGTGAGGCCTTCCTGGCCAAGAATCGCAAGGCGTCCGGCGTACATGTCACCGCCTCCGGCCTGCAGTACAAGGTCGACAAGCAGGGCAGTGGCCCCAAGCCCAAGGCCAGCGATACCGTGCAGGTCAACTACAAGGGCACCTTGCTTGACGGTACGGTGTTCGACAGTTCCTACAAGCGCGGCAAACCGGCCACTTTCCCCTTGAGTGGCGTGATCCCGGGCTGGTCCGAGGCACTGCAGCTGATGCCGGTGGGCAGCAAGTACACCTTCTGGATTCCGTCCAAGCTGGCCTACGGCGAGCATGGTGGCGGGCCGATCGGCCCCAACTCGACCCTGAAGTTCGAGGTCGAGCTGCTCAAGATCGAGCCGCCCAAGAAGGACGACGACAAGGACACCAAGTAAGATAGGTGTTCGAAAAGCGTCAATCGATGCGGCGCGCTTCGGCGCGCCGCATTTTTTTCCGGCAATGAAAAGGTCATGATGCAGCGCATTCGCACGCGCGGGACAAGGGGCAGCAGTTCATGAACGTCACCATCTTCGGTACCGGCTACGTTGGCCTGGTCACTGGCACCTGCCTGGCGGAAATGGGCAACCAGGTGATGTGCATCGACGTCGACCAGGCCAAGGTGGACGGTTTGAATGCCGGCCGCATTCCCATCTATGAACCGGGGCTGGAGCCGCTCGTGGTGCGCAACCACGACGCTGGCCGCTTGTGCTTCAGCACCGATGCCGCCGCCGGGGTGGCACACGGGCGCATGATCTTCATTGCCGTGGGCACGCCGCCGGATGAAGACGGCAGCGCAGACCTGAGTCATGTCCTGGATGTGGCCGCGCAGATCGGTCGCCTGCTTGCGGCGTCGGCGATCGTGGTCAACAAATCCACCGTGCCGGTTGGTACCGCTGACCGGGTGCGCGAGACGATCCGCGCTGGACTGGCCGAGCGCGGCAAAGAGATTGCGTTCGAAGTGGTGTCCAATCCCGAGTTTCTCAAAGAGGGTGCCGCAGTGGATGACTGCATGCGGCCCGATCGCATCGTGGTCGGTGCCAGCAGCGCACGGGCCATCGAAGCCATGAAAACCCTGTATGCGCCGTTCAATCGCAATCACGAACGCATCGTGGTGATGGACGCGCGCTCGGCCGAGCTGACCAAGTATGCGGCCAATGCCATGCTGGCCACCAAGATCAGCTTCATGAACGAAATGGCCAATATCGCCGAGCATCTCGGTGCGGATATCGAGCATGTGCGTCACGGCATCGGCTCGGACCCGCGCATCGGCTACCACTTCATCTATCCCGGTGCCGGCTATGGCGGCTCGTGCTTCCCGAAGGATGTCAAGGCACTGCGGCACATGGCCACAAGTGGCGGCTACCATGCCGCGATGCTGGATGCGGTCGAGGATGTCAACGCGCGGCAGAAGATGCGCCTGTTTGAGCTGATTCGCGAGCACTTCAAAGGTGCGCTCGGTGGACGCACGATTGCGTTGTGGGGGCTGGCCTTCAAGCCCAACACCGACGACATGCGCGAAGCCTCCAGCCGGGTGCTGATGGAGGCCTTGTGGGCGGCGGGCGCGCGGGTCCGGGCGTTTGATCCGGAAGCGCGCGAAGAGGCTGCACGCCTGTATCCCGGACGTGAGGATCTGGTGCTGTGTGACGAACCCTTTGACGCACTTGAGGGAGCCGACGCGCTCGCCGTGGTGACCGAATGGAAACAGTTCCGCAGCCGTGATTTCGAGCGCATCGGCGCACAGATGCTGCAGCCGGTCATTTTTGACGGGCGCAATTTGTATGATCCGGATCTGGTCGAATCCGCAGGAATTGCCTACTACGGCATCGGTCGTGGACGCAGCGTGCGCAAGCAATGAGCGAGCCGCGATGAGCCAGCATGATGACAAGGCGTTGGAAGACTTGCAGGTACGCCTGACCTTTCTGGACGACGCGGTGGCCGATCTGTCCACGGCCGATGCCGACCTGTCACGGCGCCTGGCGGCGATCGAGGACAAGCTGGAGGCCATGCGTGCCGAGTTGCTGTCGCTGCGCGCGGCAAGCGGGCATGATCCCGATTCCGAGCCACCGCCACCGCACTACTGAGTACTTGCCATGTCCGGTTCATTGCGTGACGAATTGCTGAAAAACGGCTTCAAGGCCAAGGCACCACCGCGACGCAAGCGCGGTGCTGGCCAGAAACCGGTGACCGACAAGCGCGATCGCAAATTGGAATTTGGTGAGGACCTGGACCTGGCCCGCGCCTATGCCCTGCGCGCGCGAACCGAGGCCGCCGAGCGCGAACAGGCCAAGCGTGAGGCCGAGCGCAAGAAACGCGAAAAGCAGGAGCGCAAGCGCAAGCTGCGCGCCGTGCTGGACGGCCAGGAGCTCAACAGCGAAGACGCCGATCAAGTGCGCCACTACGAATTCCACGGCAAGATTCGCCGCGTGCATGTGACGGCCGAGCAACTCGTCGCCGTCAATGCGGGCGAGCTGGGCGTGGTGCAGTCTGGCGGTCGCGCGATCCTTGTTGCCGCTGACATTGCCCGCCAGGCGGCAGAAATCGAACCGGGTGTGCTGGCACTGTTGGTCGATCCCGATCAGCCAGACGCCGCCGCCGACGGCGTGCCGGATGACCTGGTGTGGTGAGTGGTCTCGCGCGTGTCTGAAATACGCTGTTGCAAAATCACTCGCGCGCATGGCGCGCTCCTGCAAGTTCCGTGCAGGAGCGGCCCATGGCCGCGATCAAAAGCGGTTGTCCGCAAAGAACGCAAAGGGCGCAAAGTAGAGCTGAAAATTTGCATTTGCTCCATTCGCGTTTATTTGCGTTCTTTGCGGACCGATTTGTTTTTCTTTTTTTCGCGGCCATGGGCCGCTTCTGCAGGCTTCGGGACGGCAGTAGCCTGAGCCGGATGCATTTTCTTCTTGCCAGCATCGTCTGCAGCGTGGCCGTGTCGGTCCTGCTGAAACTGGCACCGCGCTGGCGCGTCGATCTGCGCCAGGCCATCGCGGTCAATTACCTTGTCGCGTCGCTCCTGGCCTGGAGCCTGCTCGGAGGCGATCCGGCTGCGTTTGGACGTTTCGACAGGACGGGCTGGGGTCTGCTGCTGGCCTTGGGAATCGGCTTGCCGGCAATGTTCTGGGTGCTGGCACTGGCAGTGCGACGCAGTGGCGTGGTACGCACCGATGCTGCCATGCGGCTGTCGCTGCTGTTGCCGCTGATTGCCGCATTCACGGTGTTCGGCGAGCCGCTGAGTCCGGCCAAGGGCATTGGCGTGGTGCTGGGCCTGGTGGCCATCACGCTGATCGTTCTGCGGCGTGCCGGTCACGCCGAGGATGGCAAGTCGTGGTCGGGTCTGCTGCTGGTGGTGTTCGCCGGGATGGGCGTGATCGACATCCTGTTCAAGCTGATGGCGCGCCTGGGGCAGGGGTCATCGGCCAGCGTGCTGCTGGCCGCATTTGTGCTGGCGGCAGTATTGTCGCTAGCCGCAGTGGCTTGGCTGTACCGATCCTCGCGTGCCAGCTGGCGGCCGCGACATCTGCTGACGGGTCTGCTGCTGGGCCTGCTCAACTTCGGCAATATCGTCTTTTACATCCAGGCCCACCGCGCTTTGCCGACCAATCCTGCGCTGGTGTTTGCGGCCATGAACATCGGCGTGATCGTCACCGCCACCGTGGTCGGCATGCTGGCGCTGCGCGAGCGCCCCGGCCGCGCCAACCTCGCTGGCCTGGCGCTGGCCGTCATTGCCGTGGTGATTCTGGCCACGGCGTAGGGCGCTGCTGAATGAAGTGAAGCGCACCATCGTGAACTCCATGCCGCGGTGCGCTTCCTTTCGCAGGGTGCTGCTGAGCGTCAGCGAAGCGCACCGTCGCAAGCCTGCCGCCTGATCGTCATCCTGGGGCCGCCGCAGGCGGAACCCGGGATCCATAGTCGGTTTTTCGATACGGTCCAGGATTTTCGCTTCTGCGAAGAACAACATAGATCCCGGGTTCCGGCCGGCGGCCGGCCCCAGGATGACGCAGGATGATTGCGCTGTGGCGAGGTTCATCCCAAGCTGCCGCTCACCGCTCACCGCTCACCGCTCACCGCTCACGTTCACTGCAGCGCCTTGTTGTCCCAGCCGTTGCGGGGTTTGAAGCGTTCGCCGTATCTGGCGGCCAGTTTTTCCAGGCGCGCGGTGATGTCGTCGGTGCCACGTGCCCGGATGTAGGCGATGGGGCCGCCGCGGAAGGGCGCGAAGCCGGTGCCGAAGATCACGCCGGCGTCGAGCAGGTCGGCGTCCTCGACCACGCCCTCGTTGAGGCAGGCCACGGCTTCGTTCAGCATCGGCAGCAGCAGGCGGTCTTCGAGATCCTCGGCCGGTTTGTAGCCATCGGGTACTTCGGGCTTTTTCGGTTTGCCGTCTTCCCATTTGTAGAAGCCCTTGCCGGTTTTCTTGCCGCGGTTGCCGGCTTCCACGCGGTCCTCGACGCCTTCAGGCAGATCCAGACCCAGGAACGGGGCCAGTTCCTTGCCGACCGAGGCGGCGACATCCAGACCCACCGTGTCGGCCAGCTCGATCGGACCCATGGGCATGCCGAAATTGCGCATCACCTTGTCCAGCACGGCGCCGGGTACACCTTCGGACAGGGCGCGGATGGCTTCAAGCATGTAGGGCATCAGGATGCGGTTGACCAGAAAGCCGGGCGTGCCCTTGACCGGCACCGGCAGCTTGCCCAGCGACTGCACCATCGACAGGGCGCGCTTGGTGGTCTTTTCGTCGAGCTGGTCGTGCTGCACCACCTCGACCAGTGGCATCTTGGCCACCGGATTGAAAAAGTGCAGGCCGAGAAAGTTCTGCGGTCGCTTGAGCGCCTCGCGCAGTTCGTCGAGCGGAATCGACGAGGTGTTGCTGGCCAGGATGGCGTTCTTGTCCAGTTTCGCTTCGAGGGTCTTGTACAGATCCTGCTTGGCCTGGCTGTTTTCGAAGATGGCCTCAATGGCGAGTTGCGAGCCGGTTGCCGACGCGCCATCGACATCGGCCTTGAGCCGCGCCTTGGCGTCGCTGGCGCGCTTGTCGTCGCCGTGTGCCTTGCGCTCGAAAAGTTTTCCGGCGCGCTCCAGAGCCGGCGTGATGTACTTCATCTCGCGGTCCTGCAGGCTGACTTCGAAACCTTTCCAGGCACACCAGGCCGCGATGTCGCCACCCATGACGCCGGCGCCGACCACGTGCACACGCTCGATGCCATGCTCGGTGCCCTTGCCCAGGCCCTTGAGTCGCTCGGACAGGAAGAACACCCGGATCAGGTTGCGCGCGGTGCTGGTTGCAGCCAGCTTGGTGACCGAGCGCGCTTCCAGTTTCAGGCGTTGCTCGATGTTGCCGCCGCCGCGCCGCCACACCTCGATCGTTGCAAAGGGCGCCGGATAGTGGCGCTTCTTGACCTTGCCGGCCGTCTGCTTGACCAGCATCGGTGCCAGCGCCTGGCGTACTGGCCAGATATTGGTGGCCCAGGCCAGTGCGCGCTGCTGGATCGGACGTTGGCGCGGGTGGCGGGCCAGGGCGCGCGCCGCGTCGAGCAACTTGTCGGGCGCGGCCAGCTTGTCCACCAGGCCCAGGCGCAGGGCTTTTTCGGCCCGTGCCGGGGCACCGGTCAGCATCAGCTTCATGGCCTCCGGCGTGCCGATCAGGCGCGGCAAACGCGCCGTTCCGCCCCAGCCCGGGTGGATGCCGAGCTGCACTTCGGGCAGGCCAATGCGGGTCGAGGCATCCTTGCTGGCCACGCGCATGTCGCAGGCCAGTGCCATCTCGGTGCCGCCGCCCAGGCAGTTGCCGTGGATCGCGGCGACCGTGGGGCAGGGCAGTTTGGCCAGATTCTGGAAAATGCGCTGGCCGTGGCGGATGGCATCATGAACCACGCCATCGCGGGCGAAACCCTCGAATTCCCTGAGGTCGGCGCCGACGATGAAACTGTGCGGCTTGCCGGAATGGATGATCACGCCCGCCGGCTTCTCGATGGCCAGGCGTTCGACAATTTGCGCCAGCTCGTCCAGAACGGCGCGTGACAGCGCGTTGACCGAGGCGTCGGCGCGATCGAGAGCAAGGATAACCAGGCCGTCGTCAATCTCGCTGCGCCAATGTTCGAGTTTCAGACCTTCAAACATCATGTGTGACCATTTGTGCATGGAAGGTTATCATCTAGCCTCAAGCGGTCTGCGGTCAATGAGGGCCGGTGTGCTGCGGCGTGGCCGGCTTTGTGCGGGCAGGGAACAGGTGGCAGCTTCAGGTTTGTGCACCGTGTCTGCGGGGTTGGGGGTGTGAAGGCATTATCGAATGGTGAATACCGACCAAGGCAGGCGAACGGCAGCCGCGCTGCTCGAGCGCATCGTGGATGCGCCGGGCAACCTGGTCATTGTCGATACCGGCAACTCGGACGAGCTGATTGACCAGTGCCGGATGCTGGCGCGGCGCAGTGGGCAGGCGGTTTACCTGTGGCATCCGGAGATCGGCCTGCGCAGCATGCGCGAAGGCGATCTGCAGGTACAAGGCAGCAAACGGCTGGCCGACACTTTGCGCTTCATACGGCGCAGCATGCATTTCGGAATCTATCTGATGCAGATCGAAGTGGCCGACTTGTCCCCGCAGAATGTCAATCTGCTGGTTGATATCGGGCGCTTGAAGGATGGTCCGTCGCGGCGGGTGGTTCTGCTGGGTCACAACCCCGATGTCAGCGGTCGGCTGGCTGACGCCAGCCTGCATCTGAATTTGAGCGCGGTGGAGCACGGCACGCCGCGCCTGCGCGACGGGCGCTGGGTGCGATGAGCGCTGCGGCACAGCACCGCGGGCAGGAAGCGACCCTGCTGATCGTTACCGGCAACCGGGATGACCGACGCACGCTGTTTGACGCTCTGGATGCGGAGAATCTTGGCGCGATCCATACCGCCCGCGACATTGCGCAGGCGCGCAGTTTTGTCGATGAGGGCATCGACTTCGACCTGGTGGTGGTCGAATTTGTCGGCCAGGCCGATGCCACGGTGGCATTTTGTGCATCGCTGGGCGGCGCTGACGGCCGTGCAGGTGTTCCCGTTCTGGGCATTCTTGCCGACGAGGCGCAGCAGGGCCGCTTCGGCTATCTGAACATGCCGCCCGGCGTGCGCGAGTGGATTCGCAGTCCGGTGCTGGCCTCGGAAGCCCTGTACCGCATTCGCCAGCTGCTGGCCGGCTCGTCACAGGCCGATTCGCCCGCCGCCGATGCCTACCGTTTCGCCTTCGATGCCGCGATCGACGAGATCGTGGTGGCCGATCCGCAGGACGGTCGCATTCTGGAAGTGAATACGGCGTTCGAGCGCAAGTCGGGATTTGGTGCCAGCCAGCTGCTGGGGCGTTCGATTGACAGTATCGATGTCAGCCACACCCGCGAGCAGCGCCACCTGTTTGCCGAGCGTCTGCTGGCTGAAGGGCGCGTGCGCTATCGTTTTCTCAAGCAGTGCGCCGATGGCAGCAGCTACCCGGCCGAGATGCATGCGCGCCTGATGGGGCGCAATGGCAGCACGGTCCAGGTAGCCGTAATCCGGGATCTGACGCCAATCGAGCAGGCGCAGCAGGCATTTTCCATGCTCGGCGCAATGCACGCCGGCGTCGGCAGCAACAACGGCATGCAGCAGGCCGCGCAACTGATGGTCGAACGCCTTGACGTGGATCTGGTCGGCATTTTGCGAGTGCACCAGGATGACAAGGATCGCACCGATACCCTGGCGCTGGCGCGTTCGCATGCGCTGGGCGGCACCGACCTGCGCCTGGCCGGACAGGCGATCGTGAAGCTGGTGCTGGAGGGCGAGCCGATTGTGCACTTGAGCGATGCCAGCCGACTGGCCGATGTGGACGAGTTCATTCGGCAGCACGAATTCAGTGCGTTTGCAGGGCTACCCCTGCTGGACGGACGCGGCAACGTGCTGGGCGCGTTCGTGTTGGCCAGCCGATCCGATCTGGGCAAACGTGTGGGTGTCATGGATGCCATCCGGGTGGCGGCAGCGCGCTTTGGTTTCGAGCTCGAGTTGCAGGAGTCGATGGAGCAGGGCCGCGCTCGGGGCCTGCAGGACGTGTTGACCGGCTTGCCCAATCGCCTGTTGTTCAATGACCGCCTGCAAAGCGCGCTGCGCGCGGCGCACCGGACCGGCGAGATGTTTGCGGTGATGTTCGTCGACCTGGATCGCTTCAAGACCATCAACGATTCGCTCGGACACGATGTCGGCGATCAGGTGCTCAAGGCGGTAGCCAAGCGCTTGTGCGGCAGTGTGCGAGCTTCGGACACCGTGGCGCGTTACGCCGGCGACGAGTTCACCCTGATCCTGCGCCACATTGTGCAGCGCGAGGATGTGCTGCGGATTGCCGAGAAGATCATCCGGGTCATGGAAACACCGCTGACCCTGGCCGATGACTCCGAGCTTGGCATTACCGCCTCGGTCGGCATCAGTTTTTACCCCGAAGATGCCGACAACGCCGACGAGCTGCTCAAGCACGCCGATGTGGCGATGTACAGCGCCAAGGGTCAGGGCCGCAACACGGCCCAGGCCTATGAAGTCATGCCCGAGGAATCACACAAGCAGCGCATTGCACTGGAGAGCAAGTTGCGCATGGCCGAACACAACGGCGAGTTGCGTGTGTACTACCAGCCACAGGTCGACGCACGCAGCGAAGACATCATCGGCATGGAGGCCCTGGTGCGCTGGGAGCATCCGGAGCTAGGCATGATCAGTCCCGGATTTTTCATACCGATTGCCGAAGAAACCGGCTTGATCAACTCGATTGGCGAATGGGTGCTGCGCACGGCCTGCGCCCAGGCCCGCGAGTGGCAGAACAAGTACAAGCTGCCGTTGCGAATCGGCGTGAACCTCTCTGCCGTGCAATTGCGCCAGCCCAACCTGGTTCGCCGGGTTGGCAAGGTTCTGGATGAAACCGGATTGCCGCCGCGGTTGCTGGAACTGGAGGTGACCGAGAGCATCAATGTGCGCGACATTCCCAATCTGCTCGATACCCTGGGCGGGCTGCGCGCGCTGGGCTGCAGCATCGCCATTGACGATTTTGGCACGGGCCAGTCCTCGCTGGACTACATCCGCCACTTCCCGGCCGACCGGGTCAAGATTGACCAGTCCTTCGTGCGCAATATCGGAGTCGACCCCGATGACGAGGCCATTGTCCGCGCCACCATCACCATGGCGCACAACCTGCATCACAGCGTGGTGGCCGAAGGCGTGGAGATCGAGGGGCACCTGGAGTTCTTGCGCGCGCACGGCTGCGAGGAATTGCAGGGCTATCTATTCTGCCGGCCGCTGTCAAAGGTCAGTTTCGACAACCTGCTGGCCGAGCGCGAACGCAGTTTTGACCGGGCGCAGCCGGTACTGAGCCCGCACTGAGCCTGCGTCAAGCCGTGCGGCGCTTGCATCCAGGCACTGCGGACCCCAGATCGGCACACGGGCTTTCGGCTTGACCGCAAAGGCCGCTATGCTGAGCGTGTTCCCGGCCTATTCCGTGCGCGGGCACTGAGCGCCCAGGCTCAGGCGGGGAACTCGGGCGCTGCAGGCTTGTCCATCACAGGGCGCGTGATCAAGCGCCGATCGGGCCCGGTTGCGGGACTGCAAAGGCAAAACATGTCAGAAAAACAACAGGATCGCGCGTTGGTCGAGCGTGTCCAGCAAGGCGACAACACGGCGTTCGACCTGCTGGTGCGCAAGTACCAGCGCAAGGTGCTTGCGATCATTTCCCGCTACATCTCTGACTGGAGCGAAGCCGAGGATGTGGCCCAGGATGCCTTCATCCGCGCCTACAAGGCCTTGCCGCGTTTTCGCGGGGACAGTGCCTTCTACACATGGATGTACAAGATCGCCACCAATACCGCCAAGAATCACCTGGTGTCACGCGGCCGGCGGCCGCCAGCCAGCGATATCGCGGTCGAAGACGCCGAGCATTACGAGCGTTTTGTCGACTTCAGTGACAACGCCAGCCCGGAGCATGAATTGTTGCGCCAGGAAATTGAACAAACCGTGTTCGATACTGTCCAAGAATTGCCCGACGATCTGCGCGAGGCGGTAACTCTCAGGGAATCCGAGGGTTTGAGTTACGAGGAGATTGCCGAACGCATGGATTGCCCGATTGGTACCGTGCGATCGCGAATCTTCCGGGCCCGCGAGGCGATTGACGAAAACCTGCGGCCATTGTTGTCCGAAGAGAATGCAAGCCATGAGTGAAGTGAGCAAAGAACAGCTTTCCGCACTGCTTGACGGGGAACTGGCAGGAGACGAGGTTCGATTTCTGCTGCGCCGCATCCAGTCCGATGCGTCGCTGGCCGAGGTCTGGGCGCGGTACCAGTTGATTGGCGACACCCTGCGCAGGCAAGGCTGTGTGCCGGTTACCTCCACATTTGCGTTGCGCGTGATGCAGCGCATCGAGACAGAACACAGCAGCGTTTCGTCTGCGCATCGCCCCGGGCGCAGTTGGCGCTGGGTTCGTTACGGCCTCGGTGGCAGCATCGCAGCCAGTGTCGCGGTGGCGGCGCTGGTCTGGATGCAGCCACGACAGCATCTGCCGGCTTCGCCAGCTGTTGCCGAGCACGCTGTGACCAGCCAGGCGCCGAGCGTGGTCGACCAGACGGCCGTGCCGACGCTTGCCGCCAGCCAGCCGGCGGCCGCAGCGGCCCCGGACATGAGTGCCTGGTTGCGGCAGCCGGGCAGTTCGGTGCTGAACGTGCAGCCGGCTTCGGCAATGCGCAGCGGTCGGCCGATCCTGATGCAGCCCGGTGCCGGAGATCTGCAGCCGATCTGGTTACAGCAGCCGGACCAAACCGCGGGGCACCAGCCCGAAACTTTCTATCTGCGCGCGGTCGGCTCCGGGCCGCCGCGCGAGGCCCCCCAAGCGCAGTTGCGTCCGCACTAATCGGGCGCTTGGGCGTTCGCCAGGCGTTGACCGGCGACTGCGGAGGCCGGAGTCTGTCGATTTTGCCCCTTCACATCAGATTTCCTTGATCGGACTTACATGAGCCCGACCGGTTTCCCTTGAATCATCAACACCAAGGAACATGTCGATGAATACTTCATTTCGTCAAACCTTTGCGGTTATTGCTTTCCTGCTTGTGGCACTGACACTGTCCACGACGCCGTGGGCCGGCGAGCTGCCCGACTTCACCTCGATCGTGGCCAAAAACGCGCCATCCGTGGTGCATGTCGAGGCCAAATACAACGGCGACCGGCAGCCCCGGCAACGTATCCAGATCCAGGGCCAGCAGCAGATGCCACCGGGCATGCCGGACATTTTTCGGCGCTTTTTCGGCGCCCCCGGCATGCCGCCGGCCGAGAGCATGCGGCATACCTCGCTCGGTTCGGGCTTCATTCTCTCCAGTGACGGCTACATCCTGACCAACAACCACGTCGTGGACGACGCCGACAAGGTGACCGTGCGCCTGCAGGACCGCCGGGTGCTGACGGCCAAGGTGGTCGGCACCGACAAGACCTACGACATTGCCCTGCTCAAGGTCGATGCCAAAGGCCTGCCGGCCGTGTCGCTGGGCGATTCCAAGTCGCTCAAGCCCGGCCAGTGGGTGCTGGCCATCGGCTCGCCGTTCGGCTTTGACTACACCGTGACCCAGGGCATCGTCAGCGCCGTGGGACGCAGTCTCGGCAGTGACCAGCCGTACACGGCCTTCATCCAGACCGATGTGCCGATCAACAAGGGCAACTCCGGTGGCCCGCTGTTCAACCTGGCCGGCCAGGTGGTCGGCATCAACTCGCAGATCTATTCCAATACCGGCGTCTACGGCGGCATCTCGTTCTCGATTCCGATCGACATCGCGATGGATGCGGTACGCCAGATCAAGTCGCAGGGCTATGTCTCGCGCGGCCGCATCGGCGTGCAGATTCAGGGCATCGACGCGGCCAAGGCCAAGGCCCTGGGTCTGGAGAATGCGGCCGGTGCACTGGTGGCCGATGTACAGGCCGGGAGTCCCGCAGAAAAGGCCGGTGTCCATGCGGGCGACGCCATCCTGGCCTTCAATGGCCAGCCGGTCGAAACGTCCGGCGAACTGCCGCCGATGGTGGCCGCGACCAAGCCCGGCAGTATGGCCACCTTGAAGGTTCTGCGCGGCGGCAAGACCATGACCCTGGATATCAAGATCGGGGAAATGCCGCGCGATCAAAACGCGCTGGAAGCCGGCGGTGGCCCGGTTCAATCTGGCAGTGGTGCGCTGGGCCTCACGGTCGAGGCACTGACGGCCGACCAGCGCCAGGCGCTGGATCTGAAGCCGGGTCAGGGCGTGGTGATCAGCAACATCACCGGCATGCAGGCGCGCGAGGCCGGCCTGTCGCCGGGCGACGTGATCCTGATGGTCGGCCAGAAGAAGATCGGCAGCGTGGCCGCCTACGAGGCCGCCACCAGGGATGTCAAGCCGGGCGATACCGTGATGCTGCTGGTCCGAAACCGCCAGGGCACCACGGCCTTTGTCACCATCACGGCACCGGACAACAAGGACTGAGGCGCGCGTGGGTCGTCATTCCCGCGAGCGCGGGGATCCAGTGCCTTTGAATCTGTTGCAAAGGCCCAAAAGCGCTGGATTCCCGCTTTCGCGGGAATGACATAACGTGAAAATTGACGCCATTCGGGCCGGTTCATGCGACAATGGTCGGCTGTCGCTGCCGCGACTGCCCGACTGACGAGAACCCCGCCGGCCCATGGACCATATCCGCAACTTTTCCATCATCGCCCACATCGACCACGGCAAGTCGACCCTGGCCGACCGCATCATCCAGATGTGTGGCGGCCTGAGCGAGCGCGAGATGGAAAAACAGGTGCTGGACAACAATCCCATCGAGCGCGAGCGCGGCATCACCATCAAGTCGCAGTCGGTGTCGCTGCCCTACCAGGCGCTGGACGGCAAAACCTACCAGCTCAACTTCATCGACACCCCTGGTCACGTCGACTTCAGTTACGAGGTCAGCCGCTCGCTGGCCGCCTGCGAGGGCGCACTGCTGGTGGTCGATGCCGCCCAGGGCGTCGAGGCGCAGTCGGTGGCCAACTGCTACACCGCGGTCGAGCAGAACCTGGAAGTGGTGCCGATTTTGAACAAGATCGACCTGCCCACGGCCGATATCGACAAGGTCAAGGCCGAAATCGAGGCCGTGATCGGGCTGGACGCCGACGAAGCGGTGGCGGTCAGCGCCAAGACCGGCGAGAACGTGCGCGAAGTGCTGGAAGCCATCGTCAAGCGCATCCCGCCGCCGACGGTGGGTGACACCGACAAGTTGCAGGCGCTGATCATCGATTCCTGGTTCGATCCCTACCTCGGCGTGGTGATGCTGGTGCGGGTAATGCAGGGCGAAATCCGCCCCGGGGACAAGATCAAGGTGATGTCCACCGGCCGCAGTCACGGCGTGGACGAACTGGGCGTGTTCACGCCCAAGCGCAAGAAACTGGACAGGCTGGGCGCGGGCGAAGTCGGCTGGATCAATGCCGCGATCAAGGACGTGCACGGCGCGCCGGTCGGCGACACGCTGACCCTGACCAATGATCCGGCCGACAAGCCTCTGCCGGGCTTCCAGACCATGAAGCCGCGCGTGTTTGCCGGTCTGTTCCCGGTATCCGCCGATGACTTTCCGTCCCTGCGCGAGGCACTGGACAAGCTGCGCCTGAATGACGCCGCCTTGTTTTTCGAGCCCGAATCCTCCGATGCCATGGGTTTCGGCTTCCGCTGCGGATTCCTGGGCATGCTGCACATGGAAATCGTGCAGGAACGCCTGGAGCGCGAGTACGATCTGGACCTGGTCACCACCGCACCGACCGTGGTCTACGAGGTGCTGAAAAACGACGGCAGCGTGCTGCAACTCGACAATCCGTCGCAACTGCCGTCCGTGGCGCAGATCGAGGAAATCCGCGAGCCCATCATCCTGGCCAGCATTCTGACGCCGGATGAACACGTGGGTGCTGTCATTACGCTGTGCGAAGAAAAGCGCGGCGTGCAGCGCTCGATCCAGTACCTGGCCAGCCAGGTGCAGATCAACTACGAACTGCCGATGGCCGAGGCGGTGCTGGATTTCTTTGACCGGCTGAAATCCGTCAGCCGCGGCTACGCCTCGATGGACTATCATTTTCTGCGCTTTCAACCCGGTCCATTCGTGCGCCTGGACATCCTGATCAATGGCGACCGGGTGGACGCGCTGAGCCTGATCGTGCATCGTGCCCATGCCGACAAGCGCGGCCGCGAGCTGGTCGAGCGCATGAAGAGCCTGATTCCGCGCCAGCAATTCGATGTCGCGATCCAGGCTGCGCTGGGCGCCCAGGTCATCGCCCGCTCCACGGTCAAGGCCCTGCGCAAGAACGTGCTGGCCAAGTGTTACGGTGGCGACGTGTCGCGCAAGAAGAAGCTCCTGCAGAAACAGAAGGAAGGCAAGAAGCGCATGAAGCAGGTGGGCAACGTGGAAATTCCCCAGGAGGCGTTCCTGGCCGTACTCAAGGTGGACAACTGATGGACATGAGCTTTGCCCTGATTCTGGTGATTCTGGCCGCCGTGACCGGTGTGATCTGGCTGGTCGATGCGCTGTTTTTTGCCAAAGGGCGCCGTGCTGCGGCCACCGCTGACGATGCGCCTTCGCAGCCGCTGGTGGTCGAATACGCCCGTTCGTTTTTCCCGGTGATTCTGGCGGTGCTGATCTTCCGCTCCTTCATCGCCGAGCCCTTCCGCATCCCGTCCGGCTCGATGATGCCGACCTTGGATGTCGGCGATTTCATCTTGGTCAACAAGTTCGCCTACGGGCTGCGCTGGCCGGTGCTGGACTCGAAATTCCTGTCCATCGGCGAGCCCAAGCGCGGCGATGTGGTGGTGTTCCGCTATCCGCGTGATCCCACCCAGAACTGGATCAAGCGCGTGATCGGCCTGCCGGGCGACGTGATCAGCTTTCACGACCATACCCTGATGATCAACGGCAAACCCGTGCCCAAGTACGACAGCAAGCCCTATACCGATGATGGCAGCAAGGAATCACCGGACATGGCCCAGGTTGGCACCCAGGCAAGCGAAGAGGATCTGCTTGGCGTCAAGCACGCTGTTCTGACCATTCCGGGCATGAACCGCAGCCCGCAAGGCACCTGGACCGTGCCCCAGGGCCACTATTTCGTGATGGGCGACAACCGCGACAACAGCATGGACAGCCGCTACTGGGGCTTTCTGCCGGAAAAGAACCTGGTCGGCAAGGCGTTCCTGATCTGGTTGAGCTGGCGCGGCTTCGATCATGGCGTGATTGCCTTCAACCGCATTGGAACCGTGGTTAAATAGGGGCGGTCCAAACCAAGCAAAGCGGGGTGGGAAAATGAGAACACAGCAAAAGGGCATGACCCTGATCGGGTTCATCTTTGTCCTGATCATTGCCGGTTTCTTCGCCTTGATGGCGATGAAATTGGTGCCGGCTTACGTCGAGTATTTCGGCGTGGTCAAGGCCATGAACAACCTGGCTGCCGAGCCGGGCGCGGCCAGCAAGTCCATCGGCGAAATTCGCAGCGAGCTCAACTTCAAGGCCAGCTTCCAGTACGTGGACGACTCAACCCTGCGCAGTGGAAATTCGGTACGCGTTGACCGTCGCAAGGGCAAGGCCAATCTGGTGGTCGACTACAACAAGAAGATTCCCTTCATCTACAACATTTCCTTCTTGCTGCATTTCAACAAGACCGTGCCGCTGTCCGGCAACGTGGGCTGAGTCAAGGCCACGTTCGAGCAAGCAGCGGCCTGCACTGATTCATGAAACTTCTCGGCCATCCGTTTCGCGACACTGACCTGGCTGCATTGGCGCTGACCCACCGCAGCATGGGCAAGCCCAACAACGAGCGCCTGGAGTTTCTCGGTGATTCGCTGGTCAACATGATCGTTGCCGGCATGCTGTTCGCGGCGCACGACAAGGCCAGCGAGGGGCAACTGTCGCGCTGGCGCGCGCGCTTGGTCAACGGCCATGCGCTGGCGGCCATGGCGCGCGAGCAGCGCCTGGGCGAACACTTGCGTCTGGGTCAGGGCGAGCTGAAAAGCGGCGGCGCGCGCCGTGAATCGATTCTGGCCGACGCCTTCGAGGCGGTGGTCGGTGCAATCTATCTGGATGCCGGGTTCGATGTCTGCGAGGAGCGCCTCAACGCCCTGTTCACCGAACCCGTGCAGACCGTGCGCGGCGCCGGCAAGGATGCCAAGACCCGTTTGCAGGAATGGTTGCAGGCCCGCGGCCTGGCTTTGCCCGAGTACCGGCTGGTGGACAGCCATGGCAAGGATCACGCCAAGGTCTTCGATGTGGAGTGCGAACTGCACGAACCCGCCGCCGGCCGCTTCCCGGCCAGCGGCAGCAGCGTGCGTGCCGCCGAGCAGCGCGCCGCGCAGGCGGCGCTGGACGCGCTCGATGCGCCCACATCATGACTGAAACCCGTTGTGGCACGGTGGCCCTGGTTGGCCGGCCCAATGTGGGCAAGTCGACCCTGCTCAATGCCCTGCTGGACTGCCATCTCAGCATCGTCAGCCCCAAGCCGCAGACCACCCGGCACCGCATTCTCGGCATCGTCACTCGCACTGCCGGCCAGATGCTTTTTCTCGATACACCCGGTCTGCATGCCGATGGTGGCAAGGCGCTCAATCGTCGGCTGAACCGAGCCGTGCATTCGGTGCTGACCGAGGCCGAAGTCCTGCTGCAACTGGTTGAAGCCGGCCAGTGGCGTGACGAGGACGAGCAGGTCTACCAGGCCATGTGCCGACAGTCGGCGCCGCGCTTGCTGGTCATCAACAAGGTCGACCTCAAACGCGACAAGCGCGAACTGCTGCCCTGGGTTGAAGGGCTGATTGACGGGCACGATTTTTCCGATATTTACTACATTTCCGCACGTCGCCGCATCGGTCTGGAGGCGCTGGAGCAGGGTATCCTGGCACGCCTGCCCGAGCGTGAGCCCATGTTTGCCGACGACGAGCTCACTGATCGCAGCTCGCGCTTCCTGGTCGCCGAGCTGGTGCGTGAACAGTTGATGCTGCGCCTGCAGCAGGAGCTGCCCTATGCCACCACGGTGGCAGTGGAGCGCTTTGAAACCCGCGCGGACGGCAGCATTGCCATTGACGCCGTGATCTGGGTCGAACGCGAGGGCCAGAAGGGCATCGTCATTGGAAAGGGCGGCAAGACACTGAAGCTCGTCGGCAGCCAGGCCCGCAAACGCATCGAGGATCTGCTTGGTACCCGTGTCCATCTGGGGCTGTGGGTCAAGATTCGGCAGGGCTGGAGCAACGACGAGGCCGCGCTCGAACGTTTCGGGATTTTTTGATTCTGCGGGGCTCGGGACTCGGGACTCGGGACTCGGGACTCGGGTTGGGGCTGTAGGATGCTGCTGCGCGAAGCAAAGCGCACCGCGGCACGAAGTTCCGACGGTGCGATTCACTTCGTTCAACAACACCCTGCGCAAAGCCGGGCGCTACACTCATTCACCGCTCACTGCTCACCGCTCACCCTCCATGCGCCTCACCCAACAACCCGCCTGCATCCTGCACGTGCGACCCTGGCGCGAAACCAGCCTGCTGCTGGAATGCCTCAGTCGCGACCATGGTCGCATCGGCCTGGTGGCGCGTGGCGCGCGCTCGGGGCGCGGGCGCCTGAGCCGTGCGGGACTGGAACCGTTCCAGGATCTGGAGATCGATTGCAGCGGCCGCGGCGAGCTGTTGAGTCTGAGCCGCGCCGAGCCCGTGGCGCAGCCGCGCTGGTTCAGCGGCGATGGCCTGTATTCAGGCTTGTATCTCAACGAATTGCTGGTGCGCATGCTGGCCCGCCAGGACCCGCACCCCGGCCTGTTGCAGCGCTATCGCCAGGCGCTGGATGCACTGGCTCAGGGCGACGACATCGCCTGGAACCTGCGCCGCTTCGAGCGCGATCTGATGGCCATGCTGGGCTATGCCCTGGAGTTGCGCTTCGAGGCCGACAGCGACGAAGCACTCGATCCCGAACGCGACTACATTTACATTCCCGAGCAAGGGCCGGTCGTGTGGCACGGGCAGGACGGCCTGCGCCTGCGCGGTGCCGACCTGCTCGACTTCGGCCTGGATCAGCGCCCCGCGGACAGCGCAATGGTCGCCTTGCGCAAACTGATGCGCCACCTCATCCGCTGGCACTCACAGGGCGGCGACTTGCGCTCATGGCGCGTGCTGGCGTGGCGCGATTCATGAGCGCGCGGCACTGAACTCCTGACCGGCGACTTCAAGTGCGTGCTCGAATTGTCGACGCTGTGCTGTGTCATCTTCACCGGCACGCAGCCGCTGCAGCCAACGTCGGGTTGCGGCAGCCAGGGCCGGGGCACCGCAAAAACCGGCTGAGGCACACAGGCGGTGCAGGCGTTCGGTGAGCTGCGCCGGGTCGGTTTGCAGTGCCGCCAGGTCCACGCTCAGCGCTGCCAGCTCCCGGGCGAACAGGCGGCGCAGTGCTGCCAGGTTGGCCGCGCTGCCGACTGCTTCCAGCGCGGCGCCATCGTGGCGTACCGGCAGGGCCTGTGGATCGATGTGGGCTTCCAGCACCTGGCGCAATTCTTCGCTGCTGCACGGTTTGGCCAGGATGGCGGCAAATCCGCCCTTCAGCATGGCGGCTTGCTTGTCCTCGTCCCACTCGGCGCTGGTGGCAACCGCCGGGATATTGCCCGAAGCGGCGTCCGGCTCGCGGCGCAGACTGGCAAGCAGTTTCAGGCCGTCCATGTCGGGCAGGGTGCAATCAATCAACAGCAGGTCGAACCGGGACGTTCTGGCCGCATCGAGCGCGTGTCTCCCGGTGGCGCAGGCCCGCACACGGCAGGCCTGGGCTTCCAGTGCCGTCGTCAGGAAACGCGTGCTGGCCGGATCGTCCTCGACCAGCAGGATTCGCGGACCCTGGCAGGTGCGTGTTGGGGCAGGGTTAGGTTCCACTCTGGCAGAATGCCCGTCCATGAGCTGTCGATCAAGCACGATCTGCCTGTTGCTGATGCTGCTGTTGCCGGTGCTGCCGGCCTCGGCCGGCCTGCGCTGGCAGGCCGAATCGCTGAGCTTTCCGGGCCTGGCCGCCAGTGGCGTATTGGCGCGTCTGGACAATACTGCCGATGGTGGGCTGACGCTTGAGCTCAAGCTGGCCCGGCTGGATGTGGCTGCACTCGGCTGGCGCGGTGTGGCGCTGGACTGTCACGGCGAGGTCACGCGACAGGCGGCCAAGCAGTGGCAATTCAAGGGCGATCTGGCGCTGCGTGGCGCTGCCGGTGGCGCGTTGAGCAAGGCCACCATCAGCCTGGATCTGGACAATCGGCAGAACACCCTGGCCCTGGCTCTCGATCAGCGTGGACAGCAGGTCAACGTGGCTTGGCCGCTGGATGAACTGGGCCACATGCAGATCCAGCTCAAGAATCTGCCGCTGGCCTGGTTGCAGGGCGTGCTGGAACAAGCCTGGGACAAGGGCAAGCTGGGGCAGGGCAAGGTCAATGCCACGCTGTCGGTTGATGTGGAGGATGCCGGCATGCGCAGCGCCGGGCGCTACGACGTGGGCAAGGTCGGCTTCGACTCCAGCGATGGCAGCATTGCCGGCCAGGCGATCAACAGTCGTGGACACTGGATGCTGATTTCGCAGGACAAGTGGACCTCGATCAACCTGGACAGCCAGCTTCAAGGCGGTGATCTGCTGCTTGGACCCCTGTACGCGAGCTTGCCCACATCCAGCGCGCGCCTGCGTCTTGAGGCAAATTTCGATGCCAATGGCGCGGTGCTGAAACAACTGCATTTTGATGATGGCAAGTACCTGCGTTTCGACGGATTGCTTGGTTTCGACAAAACGGGCAAAGTCGACCGGGTGCGGCTGGATGGGCTGCGTGCGGTCTTTCCCGGCGCCTGGACCCACTACGCCCAGTCGATGCTGGCGACGGCCGGCTTTGGCAAGCTCGACATGGATGGAATGGTAACCGCCAGCGCTTCCTGGGACCGGTCGGGATGGCAGCGGTTCTCGTTCGATGCCGAGGGTCTGGACGTGACCGATCCGGCGCAGCGCATCGGCGTGCAGGCGCTCAACGGACGGCTGGACTGGGCCAGAGACGGTGTTCGCAAGCCGAGCCAGTTGTCGTGGAACAGCCTTACCTTGCTCAGCCTCGATCTGGGCCGCGCGCGCACGGCCTGGCGCAGCCAGCAGGGTACCCTGGGCCTGACTTCGCCCGCGAGCGTGCCGATGCTGGGCGGCCAGGTCTTTCTCAATGAGCTTGCCTGGTCGCCGGAAGCTCCGACCGGGCAGCAGCAGGTGGCGGCATCGCTGGCCTACAGTGGCATTGACCTGGCCCGGCTCAGCGCGGCCTTTGGCTGGCCGGCCTTCAAGGGCACCGTTGGTGGTGCGATTCCGGGTCTCGAATATGACGGCGACCGGCTCAAGCTCGACGGCGGCGTTGCCATCAATGTATTTGACGGCTTTGTCGATGTGACCCGGCTGGTGCTGCAGCATCCATTCGGGCCGGCGCCGGTGTTGACGGCCGCGGTGGGCTTTCGTGACCTGGATCTTGCACCCATGACGCGGATCTTCGATTTCGGCAGCATCACCGGCCGACTCAACGGCCATGTCGACGGGCTGCGCATGATTGCCTGGAAGCCAGTCGCATTTTCGGCCGAACTGTTGGCCGACGACGGGGGACGAATCAGCCAGAAAGCCGTCAACAGCATCAGCAATCTGGGCGGCGGTGGCTTGGCCGGTGGCCTGCAATCAACCGTATTGCGTGTATTCGACAGCTTTGGCTACAAGCGAATCGGTCTCGGCTGCGTATTGCGTGACGACGTGTGCACCATGACCGGTTTGGGCAAGGCCGAGGGCGGCGGCTACAACATTGTCGAGGGGCGAGGTCTGCCACATATTTCGGTCATCGGTCATCAGCACAAGGTGGACTGGTCGACCCTGGTCGCACGTTTGGAGGCGGCCACGTCGGGCGGCAACATCAAGGTAGAATAGGTTCTGCGGTGATGGTTCGTTGGAGCTGGCACGCTCTTTGCGCGTGCAGCTCAACTCACGGATTCAGGGTATCGTGTGCTGTTCGCTTTGCCCGCAATAGACCGGAACAGGAGAATTGCAATGCAGAAATTCAAGATTTCCATGACCCTCATGTTGGCCGTTGCCGCGGTGGGTTGCGTCACCATCAACGTGTATTTCCCGGCTGCGGCAGCAGAAAAAGCCGCCCAGAAGTTCATCGGCAACGTGATCGGCCCCGAACAACAAGACAGCAAGCCGGCACCGGCCAGTTCCACCGAACCGGCAACCGAACCGGGCGCGGGTTCCGACGGCATGGGTGCCGCCGTGCTTGATCTGCTGGTGCCGGCGGCACATGCGGCCGGCCAGCAGGCCGACATCAAGGTCAGCACACCGGCGATCGAGTCACTGCGGGCCAAGATGCGTGCGCGCTTCAATTCCAGCCTCAAGCCCTTGCTGAATTCGGGCGCCATCGGTTTCACCAACGACGGCATGGTCGCCCTGCACGACGCCGGCAAGGTGCCATTGTCACAGCGCAACCAGGTCCGCAGCCTGATTGATGGCGAGAACCGTGACCGGCGCGAGGTGTACCAGAAAATCGCCGAGGCCAACGGTCACCCCGAATGGGGCGAAAAAATCCGCAAGACCTTCGCTGCCGAATGGGTCAAGCAGGCCCACACCGGCTGGTACTACCAGGACGCCAACGGCAACTGGAAACAGAAATAGCCAGTTCGCGCAGGGTGTTTGCCGCCGTCATCCTGGAGGCCGCGTAGCCACCTTTGTCGATTCCCGGATACCCAGCAGCTCCCGACTCGTCATCCCGGACACCGCGCAGCTCCCGACTCGTCATCCCGGACACCGCGCAGCGGTGATCCGGGATCCACTTCCTTGCCAGAAACTCCGCGAATCGCAACTGTCCCCGACACTCGCCATCCATCCGGGCGCGCAAATCCGAAACCCGTGTTCCAGCACGCTCCTTGCACGGTTTGATGCGGGTATCCCTTTGCACACAGACGCCGAACAGGCGACAACCCCCGAATGACCGAAACCGAACTCGACATCATCGACCTCAGCCACGATGGCCGCGGTGTGGCCAGGCACGAAGGCAAGACCGTGTTTGTGTCCGGCGCCCTGCCTGGCGAGCGCGCCCGGGTCCGCATCCGTCGCCGCAAGCGCCAGTATGACGAAGGCGATCTGCTCGACCTGCTGCTGCGCTCGCCGCAGCGGGTCGAGCCGCGCTGCGCGCATTTCGACGTGTGCGGCGGCTGCACGTTGCAGCATCTGGAGTCGGCCGCGCAGATCGTGGCCAAGCAGAAGGTGCTGGCCGACAACTTCGAGCGCATCGGCAAGGTGACGCCGCAGCGCTGGCTGGAGCCGTTGACCGCCGAGTCCTGGGGCTACCGCCGCCGTGGCCGGCTGTCGGTGCGCTACGTGCACAAGAAGGGGCGGGTGCTGGTCGGTTTTCGCGAGGCGTCCAACCCGCGCTACGTGGCCGACATCGCCGTGTGCGAGGTGATCGATCCGCGCTTGGGATACCTGCTTGAACCGCTGGCGCAGATGCTGTCCGGCCTTGAGGTTGCAGCACAGATCGCTCAGATCGAATTTGCCGCCGGTGACGACGTGCTGGCTCTCGTCCTGCGCAATCTGCAGCCGCTGCCGGATTCCGATCGTCAAGCGCTGACAGATTTTGCCCGCCGGCATGCGCTTGCGATCTACCTGCAGCCAGGCGGCGTCGATACCGTCACACCGCTGTGGCCGGCCGTGCCCGAGCTGTCGTTCGGGCTGCCGGAAGAAGATATTCGCTTCCGCTTCGAGCCGCTGGACTTTGTCCAGGTCAACGCACACATCAACCAGCGCATGGTGGCGCGGGTGCTGGAGTTGTTGCAGCCGGACCGGGAGATGCGCGTGCTGGACCTGTTCTGCGGGCTGGGCAATTTCACCCTGCCACTGGCACGTCATGCAAGCGAAGTGCACGGTGTCGAAGGCGATGCCGGCCTGCTCAAGCGTGCCGCGGACAACGCGCGCAGCAATGGCCTGGACAACGTCAGTTTCCACGTGGCCGATTTGTTTGGCGACCACCGCGGCAGTTCCTGGGCACGCCGCGAATGGGATGCGGTGCTGCTTGATCCACCGCGCGCTGGCGCCGAGCAGGTGCTGGCCTACCTGCCCGGCAAGCGTACCCGGCGCGTGGTCTACGTCTCGTGCAATCCGGGCACGCTGGCCCGCGATGCCGCTATCCTAGTCAATCAGCATGGCCTCCAGTTCAGCGCAGCCGGGGTCATGGACATGTTTCCGCATACCGCACATGTGGAGTCGGTGGCCGTTTTCGACCGGATCTGAATGACTGCAAGGATTTCAACAATGCTGCCGGCACACACAGGGGCAAAGGCATGCTGATCACCGGAATTGCCGGTATGCGCCTGCAGGCGGACGAGCGCGCGTGGCTGGTGGCGCCCCAGGTCAGTGGCGTGATCCTGTTCAAGCGCAATATCGCCGATCTGGAGCAATTGCAGGCGCTGGTCGGTGAGTTGCGCGAATTGCGCGGGGACGAATTCCTGATCACCATCGACCAGGAAGGCGGCCCGGTCCAGCGCGTTCGCGAAGCGCCGGTGACGCGCCTGCCGGCGCTGGCGCATCTGGGCACCCTGTACGATCGCGACCCGAAGGCGGCCGCCGACATGGCCGAGCAGCACGCCTGGCTGATGGCTGCCGAAATGCGCGCGCTGGGCATCGATCTCAGCTTTGCGCCGGTGGTGGACCTGGCGCGTGGCAACCGCGTCATCGGCGAGCGCGCCCTGCATGCCAACCCTGAAGTCGTGGCCGATCTGGCCACGGCCTATGTGCGCGGCATGCATCTGGGCGGCATGGCTGCAACGGTCAAGCATTTCCCCGGCCACGGCAGCGTGCTGGAAGACACCCACCTGGATGATGCCCGTGATCCTCGGACCCTGGATGCCATGCGCGACAGCGACCTCAAACCCTTCGCGGCCTGCATTGAGGCCGGCACCGAAGCGGTGATGATGGCGCATGTCACCTATCCGCAGGTGGCGCCTGAACCGGCGGGTTACTCGACGCGCTGGATCCGCGAGATTTTGCGGGGCGAGATGGGCTTCACCGGCGTCGTCCTCAGTGACGACATCGCCATGGCCGCGGCGGCGCCCGCGGGCGGCCTGACCCAGCGTATCGATGCGCATCTCGGTGCCGGTTGCGATCTGGTGCTGGTGTGCCGGGCCGAATGGGGTGCCGAGGCGGTTGCCGCCTGCCGCGAGCGCGAGCCGTGCCCGCCGCAGCACCTGGCGGCACTGCATGGCTCGGTCGCACTGCCGTGGCCGGCGCTGCAGGATGACCCGCAACACACCGAGATCGTGGCCCGCGTGGCCACACTTGACCCGGACAACGCAACAGGTAGCGCATGAATCAAAGCAGTCCAAGCCTGGACCAGGCACTCACCC
>CBFGSA010000016.1:0-31360 GCA_965651365.1 uncultured Rhodanobacteraceae bacterium | reverse complement strand
GCTCACCGCTCACCGCTTACGGCTCACTGCTAACGGCTGGCGCGGTAGCGCCGGATCAGGGCATTGGTCGAGCTGTCGTGGTCGAGTGCGGTATCGCTGCCCGCTTCGATGTCGGCCAGGCTGCGGTTGGCCAGTTTCTTGCCCAGTTCCACTCCCCACTGGTCGAACGAATCGATATGCCAGATCACGCCCTGAACGTAGACGCTGTGCTCGTACAACGCCACCAGGCTGCCCAGGCTGTACGGTGTCAGTTGGTCGGCCAGGATCGTGCTGCTGGGGCGGTTGCCTTCGCAGACCCGGTGCGGAATCAGGGCTTCGTCGGCGCCCTCGGCGCGCAAGTCCTCGGCGCTGCGGCCGAAGGCCAGTGCCTCACCCTGGGCGATCATGTTGGCGACCAATAGATCCTGTTGCCGGCCGATCGGGTTGAGCGCCTTGTTGAAACCGATGAAGTCGCAAGGTACCAGCCGTGTACCCTGGTGCAGCAACTGGTAGAACGAATGCTGGCCGTTGGTGCCCGGCTCGCCCCAGTAGATCGGGCCGGTGGCGTAATTGACCTTGAGCCCGTCCACGCGTAGGTGCTTGCCGTTCGATTCCATGGTGAGTTGCTGCAGATAGGCCGGGAAGCGTTTCAGGTACTGCGCATAGGGCAGCACGGCGACGGTTTCCGCGCCTAGAAAATTGTTGTTCCAGATTGCCAGCAGGCCCATCAGCACCGGCAGGTTGCGGTCCAGTGGCGTATCGCGGAAATGCACGTCCATGGCGTGAAAGCCGGCCAGCATGTCGCGAAAGCTTTTCGGCCCGATCGCCAGCATCGTCGACAGGCCAATGGCCGAGTCCATCGAGTAGCGCCCGCCGACCCAGTCCCAGAAACCGAACATGTGCGCGGTATCGATGCCGAATTCGTGCACGCCCTCGGCATTGCTTGACACGGCCACGAAGTGCTTGCCGACCGCCGCTTCATTGCCCAGCGCATCAATGCACCACTGGCGGGCCGCGTGTGCGTTGGTCAGGGTTTCCCGGGTACGGAAGGATTTGGAGCAGACGATGAACAGGGTCTCGGCGGCATCAAGGTCGCGCGTGGCCTCGTACAAGTCGGTTGGATCGACATTGGACACGAAGCGGAACTGCATGTCGCGGCGGCTGTAATTGCGGAGCGCCTCGTGCGCCATCACCGGCCCCAGGTCGGAGCCGCCAATGCCGATGCTGACCACGTTGCGGATCGGCTTGCCGCTGTGTCCGCGCCACTCGCCGCTGCGCACCTTGTCGCTGAACGCGGCCATGCGATCGAGAACTTGGTGCACCTCGGCCACCACGTCGACGCCATCGACCACCAGTTTTTCCCCGCGCGGCATCCGCAGGGCCACGTGCAGGGCCGGGCGGTCTTCGCTGACGTTGATGTGCGCACCGGCAAACATCGCCGCGATGCGCTCCTCCAGCGAGCAGGCCCGGGCCAGGTTCAGCAGCAGCTCGATGCCTTGCGGGTCAATGCGCTGCTTGGAGTAGTCGAGGTACAGGCCCGCACCCTCGGCCACCATCTCGGTGCCGCGCCCGGGCTGGTGCCGGAACAGGTCCCCCAGGCTGATATCACGATTGTTGTGGCGGTAGGCTTCCAGCGTCTGCCATTCAGGGCACTCGATCAGTTGTGGCGTGTCCATCTCAGGCTCCGTTGGCCTGGTCCAGACGCTGGCGTTCCTTGCGGATGTCCGCCAGCAGCGCATGCCAGGAATCGGAGAAGCTGTCGGCGCCCTCGCGCTGCAGTTGCGCGGCCAGCGCACCGAGATCGATACCGGCTTCACGGAAGCGGTCGAGCGTCTTGTCGGCTTCACCTCCGTCGGTGGCCATGGGCTGGCCGAGCCTGCCGTGATCGGCAAAGGCCTTGATGGTCTTGTCGGGCAGGGTATTGATGGTGTTCGGCGCGGCCAGTGCCTCGACATACAAGGTATCGCGCGCCTTCGGATCCTTGGTACTGGTGCTGGCCCACAGCAGGCGCTGGGGTTTGACCCCATGTTCGGCCAGCTTCTGCCAGCGCGGCGTGCGACACAGTTCCAGATAGGCAGCGTAAGTCTGGCCGGCCACGGCAATGCCCAGCCGGTCCTTGATCGCGTCGGGAACCTTGTCGGCCACCGCCACATCCCAGCGGCTGACAAACAGGGACAGCACCGAGGTCACGTGCGGGTCCAGGCCGGCCTCGATGCGCCGTTCAATGCCGCGCATCCAGGCCTCGGCCGCCGCCAGGGTCTGCTCTTTCGAGAACAGCAGGGTCACATTGATCGGCACACCGGCAAAGATCGAGGCCTCGATCGCCGCGCAGCCGGCCTCGGTACCCGGGATCTTGATGAACAGGTTGTCGCGGGCTGCCTGCTGGTGCAGCTTTGCGGCCGCGGTTTTGGTCGCCTCGGCGTCGTCGGCCAGCAGCGGGGAGACTTCCAGCGAAACCCATCCGTCGACACCCTTGGTGGACCTGTGCACGTCGAAAAACAGATCCGCTGCGCGGCGCAGGTCATCGATCGCCAGATCGAAGAACAGGTCCTCCTCGGAGTCGGCATCGCTGCTGCGGATGGCTTCGTCATACGCCTGGCTGTCGACGATCGCCTTCTTGAAGATTGAGGGGTTGGAGGTCAGTCCGGTGACATTGAGTTCGTCGATATAGCGCTTGATCGTGCCGTCATCGAGCATCGTGCGGGTGATGTTGTCGAGCCAGATGCTCTGGCCCAGTTCATGCAGTTCTCGGGTGGGGGTCATGTGTTCTCCTTGCATGTCTGCCTGTGAGTCGTTTCCGGGTTCAGTTGTTTGGGCGCAGCTTGTCCGCCGCGGTGGGCAACCAGTCGGCGCCTTTGTCGAGCAGGCGCATGGCCTCGGCAGGCCCCCAGCTGCCGGGTGCATAAGGATAGACCCCGGTGGCGTCGCCCAGCACTGGATCGAGAATGCGCCAGGCTTCCTCGACGGAATCGTCGCGCGTGAACAGGGTGTTGTCGCCGCGGATCGCATCACCCAACAGGCGCACGTAAGGCGGCGTGTCTTCACCCGGGTCATCGTGCGCGATCAGTTCGACATCCTCGCCGGCCATCTGTTCGCCGGGCTTCTTGGTGTGTGCGCCAATTGCGATCTGCACCTCGGGGCTGAGCCGGAAGCGGGTGTAGTTGGCCTTGCCGTTGGGGATGCCGAAAACCGACTTGGGCGGTTGCTTGAGCTCGACTTGTACCTCGCAGCAGGTCACGGGCAGGCGCTTGCCGGCGCGGATGTAGAACGGCACGCCGGCCCAGCGCCAGGTGTCGATATCCAGGCGCAGCGCGGCATAGGTCTCGACCGTGGAGCCGGGCGCCACGCCTTCCACGTCGTGGTAGCCCGCGAACTGGCCACGGACCAGGTTGTCCGGTTCCAGTGTGCGAATGGCCCGGAGCAGACGCAGCTTCTCGTCTCGCTGGGCCGTGGCATCGGCATCGACGGGCGGGTCCATGGCCAGCAGGCTCAACACCTGCAGCATGTGGTTCTGCACCACGTCGCGCACCGCGCCGACTTCGTCGTAGAAGCGACCCCGATCCTTGACGCCGAAGCTCTCGGCCATGGTGATCTGCACCTTGGCAATATGGTCACGATTCCAGATCGGCTCCAGAAAACTGTTGGCGAAACGGAAGTACATCAGATTCTGCACCGGCTCCTTGCCCAGGTAATGGTCGATGCGGAAGATCGCCTCCTCGCGGAAGGCCCCGTGCAACACGCGGTTGAGCGCACGCGCCGAGACCCGGTCGCGACCGAAGGGTTTTTCCACGATCACCCGGGCGCCGCGGTTGCAGCCGGTTTCCTTCAGCGCCTTGACCACCACCGGAAACATGCTCGGTGGAATGGCCAGATAATGAACCGGGTGGTGCGCTTCGCCGAGCAGGGACTTCAGGCGCTCGAAGGTCTCCGTTTTTGTGTAGTCGCCATCGATGTAGGCCAGCCGCTTGCTGAGCTCGGCGAAAGCCTCTTCATCGACACCGCCGTGTTCCTCCAGGCTCTCGCGAGCGCGCTGGCGCAGCTGTTCCACCGTCCAGTTCGACTTTGCCACGCCGATCACCGGCATGTCCAGCCGCCCCTGCCGGGTCAGCTCCTGCAGCGCCGGAAAGATCTGCTTGCGCGCCAGATCACCGGTGGCGCCAAAAAAGACGAACGCATCCGCGTCGACAATAGTCATCGGGTTCGAATCCTTGAATGCATCAAGTCTTTCACGATAGCGCGTGATCCGCACGGGCTCCAGTGCTTCAGTCGTCGACTTCGCTCTCGGCCGCGTCAAAGGCACTGTCGGGAAAGGCGATGAATGCGTAGAGAAGGTCATTGACGGCGCTTGCCGCCTGGCTGGTTTCGTCGAGGATGTCGAGCAGGGTATCGAAGTCGTCCTGGCAGGTATTGCCGAAGGTTGCGCCGTGCTCGAACAGCAACACATGACCGCGCGCCGGAAGCCAATCCAGATCGCGCAGAAAGTCGCTCAAGGCATCCCAGTTGTGACCGAAGGTGGCGGGGAAATGCATGGCGCTGGCGATTGCCTCCAACAGTGCGCTCTTGTCGCGGCATTCACCGAGGTCGATCCGTGCGCACCACAGCCCGTGTTGACTGGCCTCGCGTTCGATCGCGTCCAGATCCTCGCGGCCGACGAAATACACGCCGCACTGCTGGGGATTGGTCAGGTCCAGACGCGACTCGTCGGCGTTCATTGCGGCACCTGGAAGCGACGGAACGAGCGGTAGTGATCGGCGGTGTAGTAGTAGACCTCGGGTGGATTCCCGCCGGTGATGATGCGGCGGGCGCCGCGCGTGCGCGCCCCCGGCGTGGGGACTGTGTATTCGCGGTAGTAGCCGCGCGGTTTGTGCGGCAGTCGGCCTTCCCGGTTCTGGAAGACGATGCCGTCGTGGCGGTAGAGATAGGGGCCGCCTTGGCGGATCAGGGCCAGGGTGTGCCGCGCCTCCGCTGACAGAAACTGCGGCAGTGATGTGGCGCTGGCGGTTGCTGTGCCGGTCGCTTCCGGCGGTGGCGGGGTCAGTGGCGGCTGCGGCTGATACTGCCACCAGGCAACCAGGCCCAGCAGCACGATGACGACAAGAATCGGTTTCAGATGGCGCACGGTTTCAACGCAGCCTTGCGATCGGAAACAGCCAGTGTAGCGCGAGTGAGTGGCGGGCAGACGGAAAGGTGGGGTGCTGGCGCGTTCGCCAAAGGGCACCTGCCAGTGGCGGTATGAGTTTGTTTGGTCAGCGCCCGCTCGCGGCCATGGCCGCTCCTACTGATAGCCGCGCGCCTGCAGCTTGAACAGGTGGGCATAGTGGCCGTCGCGGGCGATCAGCTCGGTGTGGTTGCCGCGTTCGATGATGCGTCCGTCCTGCATCACGATGATCTGGTCGGCCATGCGCACGGTGGAAAAACGGTGCGAGATCAGGATCACGATGCGGTCGCCAGCCAGTTCGCGGAAATGCTCGAAGATGGTCGCCTCGGCTGCCGAGTCCATGGCTGCCGTGGGCTCGTCCAGCACCAGGATGTCGGCATCGGTGCGCATGAAGGCGCGCGATAGGGCAATTTTCTGCCACTGGCCACCGGACAGTTCGCGGCCGTCCTTGAACCAGCGTCCGAGTTGGGTGGTGAAGCCCTGCGGCAAGTCTTCGATGAATTCGGTAGCCATGCCCTTGTTGCTGGCCATCCGCCAGCGTTCGGCATCCTCGAAATGCCGGATGTCACCGGCACCGACGTTCTCGCCAACCTGCATCTGGTAGCGGGCGAAGTCCTGGAAGATCACGCCGATGCGCTGCAGCAGGTGGGTGTTGTCCCACTCATCGAGGTCCAGCCCGTCCAGCAGAATGCGGCCCGAATCGGGTCGGTACAGCCGCGTCAGCAGCTTGATCAGGGTGGTCTTGCCCGAGCCGTTCTGGCCGACCATGGCCAGCGATTCGCCTGGGCGGATGTGCAGGTTGATGTCGCGCAGGGTGGGCTGGTCGGCGCCCGGATAGGTGAAGCTCACGCTTTCGAAGCGGATGCCGTCATCGGGGCGCGGCCCCTGCGTCGCTGTGCCGGATGCGGCCGGAATCGGTGTTTCCAGGTACTCGTACAGCGTTGACAGGTACAGATTGTCCTCGTACATGCCGCCAACCGAGGACAGGATCGCCGACACCGCCGATTGCCCCTGGCGGAACAGCATCAGGTACATCGTCATCTGGCCCAGCGAGATGCGGCCGGCGACGGTAGTCATGGCGACCCACGCGTAGGCTCCGTACAGTGCGATGGTGCCGAGCAGGCCCAGCACGAAGCCCCAGCTGTCGCGACGTACGGCCAGGTCGCGGTCGGCCTGGTACAGGGTCTTGAAGATGCGGTGGTAGCGGTCCAGCAGCAGCGGACCCAGGCCAAACAGCTTCACTTCCTTGGCGTGGTCCTCGCGTGCCAGCACCGTTTCCAGGTATCTTTGCATGCGGGTTTCCGGCGAGCGCCAGCGGAACAGGCGAAAAGCATCGCCGGAAAACTTGGTTTCGGCGAAAAATGCAGGCAGCCCCGCTGCGATCAGGACCACGACCGCCCAGGTCGAGAAGTGCACCAGAAGGGCGCCGTAACTGATCAGCGAGATCAGATTCTGACCCAGGCCGAAGGTGCGATTGACCAGCGACAGCGGGCGGCTGGAGGCCTCGCGCCGGGCCCGGGTCAGCTTGTCGTAGAACTCCGAATCCTCGAACTGTGCCAGTTCCAGGGTCAGCGCTTTTTCCAGGATCATCTCGTTGATGCGGTTGCCAAGCTGCGCGCGCAGCAAAGATTGGCACAGCGACAGGCCGCGTTGGGCACCGGCCAGCGCGGCCACCAGCACGCCCTCGATCAGCACCCATTCGAATACCACGGCCAGTGACGCGTGGCCACCGGCAGTGGCAAGCCGACTGGCCGCGACGACGGCATCGACGATCTGGGCACCAGTCCATGCAATGCCGGCCGGCAACAGGCCGGCGGCCAGGGTCAGCAGCGCCAGGGCAATGGTGAGTGCGTGACTGGTGCTCCAGACCAGTCCGAGCGCGCGGCCGCTGAAGCGAAACACGCCCAGAAAGCTGCGCGTCAGACCGGCGTCGTCATGTTCGGAGGGCAAGGTATGGGTGCTGCTGGAAATGATGTGGCTCCGCGTTCGGATATGCTGATATGGGGGCGCGTTGTCATGGTGACAAGCCAGTCATGACCAATGGCAGCATCAAAGTCTCCACGTTCATGGTATCAATGCGCAGCGCGTATACCGTAATTTCCGCAATGCCGCGCAATACTGAGGTCATACCCATGAGAACACGCGATACCGGTCATGCCATGCAGATGGTTCCTGGAGTTGTGTCGATGCTGGCCGTGCTGTTGGTGAGCCTTGCCGCGTCTGCCGCGAGGGCGGCAGAGTCGCCAGCGACTTTCGATCCACTCCAGACCTTTGCACCATTCCAAAACCAGTACCCGGTGAATCGATACCGTTCGGCCAGCGGGCTGCCAGGGCCGGATTACTGGCAGAATCGGGTTGATTACCGGATCGAGGCGAGGCTGCGCCCGGACAGCAAGACGCTGGATGGCACGGTTGTGATCGACTATGCCAACCACAGTCCCGATGCGCTGCACATGCTGTGGCTGCAACTGGACCAGAACCGCTACCGCAACGACGCGCGCGGCAACTTCACCCGCGACAAGATGCCCGCGCCCGACCAGCACACCACAGGCTACGACATCGAGTCGGTCGAGTTGGGGCAGGGTGGAGTGTTCAAGCCCGTACATTACCAGATCTCCGATACCCGAATGCGCATTGATCTGCCGCAGACGCTGGCCCCGAAAACCGGCATGCTGCGTCTGCGCATCCGCTACCGCTACACGCTGCCGGGCCGCTTTGGCGGGCGCACCGACTGGTACAAGACAAAGAACGGTGACGTGTACGAAGTGGCCCAGTGGTTTCCGCGACTGTGCGTCTACGACGATCTGCGCGGCTGGGATACGCTGCCCTATCTCAACAACGAGTTCTATCTCGAATACGGTGACATCGACTACCGCGTGACGGTGCCGGCCGACATGATCGTGGTCGGTTCAGGCGAACTGGTCAATCCGGACGAAGTATTGACCGCCACGCAACAGCAGCGTCTCGCCGCGGCACGCAATAGCGACCAGACCGTGATGATTCGCAAGCCGGATGAAGTCACCCAGGCCTCCAGTCGGCCGCAATCGGACGGCACGCTGACCTGGCACTTCCGCATGCACGATACCCGCGATGTGGCCTTTGGCGCATCCAAGGCCTATGTGTGGGATGCCGCTCGAATCAACTTGCCGAGCGGCAGGAAGGCGCTGGCGATGTCGGCCTATCCGGTCGAGAGCGTCGGCGATGGCAGTGGCTGGCAGGATTCGACGCAGTTCGTCAAGCACACGGTCGAGTACTATTCGAAGCGCTGGCTGGAATACCCCTGGCCGGTGGCGATTGCCGAGGCCGGTGTGGCCGGTGGCATGGAGTATCCAGGCATTGTGTTCGACTGGTGGAAACTCGGCGGCGGCAAGCTGTTCGGCCTGACCACCCACGAGATCGGCCACAACTGGTTCCCGATGATTGTCGGCTCCAACGAGCGCCGCGATGCGTGGATGGACGAGGGCTTCAACACTTTCGTCAACGTGCGTGCGGCGCTGGATTACGAAGGCGGCAAGTACGCGCCCAAGCGCGACAGCGAATACGCGCCCGGCGGCGGCAATCCGGTTGATGAAATCCTGCCGACCCTGGCGGATGCCGATGCGCCGCCGATCTTGACCCGGCCGGATGCGATCAAGGAAAAGTACCGCCACCCCGTGACGTATTTCAAGGCCGCGCTGGGCATGGTGCTGCTGCGCCAGCAAATCCTGGGGCCGGAGCGCTTCGACACGGCGTTCAGGCAGTACATTCGCGCCTGGGCCTTCAAGCATCCGTCGCCTTCGGATTTCTTCCGTGCCATGGACAGCGCCGGTGGTGAGGACCTGTCCTGGTTCTGGCGCGGCTGGTACCGGCACAACTGGCAGTTTGACATGGCGGTTGAAAAGCTGGTGCCGATGAAAGATGGCCAAGGTGCCCGGGTGACCATCGCCAACCTCGACCGTTTGGTGCTGCCGACAACGCTTGAAGTCACTTGGGCCGACGGCAGCCACACGCGGGTGAAGATTCCCGTCGCCACCTGGCTGCAGCATCACAGCTTCGTGGTGGATGTCCCGGGCAATCAGAACGCCGTGACCGTCACGCTCGATCCCGACCACGTGCTGCCGGATCACAATCGTGAGAACAACAGCGCAAAGGCCGACTGACGTTCACGGCGCTGGGCATGACAGAAGCCGGCGCAAACTGCATACTGTCCAGGTTTCGTTCAAATCGGGGAGTTCAAAATGGGGTTTCGTACAGCGTTTCGCCGTGGCATGCTGGTCGCCGGATCGGTTCTTGGCGTATTGCTGGCTGCAACGCCGGCATGGGCGTTGCAGGCGCGGCCCACCACCCCGGCCCACAGCGAGACAGGGCTTCCGGCGCAGCTTTCGGACTTCGACGGCTACGTCAACAATGTTCGTCAGGCATTTGATGTTCCGGGTATTTCCGTTGCCATTGTCAAGGACGGAAAGCGTGTCCTTGAAAGTGGCTACGGTGTGCGCGAATACGGCATCCACGGCGCCGCCGACAAACCGGCCGATGCCCGCACACTGTACGCAATCGCTTCCAACACCAAGGCCTTCACGGCGGCTTCGCTGTCGATGTTGGCCGACCAGGGCAAGCTGGACATGGGCGACCGGGTGATCGACCACCTGCCGTGGTTCCGCATGTCCGATCCCTACGTCACCCACGAAATGCGCATCCGCGACCTGCTGGCCCATCACAGCGGCCTGAGCCTGGGCGCGGGCGACCTGCTGTACTGGCCGACCACCGACTTCACCACCAGGCAGGTGGTTGAGCGCCTGGCGCATGTGCCGCTCAACTACGGCTTCCGCGCGCGCTATTTCTACGACAACATCCTGTTCGGTGTCGCCGAACTGGTGATCGAAAACGTCTCGGGAATGAGCTACCACGATTTCCTGAAACAGAACTTTTTCCAGCCGCTCGGGATGGACGATACCCGCTTCAACTTCCACTACATCCAGCCCACCGACAACGATGTCGCCGTGGGCTACGCCAAGTACGATTTCAAGGAGCTCAAGCCAACCGAAAAACTGGCCTGGGCCAACAATTCCGGTGCCGGCGGCATCTATTCCAGCGTGCACGACATGTCCAAATGGATCATCGCCCAGCTTGCCGGTGGTGTGTACGGCAAGGACGCAGATGGCAAGGACAAGCGCCTGTTCAGCGAAGCCCGCCATCGCGAGATGTGGTCGGTGCAGACCGCGATCCATCCGAGCAAGCCCAAGGTACCCGAGCTGGCAGCCATCGAGCCCTCCTTTGCCGGCTATGGCGAGGGTTGGCATTTGTCCGAGTATCAGGGTCACAAGCTGGTCTACCACACGGGTGGCTGGCCGGGTTTCGTCTCGCGCGTGACCATGGTGCCGGATCTCAAGCTCGGCATGGTGGTGCTGACCAACCAGGAGTCCGGCTCGGCTTTCCAGGCGGTGACCTACCGTATTCTTGACGCCTATCTCGGTGCGAAGAAGACCGACTGGATCGCGGCCTACCAGGCATCGGACAAGTACAGTGCCGACAAGGCGGACGAGAGTTGGGCAAAGCACCAGAAGGCCCGGGACAAGAACAGCAAGCCGTCGCTGGACCTGGCCGACTACGCTGGTGTTTACAAGGATCCGTGGTACGGCAAGGTCAATATCCGCAAGGAAAAGGGCCATCTCGTGATGCAGTTCGCACACACCAAGGCTCTGCTGGGTGACATGCGGCCCTGGCAGCACGACACGTTCATCGTGCGCTGGCGCGACCGTTCGCTGAACGCCGATGCCTTCGCCAGCTTTGCGCTGGATGAGGATGGCAAGATTCGCAGCCTGCGCATCAAGCCGATTTCGCCGCGTACCGATTTCAGCTTCGACTTTCAGGATTTGCGCCTGACGCCGGTCAGCGACAAAGGCAATTCAGCTGAAGGATGAACTCACGACATGGTCGTGCTGGATCGTGTTATCGCTTGACGTTGGGATCGCCTGGCCCGGTTGTGCTGGCCAGGCGCCTGGGGTTTCAATGATCCGTTCGAGTATGGGGAAATTGAATGCGCAAGTTGACCTGCTGCCCCGCAGTACGAGCCTTTGCGGCATTGGCATTGTTTGTTGCGGGTACTGCATCGGCCGCCCTGGCCGATTACTGGCATGACGCGCCCAAGTACACGATGCCGAGTGGCTTGAGTGGGCCGGAGCAGTTTCGCGCCATGACCCTGGACCTCAACGCCCTGCATGCCAGCTTGCGCCAGCAGCAGGGTAGCGGCATCACGCTGTCTCTGCCGCGCCCGGACAAGGGCTATGACGATTTTGTTCTGTCAGACTCGGGCACCATGCCGGCAGCGCTGGCCGCCAAATACCCGCAGATTCGCAGCTACAGTGGCGTCGATGCGGCTGGCAACCATGTGCGTGTCGACATTTCGCCGCTGGGCCTGAATGCCATGATCTTCGCTGCCGATGGCGTATGGATGGTGCGACCGCTGAAGTTTGGGCAGGGCAGCGACTACATTGCGTTTCGCCGCGATACCGTGCCCAACGTCAGTCCCATGCGCTGCGAAGTGCCGGGCAATCAGGGCGGCGCCGCCGCACATCGGCCGGGCAGCGTGCTGGCGCAACCGACCTCAAGTGGCCTTATCAAGCGCAACTATCGTGCCGCCGTCGTGGCCAATCACCAGTGGGTGCAGGCCTACACCGGCAAGTCCAATCCCACCGTGGCCGAAGGCCTTGCGGGCGTGGTGATGGCGATCAACCGCGTCAACGAAATCTATTCCAACGATTTCGCCGTGCATCTCAGCCTGGTTGGCAACAACGACGAGCTGATTTTTCCATTGGCAGTAAACAATGAGATCAACGATCCATTCGGCGACAGCGCGACCAATAATGGCAATTCGCTGGGCCAGCTCACCAGCCGGATCAGCGGCATTGCCGGTGTCGGCAATTACGATATTGGCCACGTGTTCACCACCGGCAGCGGCGGCGTGGCCTATCTGGGCGTGGTTTGCGAAAGTGGCTACAAGGGTGCTGGCACGACCGGCCTGACCAATGGCGCCCTGCTCTCCACGGACGTGTTCTACATCGACTATGTTGCCCACGAAATGGGTCACCAGTTTGGCGCCAACCACACGTTCAACGGCACCGTGGGGTCATGCGGCGGCATCAATCGCAATGCCGGTACGGCCTACGAGCCGGGCAGTGGCTCGACCATCATGGCCTACGCCGGGATCTGCGGCTCCAGCAACAATCTCCAGCCGCACTCCGATCCGTACTTTCATGCCGCCAGCATGGACGAGATCAATGCCTATGTCACGACCGATACCGGCTCGACCTGCGGCACGGCAACGGCCAATCACGCTGCACCCGTCGTGTTGACGCCACCCGACTACACCATCCCGGCCAGCACCCCGTTCGCACTGGCCGGTTCTGCTTCGAGCAGTGCGTCGGGCGCGTCCCTCAGTTATGTGTGGGAACAGTACGACCTGGGTTCGGCCAACAACAATCTCGCCAATGATCCCGGCAACGGACCCATCATGCGCTCCTGGAATCCGGCCGGCGCAACCCGCTATGTGCCACGGCTGGCCGATCTGTTTGCGGAAACTCACGCATTTGGCGAGATTCTGCCGACGACCAATCGCAGTCTGAACTTTGTCGAGACCGTTCGTGACAACGTGAATGGAGGCGGTGCCAGCCAGAGCGCGCGCAATACCTTGACCGTCACCACCAGTGCCGGACCGTTCACCGTGACCGCGCCAGCCGCCGGGGCAAACTGGAATTATGCCAGTGGCTCGGCTCAGGTCACCTGGAACGTCGCCGGCACCGACCAGGCCCCGGTGTCGTGCCCGCTGGTGAATATCGACCTGACCCGTTCGGACGATTTCGACAATCCCGTGGTTCTCGCCAGCGCGGTACCCAACAATGGCAGTGCGACGGTCAATATCCCGAATGTTCCGGCCTCCAATGCCCGCGTTCGGGTCGCCTGCGCCAACAACATCTTCTTCAATATCTCGCCCGGAGGCTTCACCATCATTCCCGGCGATCTGATTTTTGTCGATGGCTTTGACGTTGACCACGACCTGATTTTTGCTGACGGTTTCGAACCCGCGCCATGACAGACAGTGTCCAGCCTGCATGAGCAAAGGCACCCACGACCATGCAGATGATCCGCGCAATGCGGATATCCGCATCAACATCAACCGGGTTCTGCTGCCGCGTGCCGAGGCCGTGGTGCCGGTGTTTGATCCGGGTTTCATGCTGGGTGAGGGCGTGCGGGAAGGCCTGCGCCTGCATGATGGCGGCCTGCCATTTTCATCGTTCGCGATGACGAGGTGCGGGCCCCGACCGGGGACTATTGCCTGGGCGGGATCACCCGCGGCAACGTGATCCGGCGGTGCCGTGAAAAAGCAAAACGGCCGGGTTGTCCGACCGTTTTGAGTGTTTCAAGGCAATCCTGCCCGGGTTCCTGATCGTACTCAGTGGCTGCGCCAGCGGCGCCAGCCAAATCCAACCAGGGCCAGCAGACCCGCCCCGAGCACCAGCAACCATGTCGGAGACAAGGCCGGGACCGGCGCGTAGGCGGTTGGCACGGGAGATCCCCCGCCTGCCGTGCTGCTGCCCAGGGTGATGTCGTCAAATGCGACCTGGTCCACTGTGCCGCCGAAGTCAACCGACCGCGCGGTTCCGGAGAAGCTGACACCAATCGGGACCAGTGGGCTGAAGGTTCCTGTCGGATCGGGCGCGCCGTTGTTTGGCGTAAGCGGAAGATTGAGCGTCGCCAACACGTTTCCGGTGGCATTGAGACCATCGTAGACACGGATCACGCCGGGTTGATTGATCGCCGAATAATAGAAGGAAAAGCCCGTTGTGAACCCTGCGGGCACGTTCATGGTGGCGGCGGCACCGGTGAGGAAGAACAGGACGGTGTCAGGGCTGGGCTCGCCGCCGAAGTTGCCGCTGCCACCGGCGTCCTGGTCGATGATCGCCAGGGAATTGCTGGAAAACTGGACGCCGAAGCTCGGCCCGGGTCCACTGCCGGTGCCACCCAGTCCGCCATCATAGAAGTTGTTGACCGGCTCCTGATTGCCGAGGCCCTCGAATGTCAGAACGGTCGCTGCGGTTTTGCTTTGCACGGGGGGGTGTGGATGGGGTGCCGCGGTGACCACGGCCTGCGGATTGTGAACACCGTCGGCAGCATGGACGGTCGTGCACAAGAGGCACAGTGCCAGCATTGCAGTCAGGGTGCCAAAGCGGTGGGCGGGGTTGTTGCACTTGATTGTCATGTCGGATCTCCAGGTATGCACACGATTGTGCGGCTGCGTGTCAAATACGGAAATTGTTGCGCTTGAGTGTCATGTCGGGCCTCCAGATATGCGCGCGATTGCACGGCTGCACCTTCTCAAGTACGGAGCCAGACGCAATGACAGGACATGGGCGTCAGCGGGCAATCCGGGCATGCTTGGCGCTGTGTTGCATCATTTTGGGCATGCGGACTTGGCAAGCGCCGCCGGAAGACGCATAGTGGACGCCGGTTCGCATGGCGGTAGAACGACGAGGAAAGAGATCCATGAAATGGCAAAAGGCGCGACGCAGCGACAACGTGGTAACGGCCAGCAGCGGTGGCGGCCGTCGAATGGGCTTCAGGCCGATCCACGGCATGAGCCTGACCGGCTTGCTGGTGCTGATGGGCATCGCCTGGATTTTCGGTATCAATCCGTTGCAATTCCTGGGCTTGATGGGTGGTGGGGGCAGCAGCGTGGCTCCGAGTCAGCAGGTTGCCACGCAACCAGCCGCCAGCGACAGCCAGGACCAGGATTTTGTCCGTGCAGTGGTCGGCAGCACCGAGGATGTCTGGAAACAGGTTTTCCAGCAGCGCGGCCTCAAACCGTACGTCGATCCGACCCTGGTTCTCTACAGCGGTTACGTTCCAACCGCATGCGGAGCAGGGCAGAGCGCGATGGGGCCGTTCTACTGCCCCGGTGACCAGAAGGTCTATCTGGATCTGGACTTCTTTCAGGAGATGCGCAGCCGCTTTCACGCCAGCGGCGACTTCGCGCGCGCCTACGTGATCGCGCACGAGATCGGTCATCACGTGCAGAATCAGCTCGGTATCTTTGCGGCGGTGGAAAAGGCGAGGCGGCAAGGTGCCCCGATGCAGGGTGCGGCTGGTTTGTCGGTGCGCCAGGAGCTGCAGGCCGATTGTTTCGCCGGCGTATGGGCCAAGCATTCGCAGCAGCAATACCAGTGGCTGGAGCAGGGTGATGTTGCTGCAGCGATGAATGCCGCCAGCGCCGTGGGCGACGATACGTTGCAGCAGCAGAGCCGTGGCCGGGTGGTGCCGGACTCGTTCACCCACGGCACGTCGGCCCAGCGCCAGCGCTGGTTCCAGACCGGCTTTGAATCCGGTGATATCGGCTCCTGCGATACCTTCAAGGCCAATCCGCTTTGAGTGGGTGATCGGTGGGGCGGGCGAGACGCTGCCCGCCCCGCTTGGCAGCGCTGTCGGGGGCAAGCAAAAAGTGCTGCACGCCATGAAGCCATCCTGTGGGCCCGGATCGGCGCAAGAAATGCTTGCAGCAAGCGCGTGTCAATGATCTAATGTAGTAACACATTATTACATTGGTTGATCGGCAGGCATGAAACAGCGACACGTGAAACCGGAGAAAAGCGCCCGCGCGGTGGAGGACAGTCTGTGCCGGGCCCTGCTGTCGATGAGCACGGTCGGCGAGATGCGGGCGTTTCTGCGTGATCTGTGCACGCCGGCCGAAATCGAGGCCATCACCGATCGCTGGAGCGTCGTGCCGTACATCCAGCAGGGTATGCCGTACCGGCAAATTCATGAGCGCACGGCTGTCAGCATCACCACCATCGGGCGCGTCGCGCGCTTTCTGAACTCGGGCAACGGCGGCTATCTTGCAGCCGCTGCCCGCGCCAGCGGCAAGAATGAAACAGCTCGCCGGGGACAAAACGCATGAGCACGACACGCGAGCGTCTGCGCATCGCCATCCAGAAGTCTGGCCGCCTGGGCGACCCGTCGCGGCAATTGCTGGAGCGCTGCGGGCTGAAGTTCCGCTCCAGCCGCGACAAGCTGTTCTGCTTTGGCGAAAACATGCCGGTGGATCTGCTGCTGGTGCGCGATGACGATATTCCGGGCCTGCTGGCCGAGGGGGTGTGTGAGCTGGGCGTGGTGGGCCGCAACGTGTTGCAGGAAGCGGCACTAGACAATGAATCGACCTCCACCACGTGTGAATTGCGCGCCTTGGGTTTCGGCGGTTGCCGGCTGTCGATTGCGGTGCCGCAGGACATGACGGCCGACTCGCCGGTACAGCTGGCCGGCAAGCGGATCGCCACGACCTATCCGAATCTTCTGCGCCGCTGGCTGGCCGAGCGCTGCGTTGATGCCAGCATCGTCACCTTGTCCGGCTCGGTTGAAATCGCACCCAGACTGGGCACGGCCGACCTGATCTGCGACCTCGTATCGAGCGGCGCCACGCTGATCGCCAACCAGCTGCGTGAAACCGAGGTGCTGATGCGCAGCGAAGCCGTACTGGCCGCCAGCGTGCCGGCGCCCACCGACGAGCGCGCCGATCTGATCGAATTGCTGCTGCGGCGTCTCGACGGCGTGCTGGATGTGCGCGAATCGCGCCTGCTGATGCTGAAGGCGCCGCGCAGCGCATTGCCGATCATCGTCGATCTGCTGCCTGGTGGCCCCACACCGACGGTGACCAATATCGAAGGTCAGCCCGATGACATCGCGCTGCAGTGCGTGTGCAGCGGAAACGTGAGCTGGCAGGATCTGGAAGCGATGAAGGGCGCTGGTGCCCACGGCATGCTGGTGCTGCCGGTGGAGAAGATGCTGGCATGAAAGCGGTGCGCTGGAAAGACCTCGATGCACCTGCGCGCAAGGCCCTGCTGGCCCGACCGGCGCAGGACGATGCGTCGCAGCGTCGCGCCGCCGTGGTGGCCATCATCGAGCGCGTGCGTCAGGGCGGTGATGCGGCGCTGACCGGGTTGACCGCCGAACTGGACGGTTGCCGCCCGTCATCCCTGCAGGTCGGCCCGGAGGAATTGGAACGTGCTGCGTCGAGTCTGACGGCAAGGCTGCGCGGGGCGATCGACGATGCCTGCAAGCGGATCGACGCATTCCACCGCGCCGGCCTGCCCCGGCCAGTGCGGGTCGAAACGGCGCCGGGCGTGCTCTGCGAACGCCTGCCGCGCGCGATCGAGCGGGTGGGGCTGTACGTCCCCGCGGGCAGTGCACCACTGCCATCGACCGCATTGATGTTGGGTGTGCCCGCGCAACTTGCCGGTTGCCGCGAAGTGGTTCTGTGCTCGCCGCCGCGCACCGATGGCACGCTCGATCCCGCGGTTCTGTATGCCGCCAGCCGCTGCGGCATTCGCAGCGTGTTCGCGCTTGGCGGTGCTCAGGCCATCGCCGCCATGGCCCTGGGCACGGAAAGCGTGCCGGCCTGCGACAAGATTTTCGGTCCGGGCAATGCCTGGGTCACCGAGGCAAAGCAGCAGGTGTCGGTGATGCCCGGCGGCCCGGCCATCGACATGCCGGCGGGACCCTCCGAGGTGCTGGTAATTGCAGACGATGCCGCCGAACCCGCGCTGGTGGCCGCCGACCTGCTGTCGCAGGCCGAGCACGGCCCCGACTCGCAGGTATTGCTGGTGACCGACTCGCCCCGCCTGGCCGAAGCAGTGGCAGCAGAAATCGAGGTGCAGGTGGGCACGTTGCCGCGTGCCCGGACGGTGCGCCAGGTCCTTGAGACAAGCCGCCTGATCCAGGTCGAATCTCTGATCGCGGCCGTTGAAGTGAGCAACGTCTATGCGCCTGAGCACCTGATTCTGAACGTGTGCAACCCGCGCGCCTTGCTGTCGCAAGTACTCAATGCCGGTTCGGTTTTTCTGGGCCGCTGGTCGCCGGAATCCGTCGGTGATTACTGCAGCGGCACCAATCACGTGCTGCCGACCTACGGTCACGCCCGCGCCTGGAGCGGCGTGTCGGTAGCCAGCTTCATGAAGCAGATCAGTGTGCAGGAACTGAGCGCCGAGGGCCTGCGCGCCATTGGCCCCTGCGCCGTGACCCTGGCTGAAGCCGAGGGCCTGGACGCCCATGCACGCGCGGTCAGCCTGCGACTCGAATCCATGGCGGCCAGCGCATGAACGTGCTGGATCTGGCGCGCGCCGAAATTCGCGCATTGAAGCCGTATTCCTCGGCACGGACGGAAGCGGGCGCAGCGGCGGTGATGCTCAATGCCAATGAGTCGCCCTGGTGTTCCGAGGGCGACACGCTGGGTCTGAACCGCTATCCCGACCCGCAGCCGCCGGAATTGTGCAAGCGTCTGGCCGCATTGTACGGCGTTCGCCCCGGGCAGCTTCTGCTTGGTCGCGGCAGTGACGAGGCCATTGACTTGCTGGTGCGCGCATTCTGCCGACCGGGCCTGGATGCCATTGCGATCTCACCGCCCACCTTCGGCATGTACGCCGTGTGCGCGGGCGTGCAGGGCGCGATCGTGCAGACCATGCCGTTCGAGGATGATTTTCGACTGAGTCCCGCTACCCTGCTGGCGACACTGGCACCAAGCGTGAAACTGCTGTTCGTGTGCTCGCCCAACAATCCGACAGGCGGGCTGGTGCCGCTGGCCGACATTGAACGCCTGGCCGCCGGCCTTGCCGGACGCGCGCTGGTGGTGGTGGATGAGGCCTATATCGAGTTCGCGAACGGCAAGAGTGCAGCGTGCCTGCTCGCCGAGTGTCCGAATCTTGCCGTGTTGCGCACCCTGTCGAAGGCTTGGGCGCTGGCTGGCGCGCGCGTTGGTGCGCTGTTGGCCCAAGCCGAGGTGATCGCCTTGCTGCGCCGGATCATGCCGCCATACCCATTGCCGCTGCCGAGCGTGGTGGCCGCGATGGCTGCGCTGGCTGGCAGCGGCGAGCGGCGGATGCGCCAGCGCGTGCGGATAATCGTGGCCGAGCGCGAGCGCCTGGCGCGAGAGCTGGCGGGCCTCCCCGGCGTTTTGCATGTCTTTCCATCACAGGCCAATTTCCTCACCGTGCGCGTGCGCGATGCAGCGGCCACGCGAAACGCGCTGGCCGGGCAGGGCATTGTCGTGCGCGATGTCAGCCACTATCCGCATCTGGCCAACTGCCTGCGGATCAGCATCGGTACGCCGCAGGAAAACACGCGGCTGCTGGCTGCCCTCGCTCGCCAGGCGGAGGTGGCCTGATGCGCAAGATCCTGTTTGTCGATCGCGACGGATGCCTGATCGAGGAGCCGGCGGACGAACAGATCGACCGCTTCGACAAGCTGGCCTTGCTGCCCGGGGTCATCCAGGCCCTGCACCGGTGTGTCGGCGCCGGCTACGAACTAGTGATGGTGACCAACCAGGACGGGCTGGGCTCGCCCAGCTTTCCACAGGCCGCTTTTGACGGTCCACACCAACTGCTGCTCGGCATCCTGAGTTCGCAGGGCATCGATTTTCGCGAAGTGTTGATTGACCGCAGCCGGCCTGAAGACGGTCTGGACACGCGCAAACCAGGCACCGGGCTGGTTCGCCACTACCTGGCCGACGACGGCTGGAACCGCACGGCCTCGGCCATGGTCGGCGACCGCGACAGTGATCTGCGTTTTGCCGACAATCTCGGCGTGCGCGGCCTGCGGGTCGGACCGCACGGCATGTCGTGGAGCGGGGTGGCCCGTCTGCTGTGCGATGCGCCACGCCGCGCCACGCTGAGGCGCGAGACCCGCGAGACACGGATCAGCGTCGCAGTGGATCTGGATGCGGCCAGCGATCCGGACATCCGCACCGGCATCGGCTTTTTTGACCACATGCTGGAACAGATCGGCAAGCACGGCGGCTTCGCGCTGCGCCTGCACTGCGACGGCGACCTGCAAGTCGATGAGCACCACACGGTCGAGGACAGCGCATTGGCGCTGGGCCAGGCGCTGCGCCAGGCTCTGGGCGACAAGCGCGGCATTGCCCGTTACGGCTTCACCGTGCCAATGGACGAGACCCTGGCCAGCGCGGCGCTGGACCTGTCGGGGCGCCCCTGGTTCGAATTCAATGGCCGCTTCCCGCGCGACAAGGTCGGAGAGCTGTCCACCGAGATGGTGCCGCACTTCTTCAGCTCGCTGTGCGAAACCCTGGGCGCCAACCTGCATTTGCAGGTGCGGGGCGAAAACACGCACCACATGGTCGAAGCCTGCTTCAAGGCCACGGCCCGCTGCCTGCGCCAGGCGATCCGCCGCGAGGGTGACGCCCTGCCCAGTACCAAGGGCAGCCTGTGAGCATGAGCGATAATTGGATCGGTTTGACCCCCTCTTCCCGCGGGGAGAAGGCCGCGGTGACGGGAACGAGCGCAGCGAGCCAGACAAGCCTGGAACCTCGATCCTCGAGCGTCGTGCTGATCGATGCGGGCGGTACCAATATCGGCTCGGTCTGCTACGCATTGCAGCGCCTGGGCGTCGAAGCGCGCCTGAGCCATGACCCGGCTGCCATCCGCAATGCCAGCCATGTCATCCTGCCCGGCGTCGGCGCAGCCGGCCCGGGCATGCAGCGCCTGCGTGACAGCGGTCTGGACCAGGTAATCCGCACGTTGAGCCAGCCAGTGCTGGGCGTGTGCCTGGGCATGCAACTGCTGTTCGAGCATTCGGCCGAAGGCGACACACCGTGCCTGGGTGTGCTGCGCGGCGAGGTCCGGCCGCTGCCGGGTAACGCCGGCCTGCGGGTGCCACACATGGGCTGGAACACACTGGACCCGGTCCGTGCCGATCCCCTGACGGCCAAAATCGAAGACACCGATCGCCATGCCTATTTCGTGCACAGCTACGCCGCTCCGATCGGCCCGGCTACGCTGACCGCCAGTCAGCACGGAAGCTGTTTCAGCGCCGTGGTCCGGCGCGGCAATTTCTGCGGCATGCAGTTCCACCCGGAACGCTCAGCCCTGCTCGGCGCACGTGTGCTGCGCAACTTCCTGCAATTGAACTCAAACCCATGACGCGAGCCGCATCTCAACATGCATCGATGTGCCATTCCCGCGAAGACGGAAGTCCAGTGTCGTTTGTCGTGCTCCCGGCCATCGACCTGCGCCAGGGCAAGGTCGTGCGCCTCTACCAGGGCGACTATACGCGACAAACCGACTACGCATTCGATCCGGTGGCACTGGCGGAGCGCTACGCTGCCGACGGCGCGAACTGGCTGCACGTGGTGGATCTGGACGGCGCCCGCAGTGGCAGCTTCGACAACCTTGCCGTGCTGCACAAGCTGAGCCGGGTGGGCCTCCGAGTTCAGGCCGGTGGCGGAGTGCGCCAGCGCGATGACGTGACGCGCCTGCTGGATACCGGTGTCGAGCGCGTCGTTCTGGGCAGCATTGCGATCCGCAATCCCGCGCAGGTCACGGAATGGCTGCAGCAATTTGGATCGGAGCGACTGACCCTGGCCCTGGACACGCGTCGGCGCCAGGGTGCCTGGTGCCTGCCCAGCGCGGGCTGGACCAAAAACGAGGCACAGACCCTGGATGAGCTGGCGCCGCGCTATGCGGCCGTCGGCGCCCGGCATCTGCTGTGCACCGACATCGATCGTGATGGCACGATGACCGGTCCCAACCTCGACCTGCTGGCGCATGTGCGCCGCATTGCGCCCGAGTTTGCGGTGCAGGTTTCCGGCGGTGTTCAATCGCTGGACGACGTGCGCGCGGCACGCGTTGCAGGTGCTGCCGGCATCGTGCTGGGACGGGCGCTTCTGGAAGGCAAATTCCGTCTGGAGGAAGCCCTGACATGCTGAAACGGCGCATCATTCCCTGTCTCGATGTGCGTGACGGCCAGGTGGTCAAGGGCGTGCGCTTTCGCGATCACGTGGTGATGGGCGGTATCGTTGATCTGGCCTTGCGCTACCGCGCCGCCGGTGCCGATGAACTGGTGTTCTACGACATCACCGCCAGCCCCGAGGGGCGCAGCGTTGACCGCGCCTGGGTGGAACGGGTGGCGCAGGTGCTGGACATTCCGTTTTGCGTGGCTGGCGGCATTCGCAGTGTTGCCGAGGCACGCGAAGTCCTGTTTGCCGGTGCCGACAAGGTGTCGGTCAACTCGCCGGCACTGGAGCGGCCGGGCCTGATCGACGAGCTCGCCGATGCCTTTGGCGTGCAGTGCATCGTTGTCGGCATCGACAGCCTGCGCGATGCCGACGGCGACTGGCGTGTACGCCAGTACAGCGGCGATCCAGGCAAGACGCGTGCCCTGGGCCGGCGCACACTGGACTGGGTGCAAGAAGTCCAGCAGCGCGGCGCCGGTGAAATCGTGCTCAACTGCATGGGCAGTGACGGCGTCCGTGACGGCTACGATATCGAGCAGTTGCGGGCGGTGCGCCGCGTGTGCGGCGTACCGCTGGTCGCGTCCGGCGGTGCCGGCAGCCCGAAACATTTTGCCTCGGTATTCCACGATGCCGACGTCGATGCGGCGCTGGCGGCCAGCGTCTTTCACTCCAGCGCAATAGTCATTCCCGATCTCAAGCACTACCTGGCCGGGCAGGGAATTGCCGTTCGGCCTGGCCACACGAGCACATGCACATGAACCATCCGAATACCGCCAATCCACTGGCCACGTTTGACCCGGACAGCCTGGACTGGGACAAGGGCAACAGCCTGCTGCCGACAATCGTCCAGCATGTCGTGGACGGCCGGGTGCTGATGCTGGGCTACATGAACCGTGCGGCCCTTGAGCAAACGCAAACCAGCGGCAAGGTCACCTTTTTCAGCCGCAGCAAGCAGCGCCTGTGGATCAAGGGCGAGCGTTCGGGCCATGTGCTGGTTGCCAAGGCGATTCGTGCCGATTGCGATGCCGACACCCTGCTGATTCTGGCCCTGCCACATGGCCCCACCTGCCACCGGGGCAGCGAGTCCTGCTTCGGTGACGAGCTGGCGCCCGATCTGGCATTTCTCGGCCAGCTCGATAATCTGGTGGCGCAGCGCGAGCGCGAGCGCCCGGAAGGCAGTTACACCACACGTCTGTTCGAAGCCGGTACCCGCCGCATTGCGCAAAAGGTTGGCGAAGAGGCTGTGGAAACAGCGCTTGCCGCCGTGGCCCAGGACGAGCAGGCTCTGCTCAACGAATCCGCCGACCTGATCTACCACCTGCTGGTGCTGCTGCGCGCCCGCGACCTCGATCTCGCGGGCGTGACCAGGCAGTTGCGCGCACGACATGCAATATAGGAGCGGCATGGTTTCAGCCGGTGGTGGCCACCGGTATCCGCCGCACGGCGGGAATCGCCTGCGCGGCAAGTGCACACACGACCAGCATCCACACGATCAGTGCGCCGCTGGGCAGGTCAAGTACCGCGGACAGGATCAGGCCGAGCAGGTAGCCGACTGCGCCGATCAGGTAAGCGGCGAAGATGCGCGGCTTGCCGGACAGCCGGACCGTGGCCAGGGCCGGCACGATCAGGCTGGCGAAGACCAGGTACACGCCGACGAGTTGCACCGAAACGGTGATGGCGATGGCGAAGGTGGCGTAGAAGGCCATGCCGTGTACACGACCGCGGCGCCAGCCGATGAAGCCGAGCAGGATCGCCGACACAATGGCAGCCGGTATCAGTTGGCCATAGCTCACCCAGAGGATCTGGCCGACCAGCAGGTTTTTCAGATGCTCGCCGCCGTGCGGGTTGTTGGCCAGCAGCAACAGGCTGCCCGTCGCAGCGAGGACGAACAGGATGCCGATCAGCGGCTCCTGATAGCGCGACCAGCGGCGATCAGTGAAACCGAGCAGGACCGCGCCGAGCAGGGCGGCCACGGCGGCTGCAATCTGCACCAGCCAGTCATTGTGGCCCAGCTCGAAGAACTGCGCGGCAATGACGCCCAGCGCCGCGACCTGTGCCAGGGCCAGATCGATGAAGATGATGCCGCGTCCCAGTACCTGCTGGCCCAGTGGCACGTGGGTGGCGAGGACGATCAGACCGGCCACGAAGGCCGGGCCGAGAATGCTGACATCCAGTCCGGCCAGATTCATTGAGCCGCTCCGGTCTTTTGTGCCTTGAGCAGGCGGTCGATGGTGTCGTCGTACAGGCTGAACAGATCGGTGGCGCCGTCGCTGCCGCCGACGGTGAAGGGCAGGGTGACGGCCGGCACGCCGGTGCGCCCGGACAGCCAGTCGCCGGCCTTGGGATCCTGGTAGGCGGCGCGGATGATGGCCAGTGTGTTGGAGGCCTTGGTGCGCGCGATCAGGCTGGCCAGGTGCGAGCTGGTCGGTGGTACGCCGGGCTTGGGTTCCAGGGCGCCGATCTGCTTCAGGCCCAGCCAGTCTTCCAGGTACACCCAACTGTCATGATGGACCACGATGTTGCGGCCCTTGAGCGGTGCCGCCTTTGCTTCCCAGCGCGGAATGGCCGCCACCCAGCGCGCCTTGAAGTCATCGAAGCGCTTGCCGAAGGTCGCCGCATCGGCCGGATCAAGCTGCTGCAAGCGCGCCGAAAGCGCCGTGGCCACGGCCAGCATGCGGTACGGGTCCATCTGGATATGCGGGTTGCCGTCGGCGTGGATGTCGCCACTGGCGCGATCCAGCTGGGCAGGTTTCTCCAGCAGGTTCACTTGGTCGTCGGCCATGAAATAGCCGGCACCCGAGGCGACTTTGCTGTTGCCGGCCTGGCGCAGAAGCTGCGGCAACCAGCCGATTTCGAGCTGCGCGCCGGTACACACGACCAGGTCGGCCTGGCGCACCTGGGCGATCAGGCTGGGGCGCGCTTCGACATGGTGCGGGTCCTGCAGCGCATTGGTTGCGCTGTCGACGTGCACGGCATCGCCACCTATTTCATGCAGCATCGAGGCCCATTCAGGTTCGCACGTGAAGGCGCGCAGGCCGGCTTGTGCCGGGCAGGCCGCCGCGAAGCCGACAAGCAGCAGGGCAAGAGCGATAATCCGGTTCATCGTTTGGTCTCCTTAAAACTTGTGCGCGCCGTGCGCACCGATGGCCACCTGGTATTGCAGCACCAGCGCATTGTCGCTGTGCTGCGAATCGGGCTTCTCGTGGCTGTACTGCAGGCGCAGCAGGCTGAATTCGCTGTTGCGCCAGGTCAGCATGACGCTGTGTTTCCATGGGTCGAACGCCGAAGCGAACGGCCCGGTGTCCGAAGCCCACAATTTGTCGTAGCGGTAACCCGTGCTCCAGGTGCGGTTGATGTTGTACACGCCTTCCAGATACAGGCCCTGGCGGTGGCCGAGCCAGGGCTGCTCGAAGGGTGGCGTCGCGGGGTCCGCGCCGGAGTCGGTGTTTTCAGCCGCCGTGTAGACGCCATCGCGCCGGTCGCGCATGTATTCGCCACGCAGCAGCAGGCCGCCGTCCTTGAAGTTGCCGTGGCGCGACCACTTCCAGGTGGCGTCGACAATGTACAGCGTGTCTTGACCATTGAATCCGTCATCGCCGCCATGTGCCCTGGCCCGCAGCATGGACAGTCCGGCCAGCCACGCATTGTTGGCGCCGATATCGCCGCCGGTATGCACGAACAGGGTGTATGCACCCTTGCCGTGGTTGCCGGCGCCGGATGCGGGATAGTTCTGGCCGCGGAACGCTTCGCCACCGATCTGGATGAAGGTATTGGTCGGTGCGACCCACTGCAGACGGACGCCGTCGTCGCCGTACTGGTTGCCGAGGAAGGCCTGGTAGGCCAGCGGGCGCACGGCAAAGAAGTCGGTGTGCGAGTGATGGCTGTTGAGATAGCCGATATCGGAGTAGAAGCGACCCATGCGCATGCCGAGTCCGGCGGGCAGGGCGGTGGTATCGATGTAGGCCTCCTCGACGCCAATGTGGTCGTGACCGTCTTCGCTTTCGGCCGTTACCGTCAACTGGCCGTAGAACTTGTCGTCGACATTGGCCGACAGCGCGATTTCGCTCTCGCCCAGGGACAGCCCCTGCGGCAATGGCTCGGCCTCACCGCCGGCCGGAAAACCGATGACGGCGTAGTCGCCATCATTCAGACTGTGATGGGCATAGCGGCCATTCAGAATGACCGCGATGGCCGGATTGAAGTCGTTGCCCGTGGCCATGCCGGAGGATTGCGCGGAATTGGACTTTTTGCTGACCGCAGCGAGGCGGTCGGCCAGCTTCTTCTGCTTTTGTTCGGCCTGCATGCTGGCCAGTTCCTCGCGCGCCTGGCGCGCGGCGGCCAGGGCCTGAGCGGCCTGCTGCTTGAGCGTTGCGGCATTGGCCTCCAGGGCATCGATTCGTGCCGTCAATTCGGCCAGCGTTTGCGCCTTGGCGCGTTGTGCTGTGGCGGCTTGGGCGGCGTTGGCGCCGAACGCACTCAGCAGGCCAATGGCCAGCAGGGTCTCGCGCATCGCATTTCTCCTCGGGCGGGGCAGAGCAAGCCTGCAACGCTATAACATTACATTCCTATTCGTCAACTGGACTGGCCGGTTTCATGTGCGCGCAAGGCCGTGAATCGCTACTCCGGCAGGCTGCGTGACTCCATCGTGGCCAGAACCTCGGGCGCAGGCTGCTGCAGGGGCCTGCGGCGCAGCAGCGGCTGGGCGAACACGGTGAGCACGATGATGCACACGCCGACGTAGAACAGCGCATCCAGGCGGCGATTCTCGCCCAGCAGGACGATGGCCAGGATCACTGCATAGACCGGCTCCAGATTGACCGCAAGCTGGGTAGCGAAGGCGCTGACATGGCGCAGGGCGCGCAACACGATCGCGAACGGCAGCAGAGTACAGACCATCGACAGAACAAGAAGCAGCACGCCGTCATGCAGGCTGGGCAAGGGAAAGGCGCTCCCGGTGTGCGGCAGGAAGGGTGCCAGCAGGGTCAGAAGTGCGGTGCCGGCCCCCAGCTCGATACACGTAACCGTGAGCGGATCGGCGTGCTCCACCATGCGCTTGTTGCAGGCGCTGAAGAAGGCCACGAATACTGCCGAAATCACGCCCACGACCAGACCCAGGCGCATGCCAGGCGGAATGCCGCCCATCACCAATGCCACACCGGGCACCACGCCGACACCCAGCAGCAATTCGCGCGATTCAAACTTGCGTTTGGCCACCCAGGGCTCGATCAGCGCCAGAAACACCGGCGCAATGGCAATGCAGGTGGCGCCGACCGAGGCATTGGCCAGCTTGATGGCGGCGTAGAAGGTCAGCCAGTGCATGGCCACCAACAGGCCGATGCCGACGTAGGCCCAGAACACCCGCGTGGGCATCGTCTTGAGGCTGCGCCAGACTCGCGGCACCAGCAGCAGCGCCAGCGTCACCAGCAGCATGCGCCACCATACGAGCTGCAGTGCGCCCAGGGTAATGACCTTGCCCAGGATGGCGGTAAAGCCCCAGAGGACGACGCAGAAATGGATCTGCAACTGTGCCTTGGTGGTGACGGACAAGGGCACGGTGGCTATGCCTGGAAAAGGGAGCGCATTGTAATGTCCCGAGGGCTGCTGCAGCAGCCCGGCATGAGAACATCGTGTTTTCCGGGCTGCTTCGCGGGCACCAAGTCTTCATCGCGCGCATGGCGCGTTCCTGCGGTATTCCGGTGCAGGAGCGCACCATGTGCACGAAATGGATTGTGATCGCGATCAAACCCAAGCTGTCGGGCCACGGTGCGTTCTGGCACCGGAGTCAGCCGAAGGTGAAGGTGAAGACCTTGAGGCCGGCTTTCGATGTGCGGATCTCGATCAGGTGCTCGCCTGGTGTGCTGGCCTGGTACAGAGTGTAGAGGCGGCTGTCGTGCACGGTGACTGCAGCCTGCGGCTTGCCGTCCACCGTGATCGCCAGTGGCACCGGCTTGTCACTGGCCGCCACCATGTTGACCTGGGCCGCACGAAAGTGCAGCCGGATGGCGCCCTTGGGTCCCATCTGGCGTGCGTACTCGTCGGTCAGTTTCCATTGGCCTTGCAGAGCATAGCGATTCAGGGCCAGCACGTCCGGAAACCTGTAGGTATGGGTCAGACGCGGCAGTGCGTGCGGGTTGGCCTGGTTTTCGACCCGCGCCAGCCCGAAATACATTTCCGGCGAACCGATGCCGCTGAAGTCCTTGTCGGTGACCTTGGCGGTCATCGGTCCCAGGCCCAGCAGCTTGCGGATGGCGTTCTCGGTCGCCTCGTAGTGGCCCTCGCCATAATGGTGCATCACCACCTTGCCATCCCGGTCGATCAGGTACTCGGCCGGCCAGAAGCGGTTGTTCCAGGCGCGCCAGGTGGCCATGTCGTTGTCCTGCGCCACCGGATAATGGATACCGTATTTTCCGACCGCCTTGCGCACATTGGCGGTGGATTTCTCGAACTCGAACTCGGGCGAATGCACACCCACGACCACCAGACCCTGGTCCTTGTACTTGTCGTACCAGGCGGTCACGTGGGGCAAGGTGCGCAGGCAGTTGATGCAAGAGTAGGCCCAGAAATCGATCAGCACCACCTTGCCGCGCAGCCCCTTCATCGTCAGCGGTTTGGAGTTCAGCCAGTGGCTGATGCCGGTGAATTCCGGTGCCTGCACCGGCACTTGCGCCCGCGAGGCACCTGCTGCCAGCAGCAGGAACAGAGCCGCAAACGCGGCGGCCATCAATGGGCGACTGGATTCAGGAACAGCGCGGCTTGGCATGAGGATCTCGTGACAGTGGATTTGCGCAAGTGGACCGTGCCTTCGTCGATGTGCTTACATGCCCGTCATTCCGGAATCGCGCAGCGATATCCGGAATCCACCGGCTTGCCTTGCACCGCGCCCCGGGGTGTCGATGGACCGGTGGCTCAATCGGCCGGCTTGCCGGACGAAACCTCGCGCACCGGCAGCGGTACGTCACAAATGCCGATGCGGCCGACCGGGAAGCGGTAGAAGTCGTCCTTGCGGTTGCGCCTGGTCTCGATCAGGCGTGCAAAGCTCTTGCTGTCGCTGCGCAGGACTTCCAGGTTTGGCCGCTGGGCGCTTGGCAGATCGGCAGCCAGGCGCACCGATTCGATTGGCGTGCGCTGTGCGGGATGGGTGTAAACGCCCATGGGCTCGGGCCCGCGTGGCAGTGCGGCCAGCCACTGCATGCCCTCGACCACCCGGCCGACCACGGCCAGCTGGTGATCCAGTCGGCGCGGAGCCTGGCCGATCGGCACATACAGGGTGTTGCCGTTGCCCGTTTCCGGGTCCACGTCGCGCGCCACCCCGACCATGCCGTAGCACTGCACCAGCCAGGCCTTGCCGGCCAGGCGGTTGCGTGCCGCCGGCATCGAATCGCTGAAGCCGACCTCGGGCGCATACAAATCGCCGTCGGGCAGGCGGGTAAACTCGAAATCGCCTTCGGACTTTCGCGTGTATTCCGCTGACAGCCTGGCTTTTGCCTCGCCCATGGACTTGGCCTTGGCGGGGTTGTCGCTATCGGGATCGCCCCACTGGGCGACGAAATTGTCCTGCACCCGGTACACACTGGTGTGATCGAAATAACGCTGCTGCACCAGGGTCTTGATGTTGGCCACATGCTGCGGCGCCCAGCCTGGTGCCAGCATGATGACGACCTGGTGATCCCCGGCCAGGGTCATCACCAGCGTGTTGGCCGGATCGAGTGCGCGCCACTCTGCAGTCGTGGACTGATCCAGAACCTGGCTGGTGGTTGGTGTACCGGCCATGGCACCAGTGCTGGCGAGCAGCAGTGCCAGGGCGGCAGTGATAGTGCTCAAGGAATGCTTCATTGGGGTTCCAATTGCCGGATCGGGAACCCCAACGATAGCAGGCTCAGGCCGGTTTGCGACGACCGTGGCGCGAGCGCCGCCGCTTGCTGCCCGGTCTGGCTTGATTGCCTGGCTGCGCTTGCGCGTGGCGACGGCGGCTGGCCTGCGACGGCTTGCCGCGCTGCCCCTGCTTCGGTTTGGCATTGGCATCCATCCGCAGCGGTTGTTGCGGCTCGAAGCCTGTCACCGGCTGCACGGCGATGTCCTGTTTCAGCAGCTTGCGAATCTGCATCAGCAGGCCGGTCTCCTCCTGGCTGACCAGGGACACGGCCAAGCCGCTGGCCCCGGCGCGGCCGGTGCGCCCAATGCGGTGCACATAGTCTTCGGCCACCATCGGCAAGTCGTGATTGATCACCAGCGGCAGCTGCTCGATGTCCAGGCCGCGTGCGGCAATATCGGTGGCCACCAGCACCGTGATCTTGCCGCTCTTGAACGCGGCCAAGGCGCGCGTGCGCTGGTTCTGGCTCTTGTTGCCGTGGATCGCGGCGGCGCGCAGGCCCGCCTTCTCAAGGTACCGGCACAGCTTGTCCGAGCCGTGCTTGGTGCGTGCGAAAACCAGCGTCTGGCGCCGGCTGTCCTCGGCCAGCAGGTGCAGCAGCAGCTCGCGCTTGCGCTCGGCATCGACCGGATGCACCCGGTGCGTCACCGTATTGACAACGCTGTTGGGCGGCGTGATCTGGATCTCGCGCGCATCGCGCGTGAACTGGCGTGCCAGTGCCTTGATCGGCTCGGCAAACGTGGCCGAGAACAGGAGTGTCTGGCGCTGCTTCGGCATGGCACCCAGCAGTCGCTTCAGGGCCGGCAGAAAGCCCATGTCCAGCATGCGGTCGGCCTCGTCCAGCACCAGGATCTCGATTCCGCCCAGATCGACATTGCCCTGTTGCAGATGGTCGATCAGGCGGCCCGGCGTGGCAATCAGCACATCCACGCCGCGGCGCAGATTCTGCACCTGCGGCCCCATGCCGACACCGCCGAAAATTGTGGTGCTGTGCACGCGCAGGAACCGGGCGTACTCGCGCAGCGAATCGTGCACCTGCATCGCCAGCTCGCGTGTTGGTGTGAGAACCAGCGCGCGCGGCCGTCGGGCGCGACCGGAATACGGGCGCACACCGCCGGGGAACAGCCGTTCAAGCATCGGCAGCACAAAGCCGGCCGTTTTGCCGGTGCCGGTCTGGGCTGCCGCCATCAGGTCGCGGCCGGTCAATGCAGCGGGAATGGCCTCGGCCTGGATCGGGGAGGGTTGTCTGTAGCCTTTTTCGGCAAGCGCACGCAGAAGCGCGGGCGCCAGCCCGAGCGAATCAAAATTCATGGAAATACTCCTGAAGCAATGTTACCCGGAGCGATCCCTTGATCTGCACTGTTCATCGGTTTTCGTAGCGAGCCGGTTCAAGGGCATGCTCTGGGCGGGTTTTGCGACCGGGGGAGCGCAGGCGTAGTTGACACTACGTCGAGCACCCCGACCGAGCAAAAGCCGCCCAGAGCGTGTCATTGGGCCGGCGCAGTAGAGAATCGATGGGCAGTACAGGTCCGTATCCGCGCTGCGAGCGAAATGTTGCGGACTTGCGCGACGCGCAGTCCGGTTCGGG
>CBFGSA010000015.1:0-31668 GCA_965651365.1 uncultured Rhodanobacteraceae bacterium | reverse complement strand
GGCGCGTACTCTGGGCCCGGCGCAGTAGACATGCTGGTGAATAATGCGGGCTAGCAGCCTGGGCGGCAGAAGTTGTCCGGCCTGCAAAGCCCCACCGCCGGTCCGATTTTCGCCGATTTTTGGCCCATAGCACCTCCATGACCCGGCAACTCGCACACCCACAAGCCCAACGGATCCCGGGCTTCGCGCTGCGCTCGGCCCCGGGATGACAGGGTGGACTGAAGTCTGTCGTCCTGGGGCCGCCGAAGGCGGAACCCGGGACCCATTTTGCTTTTGCCGCGGATACGCATCCGCTCCGTCCTCGAACGGTGGAACAGCGCCCGCGACCCAAACCTCAATCCAGCTTGATTGCCCCGCGGTCGCTGTCACGACGGCGACGGTCCTTGCGGTTGAAGTCGCGCAGGCAGCCATTGCGATCCACCATGGCGCAGGCCAGATAGTCGGTGGCCTCGACCAGGGCAGCGCGGATGGCCTTGCCGGCCGGGGTATTGTTTTCATGGCCCAGCGAGCCGCCGAAGCCGCCGCGGTACAGGCCGACCTGCACGCCGCCTCCGGAACTGCGCCCTTCCACGGTGCGCGTATAGGCCACTTCGCCGGTTTCGGTATCGATGACCTGCAGATCGACCGCGATATAGGCTTCCTTGTGCTTGCCGCCGAGGCTGATGCCCTTGAAGCTGAAGCCACCGCCGGTGCTGGAGGTGTGCTCGTTGTAGGCCGTCACCGTCCCTTGCACGAGGTATTGCGCGCCGGTGAGATTGCCGGCCTTCGGGCCGCTGCCCTTGCGCACCCGGCCCGAGGCCGCCAGATCCTGCTCCTGCAGCACATTGCCCAGCTTGCGTCGGTCCACCATGCGGAAAGCACCTGTGGCTGCCATCTCATTGGTCAGCATGGTCGACAGCTCGCGGCCTACACCGCCACCCCACCAGCCCGCGCTGGTATCGTTGCGAAACTCCGCCACGGCGACGGCCGGGCGATTGTCCGCGCGCTGGCTCTGGGCCAGCGCCGGCGCGGTCGAGGCCAGCGCCGCCAGGGTCAGCAATCCACCCACAATCAGCTTGTTCATGATCTTGCTCCATCCGGTAGTGAAAATCAGCTTACTATGAGTAAATACGGATTGGACCGGCACAACAGGACACACCATGAGTATCAAGATTTTGCACAACCCCCGCTGCAGCAAGTCCCGCGCCACGCTTGAACTGCTGGCCGAACGCGGTCTGGACCCCGAAATCATCGATTATCGTGAGGATCCGCCCAGCGCTGCGGAATTGGGCGAGATTGCCGACAAGCTGGGCGTGGAGCCGCGCCAGATGATGCGCAGCAGCGAAGCCGTCTACGCCGACAAGGGTCTGGCTAACCCGGATCTGAGCCGTGCACAGCTGCTGCAGGCGATGGCGGAAAACCCGATCCTGATCCAGCGCCCGATCGTGCTGGCCAACGGCAAGGCCGCCATCGGCCGCCCACCCGCGGCCGTCCTCGACATCCTGTAAGAGCGGCCCATGGCCGCGATTGCCGCTGCATGAGGTACACACCATCGCGGCCATGGGCCGTTCCTGCATGAAAGGGACGTGCACGAGCGCGCCACGCACGCGAACGGGCCTTTCGATTTCGCGACCATGGGCCGCTTCTAGACGTGCAGCGTGAACTCGTCGGCGTCCATCCAGGCGGGAAACTTGCGGCGCAGTTCGAGCATCGGTGCCGGGTCAAGGGCGGCCGTGGCCACTTGTTCGCGATCGTTAAGCTCCAGCACGGTCTCGCCGCGGGCGTCGAAAACGCCGCTGTCGCCGGCATAGGCGATACCCTTGCCATCTTCGCCCACCCGGTTGACACCCACACAGCAGGCCAGGTTCTCCACCGCACGAGCGCGCAGCAGGGTGCGCCATGCATTGCGTCGCGGCGCCGGCCAGTTGGCCACGTAGATCAGCAGATCATAGTCCATGCCGCCGGAGGCAGCTTCGTTGCGGCGGTTGCGTGACCATGCCGGAAACCGCAGGTCGTAGCAGACCAGCGGGCAGATCCGCCAGCCCTTGAGCTCCACCAGCAGCCGTTCACGGCCGGCGCTGAAATACTGGTGTTCCTCGGCCATGCGGAACAGGTGGCGCTTGTCATAGGTGTCAACGCGACCGTCAGGGCGCACCCAGAACAAACGATTGAAGTGGCGACTGTTCTCTTCCACCACCAGGCTGCCGGTGATGACAGAACCGACCTCGTCGGCAAGTTTGCACAGCCACGACACATCACCACCATCCATTGGCACCGACTGCCGTCCCGTGTCGTTGGTGAAGCCGGTGAGAAAGGTCTCGGGCAGAACGATCAAGTCGCTGTCGGCCGGGGCCGAACGTACCAGGCCGGCATAGTACTCGCGGTTCGCCGCGGCATCATGCCAGCGGGTTTGACCCTGGACAAGGGTCACATTCAGAGTTTGCATAGCCTCTCCGCAGCCGCTTCCATGGTCTTGTCGCTCTTGGCGAAGCACAAACGCAAAAGGCGCGCATCGGCAGGCGGAGTCTCATAGAACGGTGCCAGCGGAATGCCGGCCACGCCGCCTTCCCTGACCAGCCATTCACTGAAGTTGATATCGTCGATGTCGCGGATGGCCGCGTAGTCGACCAGCTGAAAATAGCCGCCCGGCACATCCAGCAGCATGAAGTTCGAGTCCGCCAGCAGGCTGCGAAAGCGGTCGCGCTTGCTCTGGTAGAAGGCCGCCAGCTCCAGATGGAGCTCCGGATGCTCGGCCAGCATGTCTGCAAGCGCAAACTGGGCCGGCGCGAAGCTGCAGAAGGTCAGGTACTGGTGCACCTTGCGCAGCTCGGCGCTCAGCGCGCGCGGCGCGATGGCGTAGCCGATCTTCCAGCCCGTGCAGTGGTAGGTCTTGCCGAAGGAACTGACCACGATGCTGCGCGCGGCAAGCTCGGCATGGCGCAGCACACTCTGGTGCCCGGCGCCGTCGAAGACAATATGCTCGTAGACTTCGTCGGACAGCAACACGATCTCCGTATCGCGCACGATGTCCGCCAGCGTATCGAGATCGGCGGCAGAAAAAACCGCGCCGCTGGGATTGTGCGGCGAATTGGTGATGATCATGCGTGTATTGGGTGTGATCGCATCGCGCACGCGCTGCCAGTCGACCGCAAACTCGGGCAGCGTCAGCGGCACGTGGATCGCCCGCGCACCCTGCAGGTTGATCGCCGGCTCGTAGCAGTCGTAACAGGGATCGAGCACGATCACTTCATCGCCCTGGCGCACGATCGCGGCCACGGCCGCGAATATCGCCTCGGTAGCTCCCGAAGTCACAGTGATGTCATGGTCCGCATGTGGCTCGTGCCCGTACATGTCGCGGGTCTTGCGCGCGATCTGCTGCCGCAGGGCTGGAATGCCCGGCGAAGGTGCATACTGGTTGTGCCCGTCACGCACCGCCTGCGCCAGCGCCTCGCACAGGAACTCGGGCGGCTCGAAATCCGGGAATCCCTGACCCAGGTTGATCGCCTTGTGCTCCAGCGCCAGCTGGCTCATGACGCTGAAGATGGTGGTGCCCACGCGGGGCAGCTTGGTATTGATGTGCATGGCGGCCACATGTCGGAATCCGTGGCGATACTAGCATGCCGCCTCTGCAGGCACGGCTCTTGCCAATGACGCACGTTCAAGGCTCGTCATTCCGGACGATAAAACAGCTTTCTGTTCGTTACTTAGCGCAGTGGAACTGATTGCACAGCAAGGCTTGGAGACGCTGCCTGAAGCCTTGTCGGCCTTGATCAACGAGGCCATGCGCATTGAGCGTGAACGCCATCTGGGTGCGGGCCCCTACGAGCGCACCGAGGCACGCAATGGCTATGCCAATGGCTACAAGCCGCGCACGCTGAACACCCGCATGGGCGTGCTGGATTTGCGGATTCCTCAAGTCCGTGAAGGCGGCTTCTATCCGCAGTCGCTGGACCGGGGACTGCGCTCGGAACGTGCGCTGAAGCTGGCCCTGGCGCAGATGTACGTGGAGGGTGTTTCCACGCGCAAGGTGGCCCGCATCACCGTGGAGCTTGTGGCTTCCAGGCCAGCTCCACGGAAGTCCCGCGCTGCGCTGCGCTGCTGGCTGGGTTCGCATGTGCGTGCGCTGGTGTTCATCGGCGGCGCAAGGCCACATCGACTTCCGCGTGGAGTGTGGCGCCAAGCGGCTGGCGTGCCCGGTTTCATTCCGAAGTGGCGGTGAGGGTGGGATTCGAACCCACGAGGGGCTTGCACCCCTGGCGGTTTTCAAGACCGCTGCATTCGACCACTCTGCCACCTCACCGGCGCGCACAAGATCGGAGATCCGCTCTTGTCATTCCCGCGCACGCGGGAATCCAGTACCTTTAGCCGTACTGAAACCAGAAGAACCTGGCGGTCGAACAGGCACAACCGGAACTGGTGCGGCATTGTAACCGAATGAACATCGTCACGCCCTGAATAATGCCTCCAACGCAGTCCGCCAGACCCTCAGAGACCGGATCAAGAGGCACAATGACGGCTGGGTGAGAACCTTCCCGGGTTCCTCGCATTGCTCGGCCCCAGGATGACGAAGATGTGGAATGGCCCCGGGCCGTGTTGCTTCACTCGGCCCGGGATGACGAGCGCGAGCGGCAGCGCAAGCCGGATCAGCTTATACGCTCGACACCGCCCATGTACGGACGCAGCACATCGGGCACGGTGATCGAGCCGTCTTCGTTCTGGTTGTTTTCCATCACCGCGATCAGGCAGCGGCCGACGGCCAGGCCGGAGCCGTTGAGGGTGTGCACCAGTTCGGGCTTGCCGGTATCCGGGTTGCGCCAGCGCGCCTGCATGCGACGAGCCTGGAAGTCGGTGCAGTTGGAGCACGAGCTGATCTCGCGGAAAGTCTGCTGGCTCGGCAGCCATACTTCCAGGTCGTAGGTCCTGGCCGCGCCAAAACCCATGTCGCCGGTGCACAGCAGCATCTTGCGGTACGGCAGGCCCAGTTTCTGCAGCACGGCCTCGGCGTGGCCGGTCAACTCTTCCAGCGCAGCCATCGACTGGTCAGGCTTGGTCAGTTGCACCAGCTCGACCTTCTCGAACTGGTGCTGGCGGATCATGCCGCGCACGTCCTTGCCGTAGCTGCCGGCCTCGGCCCGGAAACACGGTGTGTGGGCCGTGACACGTAGCGGCAAGCGCTCGGCGTCGATGATCTGGTCGCGGAACAGATTGGCCAGCGACACTTCTGCGGTCGGAATCAGGTAGCGCTGCGTGTCGCCGACCTCGGTCACAAACAGGTCCTCGGCAAACTTGGGCAACTGGCCGGTGCCCTGCATCGACTCGGGATTGACCAGCAGCGGCACGTTGCATTCCAGATAACCGTGCTCGCCGGTCTGCAAGTCCAGCATGAACTGCGCCAGTGCCCGGTGCAGCCGCGCCAGCTGGCCGCGCATCACGGTGAAACGCGCGCCTGACAGCTTGGCGCCGGTGTCGCCGTCCAGCCAGCCGTGACGCTCGCCCAGCTCGACATGATCCTTCACCTCAAAGTCGAATGTGCGCGGCTCGCCCCAGCGCGAATGCTCGACATTGCCGGCCTCGTTATCGCCCTCGGGCACCGATTCGTCGGGCAGGTTGGGCATGCCCAGCGCGATGTCGTGCAGTTTCGCCTTGACATCCTGCAGCGCCTGCTCGGCGTCCTTCAAGCGCTCGCCCAGGCCGGCGACTTCATCCAGCAGCGGCTGGATATCCTCACCGCGAGCCTTGGCCTGACCGATGCCCTTGGAGCGGCTGTTGCGCTCGGCCTGCAGCTCCTGGGTTCGAATCTGCAACTGTTTGCGATCGCTTTCCAGCGCCTCGATGGCTGCCGTATCCAGATCGTAGCCGCGCCGTTTGAGCTGCGCTGCGGTTTCCTCAAGCTGCGTGCGCAGCAGGCCCGGATCAAGCATGTGGTCTTCCTGAAATTTGGCAAAACGCAATTATCCGTGCTGCGGGCTGGCTGGCGCAAACCCGGCGTACACCACTCTCGCGCGAAACTGTAATGGCAACGGGTGGAAGGCGGTCTGCTCTACCATGGTGCTGCAGCAGCGGCCCGCCCTTTTCTACGTACCGGAATATCCGATGTCGCTACCCGATCCCGGCTCCTGGACAATCGCCCGATGAATGGGCGCCGACAACTTCCGCGTCTGCTGCTGGTGGCCGTGATCGTGGCCGCGGTGGTGGCGTATTTTGCGCTCGGCCTCGGCCAGTATCTGAACCTCGACGCGCTCAAGCATCAGCAACAGGCTCTGGCCACCTGGCGCAGCGCGCATCCATGGCAATTGGCGAGCCTGTTCTTCACCGCCTACGTACTGGTGGCAGCGCTGTCGATCCCGGGGGCTGCGATCATGACCCTGGCCGGCGGCGCGATCTTCGGCTTCGTTGAAGGTCTGGTACTGGTGTCGTTCGCCTCCGCGATCGGCGCCACGCTGGCCATGCTCCTGAGCCGCTATGTGCTGCGTGACTGGGTCCGTGGGCGATTTGGCCAGCGCCTGAAGAAGATCGATGCCGGGATTGAACGCGATGGCGGCTTCTACCTGTTCAGCATCCGACTGGTGCCGATCTTCCCCTTCTTTCTGGTGAACCTGCTGATGGGTTTGACCGCCATCCGCGCCTGGAACTTCTACTGGGTCAGCCAGCTCGGCATGCTGGCCGGTACCGTGGTCTACGTCAACGCCGGCACGCAACTGGCCGACATCGAATCGCTGTCCGGTCTGCTCTCGCCCGGCCTGATCGGCTCGTTCGTGCTGCTGGCCCTGCTGCCGTGGCTGTCCAAGGCGCTGCTGGCGTGGATCAAGGCACGGCGCGTGTACCGCGGCTGGGACAGGCCGCGCCATTTCGACCGCAACCTGGTCGTGATCGGCGCCGGCGCCGGCGGCCTGGTCAGCGCCTATATCGCGGCCACCGTGCGTGCCCGCGTCACCCTGGTGGAAAAGCACAAGATGGGTGGCGACTGCCTCAACTACGGCTGCGTGCCGTCCAAGGCACTGATCCGCATCGCCCACGCCGCGCACGAAGCGCGCCACGGCGATCGCTTTGGGCTCAAGGCGCATGTGCCCGAAGTCGACTTCGGCGCCGCCATGCGCAGCGTGCAGCAATCGATCCTCGACGTGGCGCCACATGATTCGATGGAGCGCTACCAAAAGCTGGGCGTCGATGTGCGCCGCGGCCATGCCCGAATCACCTCGCCTTGGTGCGTCGAGATCGACGGCGAATCGCTCACCACCCGCGCCATCGTGATCGCGGCCGGCGCCGAACCCTTCGTGCCACCGATCGAGGGCTTGACCGATGGCCCGTTCCTGACCTCGGACACGCTATGGGACCTCAAGACACTGCCGGCACGACTGGTCGTGCTGGGCGGCGGCCCGATCGGCTGCGAGATGGCGCAGAGCTTCGCCCGCCTTGGCAGCCACGTCACCCAGGTCGAAATGGCCGAGCGCCTGTTGCTGCGCGAAGACGGGGATGTGTCGACGCTGATCGCCGCCCGACTCGGCAGCGAAGGGGTCGACGTGCGAACCGGCCACAAGGCCGTCCGCATCGAGGGCACCGGCAGCCAGCGCCAGTTGATCTGCGAACATGGCAACGACGAAGTCGCCCTGCCCTTCGACCAGATCCTGGTGGCGGTCGGGCGCAAGCCGCGCACCGAAGGCTACGGGCTGGAAACGCTGGACATTCCGCTGAACCAGAACAAGACCATCGAGAGCAATGACTTTCTGCAAACGCGCTTTCCCAACATCTACGTCTGCGGCGATGTCTCCGGCCCATTCCAGTTCACCCACGCCAGCGGTCACCAGGCCTGGTATGCCGCGGTCAATGCCCTGTTCGCGCCGCTGAAGAAATTCCGCGCCGACTACCGCGTCATGCCGGCCGTGACCTTCACCGACCCCGAAGTGGCCCGCGTCGGCCTCAATCAGCGTGACGCGCGCGAGCAGGAGATCGACTTCGAGGCCACCCGCTTCGAGCTTTCCGAACTCGATCGTGCTCTGGCCGAACGCGACAGCGAGGGCTTTGTCGAAGTGCTTACCGCACCGGGCAAGGACCGCATCCTGGGCGCCACCTGCGTCGGCCAACATGCCGGTGAGTGGATGGCCGAATTGGCGCTGGCGATGAAGCACGGCATCGGGCTCAACAAGATTCTCGGCACCGTGCATGCCTACCCGACCCGGGCCGAAGCCAACAAGTACGTGGCCGGCGAATGGAAGCGCGCACATGCCCCCGAACGGATACTGGGCTGGCTGAAACGCTGGCACGACTGGCGGCGCGGCAAGTCTGGCGACGCCGCAACCGAAACCCGCAAGGAACCTGCTGCATGAATGCACTGCTCCAACCACGACGGCCCGATTTTGCCGAGACCCTGCACCGACACAAGGTCGAACTGACCCGCACGCCGCTGGAGATTCTGCAGGTCAATGTCGGCAAGCTGTGCGATCTGGCCTGCCACCACTGCCATGTCGAAGCCGGCCCGAAGCGCAGCGAAATCATGCAGTCGGAAACCGCCGACCGCATCCTGGAACTGCTGGCCGATGCACCGCAGGTCCACACCGTCGACCTGACCGGTGGCGCACCGGAAATGAATCCGAATTTCCGCCGCCTGGTCACCGAATCGCGCGTGCTGGGCAAGACCGTGATCGACCGCTGCAACCTCACCATCCTGTTCCGCGACGGCCAGGAAGACACGGCGCAGTTCCTGGCCGACCAGGGTGTCAAGGTGGTCGCCTCCTTGCCCTGCTACACCAAGGCCAATGTGGAGGCCCAGCGGGGAAAACACGTGTTTGACCCGTCGATCCGGGCGCTGCGCCTGCTGTGCAAACTCGGCTATGGTCATCCCGGCAGTGGCCTGGAGCTGGACCTGGTCTACAACCCGGTCGGTGCCACGCTGCCACCCGCGCAAGCCATGTTGGAGTCGGACTACAAGCGCGAACTGGCCGAGCATTTCGACATCCACTTCAACAATCTGTTCACCATCACCAACATGCCGATCAAGCGCTTCCTGCACCTGCTCCAGCGCGAGGGCCGCTACGAGGACTACATGCAGACCCTGATCGACGCCTTCAACCCGCAGGCCGCACGGGGCGTGATGTGCCGCAACCAGCTCTCGGTCGACTGGCGCGGGCATCTGTATGACTGCGACTTCAATCAGGCGCTGGAGATTCCACTGGCCGACAGCGAACGCACGTTATGGGACATCGAAGCACTTACCGACATCGAACACGAGCGCATCACCTTCGACAGCCACTGCTACGGCTGCACCGCCGGCGCCGGCAGCTCCTGCGGCGGAGCGCTGACGTGATGGCCATGGCCATTCGTTCTGTACGTACGGCTCGCAGCACCAATCCCGGCACCGCAAGCGCCGCCTTGCGTCTGTCCGTGATCGTGCCGCTGGCACCGGACGAGGTCGCCTGGCCGGCCCTGCTCGGCCAACTGGCCGACCTGCCTCCGGCCAGCGAGGTCATTCTGGCCTGTACGAGGTCGCACCGCATTGCACGTCCGGCAGATTTGCCGCCACGCATTGACTTCCGCACGATCCACACCGCAGCCGGTCGCGCCCGCCAGCAGAATGCTGCGGCCCACTGCGCCCACGGGCGATGGCTGTGGTTTCTGCACGCCGACTCGCAGCTGTCACCCGCCGTGCTGCCGACCCTGCAGCAGTTTCTCGATTCTGGCCATGACGCCATGGCGCATTTCGACCTGGCCTATGCCAATGACGGCCCCCGTCTGGCCCGGCTCAATGCCTGGGGCGCCAACCTGCGCTCGCGCTGGCTGGGCCTGCCGTTTGGCGACCAGAGTCTGTTGCTGCCGGCTCAGCGCTTTTTCGAACTGGGCGGTTTTGACGAGAGCGCGGCCTACGGCGAAGATCATCTGCTGGTCTGGGCCGCGCGGCGGCACAAGCTCCCGTTGCAGCGACTGGCCGCGCCGATCACCACCAGCGCCCGCAAGTACGCCCGCGACGGCTGGTTGCGCGCCACCGCAGCCAACGCCTGGCGCACATTGGCGCAAGGCTGGACGGCTGCACGCAGCAGCGCGAAGCACCCATGAACACGGGGCTGGCCGTCTTCGTCAAGACACCGGGTCGCTCGCCACTCAAGACACGTCTGGCCCGTGCTATCGGGCAAGCCGATGCTGAACAGTTCCATCGCCTGGCAGCGCGCGCTGTGGCCTCCGTGGCCCGTGCCGCGGGTGATTTGCTGACGTCCTATTGGGCCGTGGCCGAAGCGAACGCCCTCGACGATGCCTGCTGGCAGGCCCTGCCCCGCCTGGCCCAGGGTGAAGGTGACCTCGGTCAGCGTTTGCACCGGACCTGTTCACAATTGCTGGCGCGCCACGACGCCGCCCTGCTGATCGGCGCCGACACGCCACAGATCACGCCGGCATCGCTGCAAAATGCCGTTGCAAAATTGAGCGAGCCGGCAAGCGACTTCGTGCTGGGGCCGGCCAGCGATGGCGGATTCTGGGTGTTCGGCACCCGAGTCGCGATACCCGTTGGCGTGTGGCAGACTCCGACCTATTCGCAAGCCACGACCGCCACCCAGCTGCGCCGCGCCTTGTCGCGCCATGGCCGCCTGGCCACACTGCCCACGCTGAGCGACGTGGACACGATCGAACAATTCACCAACCTGGCCACGGCGCTTGACGCCCTGCCAGAGCCGACGCCGGCGCAGCGCGAACTGAATGCGTGGGTGCAGACCCACGCAGCCATCGCGCAACGCGCTTGAACCCACGTTTCGCCATCGATACAACACAATCCCAGCAACCGGAAACAAATCCATGAAAACGCTCTCGCAGAACAACGTCACATCCAAACGCCAGCGCCGGGCAGTGGCCGTGGCCTGGATCGGCTTGCTCGTCGGCGTCATCTCACTGCTGACCATGCTGCTGTCGGGGCCGCTCTACCGGCTGGGCATGCTGGATCTGCGACCGGCCTTCGGCCTGATGGGCTGGGGCGCCAAGCTCGGGCTGGCAGCCCTGGTTGTCGGCCTGCTGGGCCTGATCCTGGCGCTGCTGGCACGTCACGGCCGCAGCGGCGGACTGGCGATCCTGGCCATTGCGCTGGGCCTGGCCGCCTTTGTGCCGCCGTGGATGTTCCGCAACAAGGCCGCCTCGGTGCCGCCGATCCACGACATCTCGACCGACACGACGCAACCGCCCGCCTTTCACGCCCTGCTGGCGCAACGCGCCGATGCGCCCAATCCGGCGACCTACGGCGGTCCGGACATCGCCGTCCAGCAGCACAAGGCCTATCCCGACATTCGTCCGCTTGACTTGAAGGCCACGCCGCACCAGGTGTTCGCGGCCGCACTGGCAACCGCCAGGAGCATGGGCTGGCACATCGCCGCGCAGGATGCCGATGCCAACCGCATCGAAGCCACGGCAACCACCTTCTGGTACGGTTTCAAGGACGACATCGTGATCCGCATCCGGCGCATCAATGACGAGCTTACCCGACTCGACATCCGCTCCGTATCGCGCGTCGGCAAGAGCGACGTGGGCAAGAACGCCGAGCGCATCCGCAACTTCGAGCAGCGCATGCAAAAGACTCTCGACCACGGCTAAAATGCCCGCGGTGACCGCAATGCAACTGACCTTGACACGGCCCGACGACTGGCATCTGCACCTGCGCGATGGCGCACTCCTGGCCGCCGTGCTGCCACACACCGTGCAGCGCTTCGCCAGGGCCATCGTGATGCCGAACCTGAAGCCGCCGGTGGCCAGTGTGGCCCAGGCTCGCGCCTACCGCGAGCGAATTCTCGCTGCGCTGCCGGCAGGCACCAAGTTCGAGCCGCTGATGACGCTCTACCTGACCGAGGTCACCACGTCGGCGGACATTGCCGAGGCAAAGGCTGCCGGCTTCGTGCATGCCGTCAAGTACTATCCCGCCGGCGCCACGACCAACTCGGCCAGCGGCGTGCGCGATCTGCGTCGTTGCCATGACGTGTTCGAGGCCATGCAGAAACACGGCCTGCCGCTGCTGATGCACGGCGAAGTGGTTGATCCGGCGGTGGATGTGTTCGATCGCGAGGCCGTGTTCATCGATCGCCACCTGCAGCCGCTGCGCAACGATTTCCCCGAGCTGCGAATCGTGCTGGAACACATCACGACCCGCGAGGGCGCGCAGTTCGTGCGCGATGCGCCCGCCCATGTCGGTGCCACCATCACGCCGCAGCACCTGCTGATGAACCGCAACGCAATCTTTGCTGGTGGCCTGCGCCCGCACCACTATTGCCTGCCGGTGCTGAAACGCGAAGCGCACCGCGAAGCACTGCTCGAAGCCGCCACCAGCGGCAATGCCAGCTTCTTCCTCGGTACCGACAGCGCGCCGCACCCGAAGAGCGCCAAGGAAAATGCCTGCGGCTGCGCCGGCATCTATTCCGCGCATGCGGCCATCGAGCTGTACGCCGAGGCCCTCGACAAGGCCGGCGCCCTGGGCCGGCTGGAAGCCTTTGCCAGCTTCCACGGCCCCGACTTCTACGGCCTGCCGCGCAACACCGGCACAATCACCCTCGAGCACGAATCGTGGACTGTTCCGGAAGAAATCGACGTCGGCGGTGAACCCTGCGTGCCGCTGCGCGCTGGCGAACAAATCACCTGGCGTCTGCGGACCTGATGCCGATTCCGTCGCTGGCGCTCCTTGAACCGGCCCACGAGTGTGCGGCGTGGACGGCCGCGGCCACCCGTACTCGGCCAGCGCCAGGACGCTGATCAGCACCCCGAATACCCGCAACCGGGCCAGCGCTTCGCTCATGCCGGCCATTTTGCCCGATTCGCGCCGAATCGACATACATACCGGGCATATCCGTATGTCCCGGCATCCTTTGATGGCGAGCAAATGGCATCTGTAGGATATCCGCACATTGTAGCCGTATAGCCGTCCATTACAGATTCCATGAACGCAAGCGCACCCATTCCACTGCCGGAAAACACGGCGGCCCGCATTCCGGATCTGATCAAGGACCTTGACGGCAGCGCCCTGCAATGGCTCTCCGGCTATTTTGCCGGTTGTGCAGCAGCATTGCAGACAGACGCGCCGTCGCTGGCCGCGCCGCTGCAAGCCGCTGTCGATGCTGCCCATGCAAGCATTCTCTACGGCAGCCAGACCGGCAACAGCGCCCGGGTGGCCCGGCAACTGCACGATGCGCTTGCCGCAGACGGGCTGAACGCCCGGCTGGTGCGTGCCGACACCTGTTCGGTGCGCGAACTGAAAACCGAACGCCTGTTGTTTGTCATCATCAGCACCCAGGGCGAGGGGGAGCCGCCGGATGATGCGCGCGCCCTGTTCGAGCACCTGCTCAGCCGCCGCGCGCCGCGCCTGAAAAACCTGAAGTTCTCGGTCCTGGGGCTGGGCGACTCCAGTTATCCCGATTTTTGCCTGATCGGCCAGCGCATCGACGCGCGCCTGGCTGAACTGGGCGCGCAGCGCCTGTGTGATCTGGCCCGGGCAGATGTCGACATCGACAGTGTGGCTACGCCATGGCTCAAGGACCAGCGCCAGCACGCAGGCCGCGAGCTCGAAAGTATCACCCCGGCAGGTACGAGCATCACGCCCCTGCAAATCCAGACCAGATCCTGGTCGCGTGAGCGGCCCTTTGCTGCCGAAGTGCTGCAAAACCAACCCATTGTGTCCAGCAGCGCGGGCCGTGTAATCCGCCACATCGAATTGTCGCTGGAGAGCAGCGCACTGCACTACCAGCCAGGCGACGCTGTGGGCGTATGGTCACAACAGGATCCGGCTCTGGTCTCGCGTGTTCTGGAGCTGCTTGGGCTGGATGGCGAACAGGAGCTGCAGCATGGTGAGGAGACATTGCCGCTGAAGCGCTGGCTGGGCGAACGGCGCGAGCTGACCCGCCTGACACGGCCTTTCCTGGCTGCCCACGCGGAACGCGGCGGGCACATGTCGCTGGCCAGCCTGCTTGAGCCAGGAGCCCGCACGCAACTGGGCCGGCTGCTGTCCACGCAGCAGTTGCCCGACCTGCTGCGCTCGCATCCGGCCCCATGGGATGCCGCCGCATTGCTGGATGCCCTGCGGCCGCTGGCACCACGCTTGTATTCCATCGCGTCCAGCCAGAAGCGGGTCGAGGATGAGGTACATCTGACCGTGGCCGATGTGCTGTATCGCCACGCCGGCGAGTCGCGCTGGGGTGTGGCAAGCCACTTTCTGGCATCGCGCTCGGAAGGCGACACGGTGCCACTGTACATCGAGCCCAACACCCGTTTTCGCCTGCCAGCGCCGGAACGCGACATCATCATGATCGGCCCCGGTACCGGCGTGGCACCATTCCGCGCCTTCGTCCAGGAACGACAGGAAACCGGCGCCGCGGGCCGCAATTGGCTGCTGTTCGGCAATCGCCACCGCCACAGCGAGTTTCTGTATCAGCTGGAGTGGCAGGCTGCGCTGAAAAGCGGGGCGCTGACGCGCCTGGACGTGGCATTCTCGCGCGATCAGAGGGAAAAGCTCTACGTGCAGCACTGTATCCGCCAGCACGGCCGCGAGCTGTACGCCTGGCTGCAAGATGGTGCACATTTGTACGTTTGCGGGGATGCCAGTCACATGGCTGCCGACGTGCACGAAGCGCTGATCGACGTGGTTGCCGAGCATGGCGCCACCGCGCGGAACGCAGCCATCGAACGTGTCAATGCATGGCTGGCCGAGGGTCGCTATGCGCGTGATGTCTACTGAGGGGAGCCAGGCATGAGCGCAATGGAGCAGCTCAAACGCGACAGCCGGCACCTGCGCGGGGATATCGAGCGTGACCTCGCCGATCCGCTGACCGGGGCCATCAGCGAGGACAGCAGCAAACTGCTGAAGTTTCACGGCAGCTACCAGCAGGATGACCGCGACCAGCGTGAAGAGCGTCGCCAGCGCAAGCTGGAACCGGACTATCAGTTCATGATCCGCGCGCGGCTGCCTGGCGGTGTGCTGAGCACGCAGCAGTGGCTGGCCTTCGACCGCATCGCACGGCGTTACGCCAATGGCAGCCTGCGCATCACCACGCGCCAGACCTTCCAGTTGCATGGCGTGATCAAACGCGAGCTGAAGGCCACCATTGCAGCCATCAATGCCAGCCTGATCGACACCATTGCCGCCTGCGGCGACGTGAACCGCAACGTCGTGGCCAGCGCCAACCCGGAACAGTCGAGCCTGCACGCCGAAGTCCACGAGTGGGCGCAAAGACTCTCGGCGCACCTCAAGCCGCATACCCGCGCCTACCACGAGATCTGGCTCGACGGCAAAAAGGTGCTGCCCAGCGCCGAGGTCGAGCCGCTGTATGGCGAGACCTATCTGCCACGCAAGTTCAAGATCGGCATTGCGGTGCCGCCCGACAATGACATTGATGTGTTCGCCCAGGATCTGGGTCTGGTCGCCATCGTGGAAGACGGGTGCCTGGCAGGGTTCAACATCGCCGTGGGTGGTGGCATGGGCGCCAGCCACGGCGATCCGGGCACCTGGCCGCATCTGGCCCGGACCTGCGGCTTCGTCACGCCGGAAGACCTGCTGGATACCGCCTGGCACATTGTCGCCATCCAGCGCGATTTCGGTGACCGCGAAACCCGCAAGCACGCACGGTTCAAATACACCCTGGCCGACCGCGGCCTGGCCTGGTTCAAGTCCGAGCTGGCCAGGCGCACCGGTCGCGCCCTGCAAGCGGCCCGTACCTTCCATTTCGAGCACAACGGCGACCGTTATGGCTGGACCCGGCGCGAGGATGGGCGCTGGAACCTGAGCTTGAGAATCCAGTCCGGCCGCGTGGCCGACAGCGATGCACACCAGCTCCTCACCGGCATGCGCGAAATTGCCCGCGTGCATCAGGGCGAGCTGCGCATGAGCTGCAACCAGAACGTGATCATTGCCGGGGTAGCCACCGGGCAACGCGCCAGCATCGACAAACTGGTCGAGAAATACGGCCTGGACGGTTATCGGCGCGACAGTGGCATCCGCCGCCATGCCATTGCCTGCGTGGCGCTGCCTACCTGTGGTCTGGCCATGGCCGAGAGCGAACGCTACCTGCCCGGCCTGCTGGACAAGCTGGAAGTCATGCTGGACAAGCACGGCCTGCTCGGCGAGCCGATCATCCTGCGCCTGTCGGGCTGCCCCAACGGCTGCTCACGCCCGTATCTTGGTGAAATCGCCCTGATCGGCCGCGCCGTCGGCCGCTACGATCTGCGTCTCGGAGCCGACTTTTGCGGGCAGCGCCTGAACAGCGTCTACCGCGAAAATATCGACGAAGGCGAAATCCTGAGCGCACTCGATGCCCTGTTTGCGCGCTTTGCCGCCGAACGCACCGGCGGCGAGCACTTCGGCGACTTTCTGGTGCGCCTGGGCACCGTCGCACCGCCACCGGAGCGCATTGCCTCATGACCGCCCCGACCTTGCCGCAAACAAAAGCCGGGTTGAGGCGTGCGAACCAGTGGCTGGCATCCCAAGGCGTCGACACCCGGGTCGCCTGGGCGCTCGACACCTTGCCGGAAACCCACGTCCTGTCCTCCAGCTTCGGTGCCCAATCCGCCGTTTCACTGCACCTGATCACGCGGCACCGGCCGGGCATTCAGGTGCTGCTGGTCGACACCGGTTTCCTGTTCCCGGAAACCTACCGCTTTATCGACGAGCTCGTGCAGCGGCTGTCGCTCAATCTGCACGTCACGCGTCCCGAACTGTCACCGGCCTGGCTGGAAGCCCGCCACGGGCGGCTGTGGGAACGGGGTACGCACGGCATTGAGCAGTACAACCGCATGGCCAAGGTCGAACCCATGCAGCATGCGCTGGAGAACCTGGGAGCGCGTACATGGTTTGCCGGCCTGCGACGCCAGCAATCCAGCTCGCGCCGCAACATCAACTTTCTGGAGCAACGTCAGCAACACTGGAAGGTGCACCCGCTGGCCGACTGGACCGACCAGGACATCGGCCTGTACATGCGCCGCAACAAGCTGCCCTGGCACCCGTTGTGGGAAAAGGGCTACGTGTCGATCGGCGATGTCCACACCACCCGCCCCTGGCAACCCGGCATGCGCGAGGAGGAAACCCGCTTTCATGGCCTCAAGCGCGAATGCGGCCTGCACCTGTAACCGAGGGCAAGACCGCCTACGCCACAGCGCGTATCGGGTTCGCCTTTTCCTGCACATCCCTCCAGGCGGGGGACTGCGGCCACTGCACAGCGTCCTTGTCGCCGCTTAGCACCTCGCGAATGTCGCGACTGTCCAGATGCGGCGCCAGCCACTCGATCAGCGCCAGCGTGTAGCTGCGCAGCACCCGGTCACGTCGCAGAACCAGCCATGTGGTGCACTCGGGCAGCAGGCCGTCGGCGTCGAGGACTGCAAGATCATGCGCATCGGAATCGAGAATCGCCATCTCCGCCAGAATGCCCACGCCGAGGCCGGCACGTACATAGGTCTTGATCAGGTCGGCATCACTGGAGGTGCAGGCCAGTTGCGGTGCATATCCGGCCGTATCGAATGCCGTGTACAGGGAGGACTGACGCTGCAGCGACGAGTCATAGCTCACCAGTGGACGCGACGCCAGGTCCGACAGGCGCAACGGTCGGCGCAAGCTGGCCAGAGGATCCGACTTCGGCACCGCAACCACACGCTGCCAGCGGTACAGCGGCACGGCCAGATCGCCATGCGGCACCGACTCGCCGCTGCTGCTGATGATCGCCAGGTCGGCCTTGCCGTCGGCGAACTGGCTGAGGATGCGGGCATCGGCATGTGGGCGCAGATGCAACGCAACCCGCGGGTACTCGCGCTGAAAGCGACGCAGGACCTCGGGCAGCACAAAGCGGGCCTGGGTGTGGGTGGTGAGGATGGTCAATTCGCCGCGCTCATCCCCGCGCAGATTGGCTGCCAGCGCGCGGATGCTGCCGGCTTCTTCGAGGATGGTGCGGGCCCGGCCAATCACCTGGCGTCCGGCCGGGGTAATGGCATCAAGGCTCTTGCCCTTGCGCGTGAACAACTGGAAACCAAGCTCGCCTTCCAGTTGCTTGAGCTGTTTGCTGATGCCGGGTTGGGTGGCATGGATGCGGCCGGCTGCCGCGGTGATGTTGAGTCCGGCGTCAGCGATGGAAACGATGTAGCGAAGTTGGGTCAAAGTCATGATCGGGCTCCGTATCGGGCATGGAAAGCACGCACAAGCGGGTGTTGCCAGTCATTGACATTCGGTGTTTCGCTTTGCAACAACACTGGACCGTACGGAATTTCATGGCTCTGTGCTCTGAATGGTGCTGGACCCATGCCAGCGGACGCACGCACTATAGCAGCCAATTCGTAAAATGTACAATTTTGGACGGCTAAACGTCTATCCGCAGATATCAATAAACACATATCGACATGAGCTCAGGCCACTTCCGCCGGATTCGGACACTACACTAGACTGTCGGCAACTCGTTTCAGGCAGGCAGCCGATGACAACGCCCTTGTACCCCCTGTTCGCCGATCTCGGCACGCGCCGCGTGCTGGTGGTCGGTGGTGGCCGGGTGGCACAGCGCAAAGTCGAAGCGCTGCGCAAGGCGGGCGCCGAAGTGGTGGTGGGCGCCCCCACGCTGACACCGACACTTTCCCGCCTGGCCAGAGAGGGCGAAATCGTCCACTTGCACGGCCGCTTCGACACATCATGGCTGAGTGAAACCTGGATTGTGGTTGCCGCAACCGGACGCAAGAGCGAAAACGCCGCGGTCGCACGCGCAGCCGCAGCCAACTGCCGCCTGGTGAACGTGGTGGATGACGCCGATCTGTCCAGTTTTCATGTGCCGGCATCGGTCGTGCGCGGCGACCTGCACATCGCCATCTCCAGCGCCGGCCATGCGCCGGCCATCGCCAGGCGCCTGCGCGCGCAACTGGAGCTTTGGCTGGACAGATCATGGGCCGGCGTGGTGGCGCTGGCCCGCCGCAACCGCTCCCTGATCCGCACTCGCCTGCCCACACTGAAATCGCGGCGAGCGTTCTTTGACTGGCTGCTGGACGGGCCGGTCGCCACGCTGCTGCGCCATCAACGCGAGGCCGATGCTGCGCGCACATTGCGCGACGCACTGGACCGGCCCGAAACCTGGCGGCGATCGGGCCGGGTCAGCCTGACCGGTGCAGGCCCCGGCGACCCCGGCTTGCTCACGCTGAACGCATTGCGTGCCCTGCACCAGGCCGACATCATTCTGCACGACCGCCTGGTCAGCAGCCAGGTTCTGGATCTGGCCCGGCGCGACGCCGAGCGCATCGCGGTCGGCAAGCAGCCGGGTGCCGACGGCGATGCCAGCCAGCATCGCATCCACTGCATGATGGCCGAATATGTCCGCCGCGGCCTGCACGTGGTGCGCTTGAAGGGTGGCGACCCGTTCATCTTCGGGCGCGGTGGCGAGGAAGCCGAATTTTTGCGCCAGCGCGGCATCGATTACGAAATCATTCCCGGCCTGACCGCAGCCAGCGCCTGCGCCAGCTACGCGGGCATTCCGCTGACCCATCGTGATCATGCCCAATCGGTGCGCCTGGTCACGGCACACTGCAAGCATTCGCTGGACACGCTCGACTGGCATTCGCTGGCAGCGCCGCGACAGACCCTGGCGGTCTACATGGGCGTGGCACGCCTGCCCGAGCTGAGCCGCAAGCTGCTCGCCCACGGCTGCGACGCGGCCACACCGGTGGCCTTGATCGAAAACGGCTCACGCACCGGGCAGCGGGTCGTCCACGGCCGACTGCGCGAGCTGCCCGAGTTGGCAGTCCGCAACGACATTCGGCCACCGGCCATGCTGATCATCGGCCAGGTGGCGGCGCTCGGACAAACGCTGGCCTGGTTCGGCCGATGTTCCCGGGACCTGCAAAAGATGGCGCAAGCCGCCTGAATCACATCTCTCGCAAAAACCCTTTCAATCCACCTGACTAGAGTCGTTCCCCGGCATTCCAGAAACCGTCATTCCGGACGGCGCGCAGCGGCGATCCGGAATCCACTGATCAGCCCGTAATTCCATGCAAGCGAGTGGATTCCGGGTCCCACGCTCCGCGTGGTCCCGGAATGACGTGGCAATACCGAGGAACGGTGCCAATCAGGTCAATCCAACCACGGAGATACCACCATGAGCCTGCAACTGGGCCAGACCGCACCCGACTTCACCGCCGAATCCACCGAAGGCAGCATCCACTTCCACGACTGGAGCGGCGACAAGTGGGTCGTCTTCTTTTCCCACCCCAAGGACTTCACGCCGGTGTGCACCACCGAACTGGGCGAATTCGCCCGACGCCGGGACGATTTTGCCAAGCGCAACGCCGTGCTGCTGGGCCTGTCTGTGGACTCGGTCGCCGATCACCAGTCCTGGGCTGCCGATATCGCCGATGTCGGCGGCACCGCCCTCAACTATCCCTTGCTGGCCGACCCGGAACTGAAGATTGCCAAGTCCTACGGCATGTTCCACCCCGAAGCCGATGCGTCGGTCACGGTGCGCTCGGTGTTCATCATCGACCCGAACAAGAAGGTGCGCCTGAGCCTCACCTACCCGCCCAGCGCCGGGCGCAATGTCGATGAAGTGTTGCGCGTGCTCGACTCATTGCAACTGACCGACGGCAAACAGCTCACCACCCCGGTGGACTGGCGCCCGGGCGACGACATCATCATCGCACCTTCGGTCTCCGACGAGGAAGCCCGCCGACGCTATCCCGACGGTTTTCGCGCAGTCAAACCGTACCTGCGCTTTATCCCGGCCTACCGGGCCTGAACAGCCTGCAGGAGCCGCCCATGGCCGCGACGGATGCCGTTGTATCATGTTCGCGGCCATGGGTCGCTCCTGCAACAGCGCCTCAAGCTGGCGCGGTCGCCCTCCTGTAGTGTTGTAGTGAAACGACATGAATGCCATCGAGAAACCCGCTTTCTTTGCCCCGCCAGTCCACGCCGACCTGGCCAGCGCCATCGGCAACACGCCGCTGATCCGGCTGCGTGCGGCCAGCGAGGCGACCGGCTGCGAGATCCTGGGCAAGGCCGAGTGGCTCAACCCGGGTGGTTCAATCAAGGACCGCACCGCGCTCGGCCTGCTCGACGATGCCGAACGACACGGCCTGGTGCGGCCCGGCACCGTACTGATCGAGGGCACGGCCGGCAACACCGGCATCGGCCTGGCCCTGCTCGGCAACAGCCGCGGCCATCGCAGCATCATCGTGATGCCCGAGACCCAGAGTGCGGAGAAAATCGCCGCCCTGCGCATGACTGGCGCCGAAATACGGCTGGTACCGGCAGTTCCCTATTCCGACCCCGGCCACTATGCCCATCGCGCCCGCCAACTGGCCGAAGACATGAACCGGCGGGAACCGGTCAGTGCCTGGTTCGCCAATCAGTTCGACAACACCGCCAACCGCGAGCTGCACGCCGCCACGACTGGCCCGGAAATCTGGCAACAGGCGGGAGGGCAGGTCGACGGCTTTGTGTGCGCCAGCGGCACCGGCGGCACCCTGGCCGGCGTCGGCCACGCGCTCAAGGCGCGCAATCCGAAAGTCCAGATCGCTCTTGCCGACCCGGCCGGCTCGGCATTGGCTCACTACATCAACCACGGCGAGCTGAAATCCGAAGGTGGATCGATCAGTGAAGGCATCGGCTCCAGCCGCATCACCGCCAATTTCGACGGCGCACCGATCGACCATGCATGGACCATCGCCGACACCGAATCCGTACCCCTGCTGCACCGGCTGTTGATCGATGAGGGCTTGTGCCTGGGCGGCTCCAGCGGGGTCAACATTGCCGGCGCCATCCGCCTGGCGCGCGAACTCGGTCCCGGCCACAGCATCGTCACCGTGCTGTGCGACTCCGGCACCCGCTACCCAGGAAAGCTCTTCAACCCGCCACTGCTGCGCGAGAAAGGCATTCCGGTACCGCAATGGATGCGACCGCTCTGATGAAGGCGATGTGCTGCTGATATATTCATGGTTTGAGTCGACTTGAGGGGAAAGCAATGAGCACATCAAATCCGGCCATGCGTCGTCACCGCATTTTCAGCCGCATCCTGCTGGCACTGCTCTTGCTGGGCTGCTGCGGTCAGGCAATCGCCATGCAGATCTTCGTCAAGACGCCAAGCGGCGAAACCATCACGCTGGAAGTGGAGCCAAGCGACACCATCGACAACGTCAAGCAGAAAATCCAGGACAAGGAAGGCATACCGCCGGACCAGCAAATACTGCTCTTTGGCGGGAAAATTCTGGAAGACGGTCGCACATTGGGCGACTACAACATTCAGAAGGAAGCCACCCTGCAACTGGTTCTCAAGCTCTTGGCAAATTCGGTGCCCGTTCCCTCCGCAAGCACCACAAGCCTGCTGTTGCTTGTGCTGCTGCTTGGCGCTGGCGCTTTCCTCGGCCGAACCCGCCGCTCAGACGCATAACTTTGCACACCATTTGGAGCTTGACGCCGCGGTGCGCTTCGCTGCGCTCAGCGGCACCCCGCCGTGCCGCGGAACGGCAGCGTGAATCGAACTTACCGGTCCGGTTTCTTGCGCGCTTGTGAGCGCGCCACGCGCAGCTCGTCGAGTTTCTCGCCAATGCGAATTTCCAGGCCGCGCGGCACGGGTTGATAGAACTGCGAGCCTGACAACGCGTCGGGCAGGCACTGCTGATCCAGCGCCACGCCGCCTTCGGCATCATGGTCGTATTGATAGTTTTTGCCGTAACCCAGGCCTTTCATCAACCTGGTCGGCGCATTGCGCAGGTGCATGGGTACCTCCAGGGTGCCATGTTCACGCACCGCGGCGCGGGCCTGGTTGTACGCCGTGTAGGCGGCATTGCTTTTCGGCGCCATGGCCAGATAGAGCGCCAGTTGCGCCAGCGCCAGCTCGCCCTCGGGTGAGCCCAGCCGCTCCCAGGTGTCCCAGGCATCGAGCGCCATGCGCCAGGCGCGCGGATCGGCCAGACCAATGTCCTCCACCGCCATGCGCGTCATGCGCCGGGCGAGGTAGGCACGATCGCAGCCGCCGTCGAGCATGCGGCTGAGCCAGTAGACGGCGGCATCCGGATCGGACGATCGTACCGATTTGTGCAGGGCCGAGATCTGATCGTAGAACTGTTCACCCCCCTTGTCGAAGCGGCGGGTGCGATCAGCCAGCACCTGCTCCAGCGTCGCCTCGTCGATGCGGTCGCCATGGGCCAGTTCGGCGGCGATTTCCAGCAAGGTCAATGCACGGCGCACGTCGCCGTCGGCGGCCTGCGCGATCAGGCCGAGTGCCACATCATCGACCTCCAGTCCAAGCTTGCCCAGACCACGCTCGCGGTCAGACAGAGCGCGCTGCATCGCCTGCACGATGGCCTCGCGGCTCACGGCCTCCATCACGTGCACCCGACAGCGCGACAGCAGCGCCGAGTTGAGCTCGAAGGACGGGTTCTCCGTGGTCGCGCCAATGAACAGGATCACGCCCTTCTCGATATGCGGCAAAAAGGCGTCCTGCTGGGCCTTGTTGAAGCGGTGCACCTCGTCCACGAACAGCACCGTGCGAATGCCCTGGCCGAAATTGACCTCGGCCTCGGCCAGCGCCTTGCGCACATCGGCCAGGCCCGACAGCACCGCCGAAATGGCCCGGAAACGGGCATCGGCGTATTTGGCCACCAGCAGCGCCAGCGTGGTCTTGCCGCACCCGGGCGGCCCCCACAGCACCATCGAATGCACCCGTCCGTGTTCAAGTGCGCGGCGCAAGGCAGCGCCCGGCGCGAGCAGCCGGTTCTGACCCACGATTTCGTCCAGTGACGTGGGCCGCATACGCTCGGCCAGCGGCTTCAAACTCTCCGCCTCGACAAACAACTCCGCATTGCCCGGGTTCGCTTCGTTGAACATGCGCCCAGCATACGGCGTTTCAGCATTTTTTTTCGAGCCGTGCGCCATGCATGCATCGGGTGTGGTCGCGCTCCGCGCCCCAGGAGCGTGGTGAATGATGCAAACTGCAATCCGGATCCGGACCGTGGCGCCGCTGCTTGACATTTTCAACCCTGTCGGCTATCAGTGATGCCCAGTTCAGGGGACCGAGCAGCGAGGATTGCAACGCGGTCGCACGGCCGCATTGCCGGGAAGGTGGAAGGGAAGTTTTACTTGTCACAGCACGGCCCGTGCCAACGATACGGGCTGCTTCTGGCTTTCCTGGCCATGCTGTTCTGGCATATTCCGGTTTGGGCCAATGGCGACCCCTGGGCGCCGTTCGAGGTTCCCGACTTCGACATCATCAGCACCAATTCCGGCCTGCCGCACTCGGTGACCACGGCTGTGGTGCAGGACCGGCGCGGCCTGATCTGGGCTGGGACGATGGGTGGTCTGGTGCGTTATGACGGCTTGCATGTCCAGGTCTTTGATTCGCGTTTGAGCCCGCCCGCCGGGCTGCCCGACGCCTATGTGCGCTGCCTGCTGGCATTGCCCGACGGCGGCATCCTGATCGGTACGAATGCCGGTGGCCTGGTGCGGTTCAATCCGCGCGACAACCAGTTCGAGTCCTGGCCGATCGGCCCCGGCGGCACCAGCAACGGCAAGATCTATGCCCTGGCCAGTGATCATGACGGCGGCGTGTGGGTTGCCACCGACAACGGGCTGGACCATCTGGATCTGGCCAGCGGAAAAGTGCGCGCCATCGATTCGGACGGGATGACCGCCGGGCGCAATTTCACTGTTTACCAGGACCGTGCAGGAAATGTATGGGTAGGCAACCAGCACGGGCTTGCCGTGCGCAAGGCGCACGCCCGGAGTTTTGAACGGCTGCGGGCAAAGGACGCCGATATCGACCGGGTTCTCCGCAGCCCCGTGTGGGCCATTGATGAGGATCGATCGGGCCGCCTGTGGCTGGGCAGCGTGGCGCTCGGTGCGGTGTACCGCGACACTGGCGGCGTCTGGCACGGTGTCCCCGGTCTGTTCAGCCATGACCCGCAAGCCCAATGGCCAACGGTTCGCGCCATAACCAGCGGCGCAGGGGGTCAAGTCTGGCTCGCCACCGATGGCTTCGGCACCATTCGCTATGAGCCTGGCGCGCGGCTGAGCAGACGCATTCGGCATGACCCGGCGATCGTGTCTTCACTGCCAGGCGACACGGTACGCGCGCTTTTGTTCGACCGCGGTGGCAATATCTGGATGGCCACCAATCTCGGGCTTGCAGTGACCGACCCGGAACCGCAGACAGCATTTGCATTACGCGCTTCACCCGTCAATCCACATGCCTTGTCCGGCAGCAATGTACACAACGTGTTCGTCGACAGTCGCCAGCGAATCTGGCTCGGGCTGGACAGCGGGCGTATTGACATCATCGACCTGGCCAACGGCAGCATGCGTCATCTGCGGCTTGAAAGTCGCCAGGCGCACCGCGATGTCCTGTCCTTTCTGGAACTGCCGAATGGCACCATCTGGGCCGGGTCGGACGGACTGGTGGCCATCGATCCGGACACTCTGCGTACGCGCGGTTCGCTGATTCGGCAGCTGGACGACAAGCCGATTCTCAGCCTTGCGCACAACGGCAATCGGGTGCTGATCGGAACCTACGAAGGCCTGTTCCAGTACGACCTCGAGACGCATAAACTCAGTCAGGCACGGCACCAGGACGACAATGCGCAAAGCCTGGTCAACGACACGGTGCACCAGATTGCCCGGATCGGCGAGGATTTCTGGTACGCCACGGCCGCCGGCATCAGCATCGCTTCAACCGCGCAACCGATGTCCCGATTCCACAATCTCGTTCATCGAAACGGCAAGGCTGAAAGCCTGCCGCAGGACTACGTGGGCAGTATCCGGCAGGACGACGATGGCAAGGTCTGGATCAGCACCTTTGGCGGGCTGGCCGAAACCGGGCCCGCGCAGACCACAAGCGGGATGCCGCGATTTCGCATTTTCAACACCGCCAACGGCCTGTCGAGCAACAAGGTCAATGCGACCCTGGTCGACCCAAAGGGCATGGTCTGGATGAGCGTATCCAACGGCATCAACGTGCTCAACCCGACCACGGGCACCGTGCAGACACTGGGTCGGCGCGATGGCCTGGGCATCGACAGCTACGTCAATATCGCCGCGGCCCATGCTCCCGGCGGCAATCTCCTGTTCGGTGGCCTGGGTGGCCTGACCGTGATCCGGCCGGATCTGGCTCTGCCGACGAATGATTCGCCGCCGCTCGCAGTTACCAATGCAATCCTCGGCGGCAAAAGCCTTCCGTTTGCCGATCTGCCCGAGGACGGTGACACCGCCACCCTGTCAGCCCACGCACGCAACATGCAACTCGATTTCGCCCTGCTGGACTACCGCGACAGCCGCCAGACCCGTTACAGCTATCGACTGGACGGACTCGACCGTGACTGGACGCCGGTTGTGCCCGGCAATACGCCCAGCGCCATCTACACCAACCTGCCGTACGGGACATACACCCTGATTCTGCGGGCCACGGTCAACGGGCTGTTTCCGCAGCAGATCGAATCGAGGATTCGTGTCGACGTCCAGCCACTGTGGTTCGAGACACTGGCTGCCCGCCTTGCCGGCATTGCCCTGCTGCTGGCGTTGATCGTGGGCCTGGTCTACTTGCGCACCTGGGTATTGCACCGGCGTGCGCGCGAGCTGCAAGCACAAATCGACCTCAGCACACGCGAGTTGCGCGAAGCCAATTCCCGCCTGGACCAGCTCGCGGGAACCGACAGCCTGACCGGGGTCCTCAACCGGCGCCGCTTCCTCGAGCGGGTCGAAGAGCATGTACGAAAAGCCCCGGACCAGCCGGTCTGCATGGCCCTGCTGGATCTGGACCACTTCAAGCAGGTCAACGACTCCCATGGGCACCTGGCGGGCGACGAGGTGTTGCGAGCCACCGCAGACGTCATACGCGAGCATTGCCGGGTCAGTGATCTGATCGGCCGTTTTGGTGGAGAAGAGCTGATGATTTGCATGCCGGGCACACGGATCGAAGACGCACGCAATGTCGCCGAGCGCATCCGCAAAGCGCAAGCGGAGATGACTGTCCGCCACGAACAGCAGAACATTGGCGCAACCATCAGTATCGGCATCGCCTTGCGCAAGCCGGATGAACCCGTGGAGCACTGGCTGGAACGCGCCGATTCCGCCCTCTACCGCGCCAAGCACGGTGGCCGCAATCGCACCGCCGTCGACCAGTGGACGATCTGATCAAACTGATATTGCGCACGCAGCGACCGGGAATGACGGCAATTCGGTGCACGCAGGGAGCCACAGCCACTGCGCAGCCGGGGCCAGTGTCAGTGGGCGCCACGCACCTGCGGGGTCTCGACATCGTCGCCGACCACGTCCACGTCGGCTGGCGGGGTGAACTGGAAGGTGCCTGCGGGCAAGTCCGGATTGCGCTTCCAGTCGCTGAAGGTGATCCGCGATTGTCCGCCCAGCGTATCGGTGAACACCATCTGTCGCGGTGTATCGCCCGCCAGTCCGATATCGGCATACTTGAACTGCGGATCGTCCCCCTTCGGCGTCAGACGCAGCCAGTCCAGGCCGTCGTGATGGCCGACTTCGCTGACCGTGAAGTCCCTGTCCAGACGCGACAGATCAGTCAACACGGTCAATGGGCTGTGCGCCTCGGCCGATGACTGGCGCCGCAACGTGACCTGCTCCAGTTCGGGATCGTAGATCCACACCCGGGCGCCGTCGGCCACGATCAGCTGCTTCTGCGGCGCCTCGGTCCGCCAGCGGAACTGGCGCGGTGACTCCAGCGCCAGTGAGCCTTTCACCGCCGGCTGCGCGTCGCCGCGTGCGTCGGTGACCTGCTGCACGAAACTGCACGACAGCGAATGGATGCCCTGGGCGAACTTCTCCAGCCGGGCACGGGCCGAGTCGGCGGCACTGGCTGCGCCGGCAGTTGCCAGCAACAGGGCTGCAAGGCCGATCGGAAAAGCGGTTCGTTTCTTCATGGCGGCAGACTATACAAGGTGGTTTGAGCGGCGCGTGAACAGGCGACTTGGCCACGTGGCGACTGATGACTCTGGCGGGAAACCCATCCCCACCCAAACCCCAATCCCGGCTCCTCACAACCACCCCTTCTGGCGTGCCAGCCGGTAGGCCTCGATGCGGTTGCCGACGCCGAGCTTGCCGATCGCCTCGGACAGGTAGTTGCGCACGGTGCCCTGTGACAGGTTCAACCGTTCGGCAATGTCGCCGGCCGACTTGCCGGCACCGGCCAGGCGCAGCACCTGGCGCTCGCGGTCGTTCAGCGGGTCGGCCTCGGACCAGGCCTCCAGCGCCAGTTCCGGATCGATGGACCGACCGCCGCGCGTAACGGTACGCAGTGCGTCGGCCAGCTTCTCGGCCGGGGCATCCTTGAGCAGATAGCCGCTGACGCCGGCATCCAGTGCGCGGCGCAGAAAACCTGGCCGCGCAAACGTGGTGACGATCACCACCTTGATCGGCAACTCGTGGCGCTGGATGCGCTGCGCCAGTTCCAGGCCGGTCAGGCCCGGCATCTCGATGTCGGTCACCAGCACGTCGGGTTTCAGCCGTTCGACCTCACGCCAGGCCGACTCGCCATCCGCGGCCTGGCCCAGCACCTCGATGTCCGGCTCCAGTTGCAACAGGGCCGACAATGCACCCAGCACCATGCCCTGGTCCTCGGCCAGCAGCACCCGGATCATGCACGGGCCTCGCGAACCGGCGACAGGTCGGCACTGCCAGCACAGCCCGGCAAAGTCTGGTCGGAGCCGGTCGGCTTTGGCATGGGCAGGCGAACGTCCAGCCGCGTGCCTTTTCCGCGGCTCGATTCAAGGCTCAGATTGCCCCCGAGCGACTCAACCCGCTCGCGCATACCGCGCAAGCCATTGCCGGCAGCCTGGACACCACCGCGACCGTCATCGGCCACGCTCAGGTGCACTTCGCCATTCTTGCACTCCACTTGGACCCGTGCGCGTCTGGCGCGGGCATGGCGGGCGATATTGGTCACGGCCTCGCGCACGACCAGCGCCAGGATCGGCTCCAGGGACGACGGTACAGGCTCCTTCGAAGGGTCATGCAGAAACTGCACATCAGCCGACTCCAGCATGAGACGCGCGGCCGCCATCTCGCCGGCCAGGTCGGTGGCACGAATGCCGGTCACCGCCGAACGGACCTCGGCCAGCGCCTTGCGCGCCACCCGCTCGGCCTCGGCCAGTTCCTGCCGTGCCTTGTCATGGTCCCGATCGAACAGCTTGCGCGAAAGCTCCAGCTTGAGCGTGATCAGCGACAGGGTATGCCCCAGAAGATCATGCAGATCGCGGCCGATCCGCTCGCGCTCGGCCAGCGCGGCCAGCCGCCGCACTTCCTCGCTGGAGCGAAGCTGGCTGGCATTCTTGATCGCGTTGATGCGTCCGCTGAGACTGCCAAAACCGGCACTGCTGCAAACCCCGATCATCATCGCCGAGATAAACCACGGCCAGCCCAGCCACCACGATTCCATCACCAGCAGCGCCTGAATGAAAACGATTTTCAGCACGCTGCCGCGCCATGAACCAAAGTACGGCACGTACACGCAGGCGAACACCGCATAACTCCAGGCTGCGCTGTTGAATGGAACCGACACGCACGCCAGCAAGGTCAGCGCCGAGACGTAGAAACTGGTCTCGCTGTATGGCCGCACATGGATCAGCGCGAACAGCAGCAGAAACACCGGATAGCCCAGCACCAGCGACCAGACGAACTCCGGCCCCACCGCGGTGAACAAGGGCGTCAGAAAGAGCCAGATCGACCAGAGAATATTGAGGGCCTGCCATTTTGGCTGGTGTCCGGCACGGCGCATGTGCGCAACCATCGAGTCGGGTGCGGGCTTGAGCCAGGCTGGCAGGGTCGTCGAAGACATGCGTTTATCTTACCCGTGACGCCGCAATCGCCGTACCGACAGTACAAAGAACACACCGCCAAAAGCCGCCAGAACAAGGATGTGGCCGTACCCGGACCCGTCACCCATGCCCACCGCGCCCTGCATGATCTGATTGAGGTGATAGCTGGGCCAGATGGGCGCGACGCTGCCCAGCACCTTCGGCATCATCGACAGCGGAAACCACAGCCCGGACAGGAAGGCCATCGGCAGGTACACCAATTGCAACATGCCGGGCGCGCCCTGGCCCTTGATCAGCGTGCCGACCAGCATGCCAAGGGCGCAGAACGGCAGCACCCCGAATACGGCGCAGGCCAGCAGCGCCAGGATCTGCAACATGCCAAGCGCAACACCGCCGGCAAACACGCCCAGCGCGAGCATCAGCAGCATCATCAGGCCGCTGGTCAGCATCGCCATGGCCATTTTGCCCAGAAGGTAGGCCCCGGGCGGCATCGGCAACGCCCGCTTCAGCGTCAGCAGGCCGCCTTCGCGCTCGATCGCCAGCGAGGCGCCAAAGCCGAACAGACCCGGGCCCATGATGCCGAAGGCGCCATAACTGGCCAGCAGATAGGCCGCCACGCGCGGATCGTGGTTGTGGTTCATCAGCACGCCAAACATGAGGTAGAACACGGTCGGAAACAGCATCAGCGGCAGCATGAACGAGGGCATGCGCAGATAGCGCCGGCATTCGCTGCGTGCCTCGGCCAGGTAGGCGCCCAGCACCCGACCGGGTGCCATTGCGGCGCGTTCGGCCGCCAGAATTGCATTTTCCATTACGCCGCCTCCTTCAAATCATCATCTTCGCGGGTGATGTCGGTGAACGCCTCGGCCAGGCCGGCACGCCGCACTTCCAGGTCGGAAAGCGCATGATCGCGTTCCAGCAATCGGCGCAGAACCGTTTCCGGCTGCGCACACACCAACTCGATGTAGCCTCCGTCGCGACTGGCTTCGGTAATGCCTGGCCACTGCGCCAGTTGTTCCTCGTCCAGCATGCTGCGACAGCGGATGGTCGACAGCGCCACCCGCGCACGCAGCTCGTCCACGCTGCCGTCACTGAGCACGCGGCCCCGCCCCAGCACCACCACACGCTGCGAAAGGGCTTCGGCCTCTTCCAGATAATGCGTGGTCAGCACCACCGAGCAGCCGTCGGTGACCAGATCGCGCATGGCCTGCCACAGCTTGCGGCGACTTTCGATATCCATGCCCACGGTCGGTTCATCCAGAAACAGAAGCTGCGGCCGGCCGCACAGCGCCAGCGCGAACTGCACCCGGCGCTGCTGGCCGCCGGACAGCTTGCCGTACGGTCGATCGAGCAGATCGGCGATGCCGGCCAATGCCGCAGTCTCGGCAAGTTCCCGTGGCGCGGGGTAATAGCTGGCCGTCAGCCGCAGCAGCTCGCCCACACGCAGCGTGTCCGGCAAACGGGCGGATTGCAGCATCACGCCGACATGGCGCCGTGCGCGAATGTTCTGCGGATTCTCGCCAAACAGGCTCACCTGCCCCGCATCCGGCCGGACCAGGCCCAGCAGCAGGCTGATCGCCGTGCTCTTGCCCGCGCCGTTCGGGCCCAGCAGCGACAGCAACTGTCCACGCCGGATGTCCAGGCTGACATCGTTCAGCGCGCGCAGCCTGCCGTAATTCTTGGTGACCGACTCAAGCCGGGCCACCGGTTCTTGCGTGTGATTCATGATGGAACCTCCTTGGTGACCATTGTGACTTCGGCGCCTGGCACTTCGCAGTTCCCAACATCACTTTCCGCTCATGACAGACGTCAGGTGCCTGTGTGCAGATAACGGGAAACCCATCTCTGCATCACCCTGGGGCCGCGCGCAACGCGCAACCCCATCACCCCGTCACCCTGGGGCCGCGCGCAGCGCGCAACCCCATCACCTCGTCACCCTGGGGCCGCGCGCAGCGCGGAACC